>NZ_JBEPAL010000002.1:361732-374446 GCF_040298625.1 Streptomyces sp. NPDC001532
GAACCAGCGCCGAGCCCCGCCACCCCCCGCGCAAGGGCCGAGCGCAGGGACCGAGCACCGCGCCCAGCGCAAGGGCCGACCACCCCGCCGACCCCCGCGACCGAACCAGCGCCGAGCCCCGCCACCCCCCGCGCAAGGGCCGAGCTCAGGGGCCGAGCGCCGTGCCCCAGCGCCGCTCAAGCGCCGTTCGAGCGGACCGCCGACAGTGGGGCCGGTGCCGGGGCGGAGGTCGCCGCGGGGGTGGAGGAGCGGCTGTGGGAGTTCTGAACGGCAGATCCGCGCTGGTGACGGGCGCGGGCCGGGGCATCGGACGGGCGATCGCGGTACGGCTGGCCGCCGAGGGCGCGCTGGTCGCGGTCCACTACGGGCGCAGCGCCACGGCCGCCGCCGAGACGGTCGCCCTGGCGGAGAAGGCCGGCGGCCGTGCCTTCGCGGTCGGCGCCGACCTGGCCGCGCCCGGCGCCGCCCGGCGGCTCTTCGAGCGGTACGACGCCGAGCTGGCCGCGCGCGGCGCCGGGCCCGGCCTGGACGTGCTGGTGAACAACGCGGCCGCGCATCTGCTGGGCCGGGTCTCGGACGTCACCGAGGAGACCTTCGAGACGCTGGTCGCGGTGAACGTGCGGGCCCCGCTGTTCCTCACCCAGGAGGCGCTGCGCCGGATGTCCGAGGGCGGGCGCGTGGTGAACGTGTCGTCCGGGGTGACGCGGATGGCGTACCCGGACTCGGTCGTCTACTCGCTGTCCAAGGGCGCCCTGAACACGATGACGCGGACGGTCGCGCAGGACGTCGGCCCGCGCGGCATCACGGTCAACGCGGTCCTGCCGGGGTTCGTGGAGACCGACATGAACGCCTTCCTGCGCGCCACGCCCGAGGGCGCCGCCGCGCTCGCCCGGTGGTCGGTGTTCGACCGGATCGGCCTGCCCGACGACATCGCCGACGTGGTGGCGTTCCTGGCCTCCGACGCCTCCCGCTGGATCACCGGGCAGTGCATCGACGTCAGCGGCGGCTCACGGCTGTGAGCCACGGCCGGAGCACCGCCGTACGCCGGTCCCGGCCCCTTCCCGCCTCTTCCGCCCCATCCCGCCCATCCCGCCCGAGAGGGACCCCATGGAATTCGGAATCTTCAGCATCGGCGCCCTGGGCCCCGATCCGCTGACCGGCCGCACCGCCACCGAGGGCGAACGGCTGCGGGACGTCGTCCTGTTCGGCGAGCTGACCGAGCAGGCCGGCCTGGACGTCTTCGCGGTCGGCGAGCACCACGACGGCCCGTTCGTCACCAGCTCGCCCACCGTGATCCTGGCGCAGATCGCGGCCCGCACCACGCGGCTGCGGCTGAGCACCGCGGTGACCCTGCTGACCACGCTCGACCCGGTGCGGGTCGCGGAGGACTTCGCGACGCTGTCGCAGCTGTCCGGGGGCCGGGTCGACCTGATGATCGGCAAGGGGGTGTCGTGGCGCACGTTCCCGCTGTTCGGCCGCCACCCCGACGACCAGCAGGCGCTGCTCGCCGAGAACCACCGGCTGCTGCGCACCCTGTGGCGGGAGGAGGACGTCGACTGGACCGGGCGGTTCCGCACCCCGCTGCGCCAGGTGACCACCCTGCCCCGGCCGTACGGGCAGCCGCCGGTCATCTGGCACGGCGCGGTGCGCAGCCCCGAGACGGCCGAGATGGCCGCCCGGTACGGCGAACCGCTCTTCCTGAACAACCTGTTCGGGCCGCGGGAGCACTTCGGCGCGCTGGCCGACCACTACCGCCGGGCCTGGGCGGCGCACGGCCACGCGCCCGGGCGGGCGGTCGTCGGCGCGGGCTGCCAGCTGCATGTGGCGCGGCGCAGTCAGGACGCGGTGCGCCGGTTCCGGCCGTACCACGCGCAGTGGCTGGCCTCGCGCGGGATGCCGGCCGGGCCCCGCGCGCTGGAGCGGGAGATGGCGTCGACCACGCTGACCGTCGGCAGCCCTCAGCAGGTGACCGAGGCGGTCCTCGGCTTCCACGAGCGCTACGGCCATCAGCGCCAGTTGTTCGCCCTGGACATGCCCGGCATGCCCCGCGACCTCGTCGCCGAGCAACTGGACCTTCTGGGCGGTGAGGTGGTCCCGGTGCTGCGCGCGCGGACCGGCGGTGCGGCGGGGCGGGCGACCGCGGACACGGGGAGCCGGTGACCATGGGGATGCGCTGGCAGCCGGTGGGGGTGTGGGAACTGGTCGGTTATCACGAGGTCGGCGCCGACGGGTCGGAGGCACCCGGACCGCTCGGCACCGAGCCGCGGGGGATGCTGGTGTACACCGCCGACGGGCATATGACGGTCAGCATGATGCGGGGCCCCGGCGACGCGTCCGCGGGCGAGACGTTCATGGGATACGCGGGGCGCTGGTTCCTGGAGGGGGACCGGATGACGCACCGGGTGGCGGTGAGCGCCCATCCGCACCTCGTCGGCACGGACCAGCTCCGCGAGGTCCGTCTCGACGGCCAGGACCTGCTGCTGTCCGGCACCGCGCTGATCGGCGGCCGGCCCCGGAACCGCCGGCTGCGCTGGCGCCGGGTCACCCGGTAGGCGTGTCGTCCGGGGAGCGCCACAGCGCGACGGCGGCCACCGCGGCGGCCAGCAGGGACACCGCGCCGCCGGCCGCCAGCGCGGACCGTACGCCGAAGTCGTCCGCGAGTCGTCCCAGGAGCAGCGCGCCCAGCGGGGTGGAGCCCTGGAAGACGAGGATGTAGAGGGCCAGCACGCGGCCCCGGTAGGCGGCCTCGGCGCCCAGCTGGATGCGGTGGTTGGCGGCCTGGGCGAAGTAGAGCATGGCGAAGCCGGTGCAGAAGAGGACGGCGACGGCCGTGCCGTAGGTGGGGGCGAAGGCGCACGCGGTCTCCAGGGCGCCGAACGCGGCGGCCGAGACGACGACCGGCCAGGGACCGGGGCGGCCCCGGCGGCCGGCGGTGACCAGCGCGGCCGGCAGCGAGCCCGCGGCGAGCGCGCTGCTGAGCAGGCCGAAGGAGGCCGCGTCGGTGTGGAACTCGGTCTTGGCGAGCAGCGGCAGGGTCAGCGGGAAGGCGAACCCGAAGGTGCCGACGGCCGCGGCCACCCCGAGCGGCAGCACCAGGTCCCGCCGTCCGAGCACGTACCGCAGTCCGTCGCGGACCCGGGCGGGCCCCGGCCGGGCGCCTTGCCGGTGCAGTTCGGCGGGGCGCATCAGGGCGAGGGCGCCGACGGTCGCGCCGTAGCTGAGGGCGTTGACGGCCATGACCGGCGCCGTGCCCCAGTGGGTGATGCACACTCCGGCGACGGCGGGACCGGCGACGCGGGCGATGTTGAAGTAGGCGGCGCTGAGCGCGGAGGCGTTGGGCAGCAGTTCGGCTCCGACGAGCTCGGTGACGAAGCTCATCCGCACCGGTATCTCGACGGCGTTGACGGTGCCGAGGCCGAGCGCGCAGGCGTAGATGTGCCAGGTCCGCACCTCGCCGGTGGCGACGGCGAGGGCGAGCAGCGCGGCGAGGACGGCGGAGACCAGGTTGGCGGCCTGGAGGAGCCGGCGTTTGTCGTAGCGGTCGGCGAGCCGTCCGCCGTGCAGGGCGAGCAGGAGGATGGGGGTGAACTGGAGGGCGGTGACGGTGCCGAGGGCCGACGCGGAGTCGTCGGTGAGCCGCAGCACCAGCCAGTCCTGGGCGGTGACCATCATCCAGGTGCCGATCACGGACAGCACCTGGCCGCCCGCGAAGAGCCGGAAGTTGCGGACCGCCAGGGCTTTCAGCAGGCGCGGCGGGCCGGACGGCCGGTTCCGGCCGCGCACGGGCTGAGCGGTCACGCGCATCCCTCTCCGTCGGTCGTGCCCCCGGATGGTCCGGGGTCTGCCTAGAGCGCCGGTCGCGTGCGCCACCGGTTGATCCTCCTCAGTCTCCACTGCGGTACGCGGTCGTGCTCCAGCCCGGTTCTAGCCACCGGACACAGCCTGCGGCCGGTAACTCCGGTAGTGCCCGTGGTGAGTCCGAGGTGAAAGGAACAGCAGTCATGTCCTCAACGAACGCGAGCCGGTCATGAGCCGGCGCGTGGTGATCACCGGGATCGGTGTGCGGGCCCCTGGCTCCACCGGAACGAAGGCGTTCTGGGATCTGCTGTCGCAGGGCCGTACCGCGACCCGGGGCATCTCGTTCTTCGACGCCTCGCCGTTCCGCTCCCGGATCGCCGGCGAGGTCGACTTCGACCCCCGCGCCGAGGGGCTCGGCCCCCGTGAGATCCGCCGGATGGACCGCGCGACGCAGTTCGCCGTGGCCTGCACCCGGGAGGCGCTGGCGGACAGCGGCTTCGACGTGGGCGCGGTGGACCCGCACCGGGTGGGGGTCAGTCTGGGCAGCGCGGTCGCCTCGGCGACGAGCCTGGAGAACGAGTATCTGGTGATGTCCGACGCCGGCCGGGAGTGGGAGGTCGACCCCGCCTACCTGTCCGCGCACATGTTCGACTATCTCTCGCCCGGTGTGATGCCGGCCGAGGTGGCCTGGGAGGTCGGCGCCGAGGGCCCCGTGACGATGGTGTCCGACGGCTGCACCTCGGGTCTGGACGCGGTCGGTTACGGCGTCCAGCTGATCCGCGAGGGTTCCGCCGACACGGTGGTGGCCGGCGCCGCCGACACCCCGATCTCGCCGATCGTGGTCGCCTGCTTCGACGCCATCAAGGCGACCACCCCCCGCAACGACGACCCCGCGCACGCCTCCCGGCCCTTCGACGGCACCCGCAACGGCTTCGTGCTCGCCGAGGGCGCGGCCATGTTCGTGCTGGAGGAGTACGAGGCGGCCCGCAGGCGCGGCGCGCACATCTACGCGGAGGTCGGCGGCTACGCCACCCGCTGCAACGCCCACCACATGACCGGTCTGCGCAAGGACGGCCGGGAGATGGCGGAGGCGATCCGGGTGTCGCTGGACGAGGCCCGGCTGAACCGCACCGCCGTCGACTACGTCAACGCGCACGGCTCCGGCACCAAGCAGAACGACCGGCACGAGACCGCCGCCTTCAAGCGCAGCCTCGGCGAGCACGCCTACGACGTGCCGGTCAGCTCGATCAAGTCGATGGTGGGCCACTCGCTGGGCGCGATCGGCTCGATCGAGATCGCCGCCTCGCTGCTGGCCATCGAGCACGACGTGGTGCCGCCGACGGCCAACCTGCACGAGCCGGACCCGGAGTGCGACCTGGACTACGTGCCGCTGACCGCCCGCGAGCAGCGGGTCGACACGGTGCTGACGGTCGGCAGCGGCTTCGGCGGTTTCCAGAGCGCGATGGTCCTGCACCGCCCGGAGGTGGCCGGCGTATGAGCACCGTCATCACGGGGATCGGCGCGGCGACGCCGAACGGGCTCGGTGTGGAGGCGTTCTGGAAGGCGACGCTCGCCGGGCGGAGCGGCATCGGTGAGCTGACCGGCTTCGACGTGTCGAAGTACCCGTCCCGGCTGGCCGGGCGGATCACCGACTTCGACGCCGCCGAGCACCTGCCGAGCCGGCTGCTGCCACAGACCGACGTGTCCACCCGGTACGCGCTGGCGGTGGCCGCCTGGGCGCTGCTCGACGCGGACGTCGACGAGGAGTCGCTGCCGGACTACGACATGGGCACGGTCACCGCGAACGCCCTGGGCGGCTTCGAGTTCACCCACCGGGAGTTCCACAAGCTGTGGTCGAAGGGCCCGCAGTACGTGTCCGTCTACGAGTCCTTCGCCTGGTTCTACGCCGTCAACACCGGCCAGATCTCCATCCGCCACAAGCTGCGCGGGCCGAGCGCCGCGCTGGTCGGCGAGCAGGCCGGCGGCCTGGACGCGATCGGCCACGCCCGGCGCACCGTGCGCCGCGGCACCGGTCTGGTGGTGTGCGGCGGGGTGGACTCGGCGTTCGACCCGTGGGGCTGGGCCGCGCAGCTGGCGGGCGGCCGGGTCAGCACGGCCACCGACCCGGCGGCGGCGTATCTGCCGTTCGACGAGCGGGCCTCGGGCCACGTGCCCGGCGAGGGCGGGGCGATCCTCGTCGTGGAGGACGCGGAGGTGGCCCGCAGGCGCGGGGCGCCGCAGGTCTACGGCGAGATCGCGGGCTACGCCTCGACGTTCGACCCGAAGCCGGGCTCGGACCGGGAGCCCGGTCTGCGCCGGGCCGCCGAACTGGCCCTGGCGGACGCCGGGCTCGCCCCCGGTGACGTCGACGTGGTGTTCGCGGACGCCGCCGGGCTGGCCGACCTGGACCGGGACGAGGCGCGGGCGCTGCGCGAGGTGTTCGGCCCGCGGGGCGTGCCGGTGTCGGTGCCGAAGACGCTGACCGGCCGGATGTACGCCGGGGGCGGGCCGGCGGACGTGGTGACAGCGCTGCTGTCGATGCGCGACGGCGTCATCCCGGCCTGCGGCAACTCGACGCGGGTGCCGCAGGAGTACGGCATCGACCTGGTCACCGGCGAGCCGCGCACCCGGCGGGTGCGGTCGGCGCTGGTGCTGGCCCGGGGCCGCTGGGGCTTCAACTCGGCGGTCGTCGTCACCCGTGACGGCGACTGAGCCGGGCTTCCCGAAGACCATCCGCACACCCTTCCCACTCACAGGAGAGCGACCATGACCGAGCTGACCCTGGACGACCTGCGCCGTGTGCTCATCGCCTGCGCGGGCGCGGACGACGACATCGACCTGAGCGGCGACATCCTCGACGTGCGCTTCGAGGACCTGGGCTACGACTCGCTCGCGCTGATGGAGAGCGCGGCCCGGATCAAGCAGGACTACGGCGTCGACATATCCGACGACCTGCTCGGTGACGCGGAGACCCCGCGCATCCTGCTGGACGTGGTCAACGCGGTGGTGCCGGTGGCCGTCTGAACGGCCCGCACGGCCTGCCGGGGCCCGTGTCCCTCCGGGGACGCGGGCCCCGTTCGCTGTCCACGCGCACGACGGCGGGACGGCGGGACGAAAGGACAAAAGGGCAAAAGGACGAAGGGACGGCGGCCCGGCGGATGCCGGGCCGCCGTCCCTTGCGGGTGGCGGTCGCCGCGGGGGCTCAGTAGTTGCCGAGGCCGCCGCAGACGTTGAGGGCCTGCGCGGTCACCGCGGCGGCGTCGTCGCTCACCAGGTACTCGACCATGGCGGCCACCTCACGGGTCTCCACGTACCGGCCGAGCGGCACGCGGGTGGTGATGCGGTCGTGGGCCTCCTGCTCGGTGACGCCCCAGATGCCGGCGTAGTGGCCGCGCACCCGTTCGGCCATCGGCGTCTCCACGAAGCCGGGGCAGACGGCGTTCACGGTGATGCCGGTGCGGGCCAGTTCCAGTCCGAGCGCCTTGCTGAAGCCGACGACGCCGTGCTTGGAGGCGGAGTACGGCGCGGCGTGCACCACGCCCTGCTTGCCGCCGGTGGAGGCGATGCTGATGACGCGGCCGCGGCCCTTGGCGAGCATGCCGCCGGTGGTGAGCACTTCCCTGGTCATCAGGAAGACGCTGTTGAGGTTGGTGTTGATCACGTCGAACCACAGCTCGTCGGCGATCTCGGCGGTGGCGCCGCCGCCGCTGCGGCCGGCGTTGTTGACCAGGATGTCCACCGGCCCGAACCGGTCCACGGCGGCCCGCACGTACGCCTTGATCGCGCCGGGGTCGGCGACGTCGCAGACGGTGCCGTCCACCTCGTACCCCTCGTCCGTCAGCTCCTTGACGGTGGCCGACACCTGGTCCTGGCCGCGGGCGCACAGGTAGACGCGCGCTCCCCTCCCGGCGAGCCGCCGGACGACCTCCAGGCCGATCCCGCTCGTGGCTCCCGTGACCAGGGCCACCGGCTTGACCGCAGTAGTCATGTGTCTTCTCCCGTGTTCGCTGCGTGGGCTGGGTGGGCGACGCCCGACGAGGGTGGGCGGGGCTGCTCGCGCGCTGCTGGAAGGCGTCTGGAAGGCCCCTCGTCCGACGGAGGCTCCGGCTCCACCTGCGCTCGAGCGGGCGGGGTGACGCTGGCCGCGCCCTCAGGCCCCTATCCGATTTCGCGGAGGTCGATCGTGGAGACGGTCAGCAGCGCTTTCTACGCGCAGGTGCAGCACTTCTACGCCCGCCAGATGCAGGCGCTCGACAACGGCCGGCTGGAGGAGTACGCGGACTCCTTCACCAAGGAGGGCAGCTTCCAGCACACGCCCGGTGTCGACCCGGTGGTGGGCCGGGACGCGATCCTCGCCGAGCTGCGGTCGTTCCTGAAGAAGTACGAGGACGATCCGACGCGGCGCCGCCACTACTTCAACCAGATGGTCCTGGACCCGCAGGACGACGGCAGCGTGCGCTCGACCGTGTACGCGCTGATCGTGCGGGTGCGCCCGAACGAGCGGCCGGAGGTCTGGCCGTCCACCGTGGTGCACGACGTGCTCGACACCACCGACGGCGGCATCCTGCTGCGCTCCCGGTCCGTCAGCTACGACCAGCTGGTGTGACAGCGGCGCGCGGTGGGCACCCTTCGCCCGCCCGCGCGCCGTCTCCCCCGGGTGCCGCCGCTCAGGCGAGCACGTACGGCGCGGAGGTGGGTGCTTCCAGCAGGTGGTGGTCGTTGCTGAGCACGGCCTGCTGGAGCCGCTGCAACCGGGGCGAGGGCTCGATGCCCAGCTCCCGGACGAGGGCCTGGCGCAGCGACTGGAAGGTGTCCAGCGCCCGCCACGGGTAGCCCGCCCGGTACAGGGCGGTCATGAGCAGTGCGGACAGTGTCTCGTGCAGCGGCTGCTGCGCCACCAGCATCCGCAGTTCGCCGATGAGTTCGGCGTGCCGGCCGAGCCGCAGATCGGCGTCGAGCCGCATCTCCAGGGCACGGGAACGTTCCTCCTGCATCCCGATGGCCTCCATGCCGAGCACCTGGCCGACCGGTACGTCGGCCAGCGCGGGCCCCCGCCACAGCTCCAGCCCCCGGCCGAGCTGCGCGGCCGCCGTGTGCGGGTCCCCGTCGGCCAGCGCTCCCCCGCCGCGCCGGACGATCCGCTGGAACTCCGTGAAGTCACACGTCAGTTCATCGGGTACGAGGCGATAGCCGCCGTAGCACGTCTGGAGGACGTCCTTGGCGGTGCGGCCGGTCTGCTCGACTCCGGCCGCGGTGAGTTTCCTGCGCAGTTGCAGGATGTACGTCTGCAAGGTGGTGGCGGCGCTGCGCGGGATGCTCTCGCCCCACACCTCGGCCATCAGGGTCTCCACCTGCACGACCCGACCGGCCCTCAAGGCGAGCAGTGAGAGGATCTGCCGGGGCTTCCCGGCGGTCGGCACGATCGACGAGTTGTGCACACGCGCTTCGAGCGGTCCCAGAACTCTGATCTCCATGCCCTCGAGGATGGCAACGGGGCATGCCTTTCAGCCAGTGAAGCCAGGCTCGACCGAACCGTGAATATCTCACGCGCCGGGCGGGCGACCCCGGCGGTGTGCCGGACGGCTCGCGGGCGGTCCGCGTCGCATGGTGGCCCCATGACCGAGACCGCCGCCCGGACCCTGGCCGCCGCCCTTCTGCCCCTGGTCGGCGGCCCCGAGAACGTCACCTCCGTCGCCCACTGCATGACCCGCCTCCGCCTGGGTCTCGTCGACCGCGCCCGTGTCGACGAGGCGGCGCTGCGGGCGCTGCCGGGCGTCCTCGGCGTGGTGGCCGACGACACGTACCAGATCGTGCTGGGCCCGGGGACGGTGGCGCGGGTGACGCCGGAGTTCGAGGCGCTGCTCGCGCCGGAGGGCCGGGCGCCGGAACTGGCGGCGCGGGGCGAGGAGCTGAGGGCGGCCCGGCGCGAACGCAACGCGACCCCGCTGAAGCTGGCGCTGCGCCGGGTGGCGAACGTCTTCGTGCCGCTGATTCCCGCGCTGATCGGCTGCGGGGTGCTGGCGGGCGTGAACGGGTTGCTGGTGAACGCGGGCCTGCTGCCGTCGCTGACCCCGGCCCTGGCCGCGATCAGCTCGGCGTTCATGGCGCTGATCGCGGTGTTCGTCGGCCACAACACGGCGAAGGAGTTCGGCGGCACACCGGTGCTGGGCGGGGCGGTGGCGGCGATCGTCGTCTATCCCGGTGTGGCGAAGGTGACGGTGTCCGGCACCCAGCTGGCTCCCGGTCAGGGCGGCGTCCTGGGCGCGCTGGCGGCGGCGCTGCTGGGCACGTACGTGGAGAAGCGGCTGCGCCGCCGGATCCCGGCCGCGCTGGACGTCCTGCTCACCCCCACCCTGACGGTCCTCGTCACGGGTCTGGCGACGCTCTACGGCCTGATGTACGCGGCGGGCGCGGTCTCCACGGCGATCGGCACGGCCGCGAACTGGCTGCTGGCGACCACGGGCGCCCTCGCCGGCCTCCTCCTCGGCGGCCTCTTCCTGCCGTTGGTCATGCTCGGTCTGCACCAGGCCCTGATCCCCGTCCACGCCACGCTGATCGACGAGCAGGGCAGCACGGTCCTGCTGCCGATCCTGGCGATGGCGGGCGCGGGCCAGGTGGGCGCGGCGCTGGCGGTCTACGTCCGGATGCGCCACGACGCGTCGATGCGTACGACGATCAGGTCGGCGCTCCCGGCCGGGCTGCTGGGCGTCGGCGAGCCGCTGATCTACGGCGTCTCCCTGCCGCTGGGCCGTCCGTTCCTGACCGCCTGCGTCGGCGGCGCGGCGGGCGGCGCGTTCCTCGGTGTGTTCGCGATGCTCGGCGACACGGTCGGCGCGACGGCGATCGGCCCGTCGGGCTGGGCCCTGTTCCCGCTGCTGGCGGGCGAGCGGGGGCTGATGTCGACGGCGGCGATCTACGCGGGCGGCCTGCTGACGGGCTATGCGGTGGGCTTCGCGGCGACGTACGCGTTCGGGCTCAGGAGCGGTCGCCGGAGCGGTCGTCGGGAGCCGCTTCGAGGCTGGTGTGGAGGACTTCGCGGGCCTGTTCGGCGGCGCGGGTGATGCTGTCGCTGATGAAGTCGAGGAAGCGGGCGATGTTCTCCAGGCGGACGGCGGCCGGGGTCTGGGGCCCGAGGACGGCGGCGCCCTGGCGGGTGATCGCGACGAGCTGGTCGTTGGCCCGGGCGCTGGCGATCGTCGCCTGGTAGAACAGCTCGTTGTCGACCACGTAGCGGTCGCGGCGGCCCTCCGCGCGTTCCCGGCGGACGAGGGTCTGGCTCTCCAGGAAGGTGGTCGCCTTGGAGATGGACGCCGCGCTCACCTGGAGGCGCTGAGCGAGTTCGGACGCGGTGAGGCTGCCCGCGTCGGTGGTGAACAGGCAGGTCAGCACCCGCGCCGGCATCTTGCTCATGCCCGAGGCCATGAGGACGGTGGTGAGCGTCTCCTCGTACTCGGCGACGGCCTCGGCGTCGCGTCCGTGCGGCTGCGGGACCGCCGCGGTTCCGCGCGGTGCGGCGGGCCCGCGCCGGTGCGCGCGGCGCTCGGTGGCGCGGTGGGCCAGGTCGGCGCGGTAGGCGGTGGGGCCACCGTTGCGCATCACCTCACGCGTGACCGTCGAGGTCGGCCGGTCCAGACGGCGGGCGATCTCGGCGTAGGGGAGGCTGTCGGCCAGCCCCAGCGCGATCTGCTGGCGTTCCTGCTGGGTGAGCCTGCCTCCAGGCATCGCGTTCTCCTAGCTGATCTTCCGGCGCAACTGCCCCCACCATAGCGTTCAGCGTCACCCATTGCAATGAGAACGACTGCTGACGTTGCGTTACCGGCGAGCCGTTGCAACAGTTTTACGCCCTTGAACTGCATGAACACACTTCGAGTGCAACGAACTTGTTGCCACCTCTTGGAAAGCAACGTAGCTTTTCCAATGTCGGAAACAAGGAACGCACCACCGAGACCCCGGAGCCCACCATGCAGAAGTTCGCCACCACCGCCCCCGTCTCCGCCGTCCTCGCCGTCCCCGCCGGACGCATCCAGGTCATCGCCGCCGACCGCGCCGACACCACCGTCGAGGTCCTTCCGGCCGACCCCGGCAAGAGCCGCGACGTCCGGTCCGCCGAGCAGACCACCGTCAGCTACGCCGACGGAGTCCTGCGGATCCACGCTCCCGAGCCGAAGAGCCAGCTCCTCGGCGCCTCCGGTTCCGTGGAGGTCACCGTCCAGGTGCCCGCCGGCTCCCGCGTCGAGGCCAGGACCGCGAGCTCCGAACTGCGCTGCGTCGGCCGCCTCGGCGACATCGACTTCGAAGGCGCCTACCGCTGCATCAAGATCGACGAGGCCGCGAGCGTCCGCCTCACCGCGATCGACGGCACCGTCGAGATCGGCCGCCTGAACGGCCCGTCGGAGATCAGCACCGCGCGGGGCGACATCCGGATCGCCGAGGCGGTACGCGGCACGGTCGTGCTCAGCACCCAGGCCGGTGACATCACGGTGGCCGCCGCCGCCGGAGTCTCGGCCGCCCTGGACGCGGGCACCGGCCACGGCCGCGTCAGCAACGCCCTGAAGAACGACGGCACCACCGGCCTCGACATCCGCGCCACCACCTCCCACGGCGACATCACCGCCCGCAGCCTGTGACATCCGGGAAGAAGGAGAACTCCCTCATGACCACCCTGGCCATCGCGGCGAACGGGCTGCGCAAGTCCTACGGCGACAAGGTCGTCCTGGACGGTGTCGACATCTCCGTCCCGGAAGGAACGATCTTCTCCCTGCTCGGTCCGAACGGTGCCGGCAAGACCACCGCGGTCAAGATCCTCTCCACTCTCATCAGCGCCGACGGCGGTCAGGCGCAGGTCGCGGGCCACGACCTCGCGGCCGAGCCGCAGGCGGTCCGCGCCGCGATCGGCGTCACCGGCCAGTTCTCGGC
>NZ_JBEPAL010000003.1:0-273292 GCF_040298625.1 Streptomyces sp. NPDC001532
TTGCGCCTCCCCCCGGGGGGCCCGTGGGCCCGCTCCCCCCCCCCCACCCACTCGGGGGGCGCCCGGAGATCTCCGGGCGCCCCCTTCGTCGTAGGTGGGAGGTCGTCGTGAGCGTGAGGTCGTCGTGTGCGTGGGGCTCGGCTCAGATCCGGACCTCGACCGTGCGGGCCAGCCGGTCGTGGAGGCCGCGGCCGTCGCGGTCCCAGACCAGGGCGGGGACGGCGAGGCAGAGCAGGACCGTGCGCAGCAGGGCGCGGCCGGGGTGGACGGTGCCGGTGTCCAGGGCGGCCACGCGCAGGCCGAGCAGGCGCTTGCCGGGGGTGAAGCCGACGGTGCCGACGGTCAGCAGACTCGTCACGAAGAACACCAGCAGGGTCCAGTTGCCGGTGGCCTGCTGCTGGTAGCCGTCGGTGATCAAACTGTATGCGATCAAGAAGCACAGGCCCCAGTCCACGGCCAGTGCCCCGAGCCGCCGTCCCGGACCGGCCAGGGAGCCCGGCCCGTCCTCCGGCAGACCCAGCTGCTCGCCCCGGTATCCGAAGTCCGCACCGGCGTCCTCCATGGCCGCGCGCGGGCCGGAGAGCCATGATCCGATTGCTTGCCTCTTGTCCACCCGTACACGGTACTGCGCCCGTATATGACCGGGGGACGGCGGGGTGTTTTCGGACTACGGTGGAACCGAGCCGGTTAACTTGTGCGAAACAAATGGGTCACGCCGGAGAAATCACGCCTCCCTAGGGTCGAGGCAGCGTGTGCCACCGCACTGGCCGCACGAACGATCTACCACCCCGGCGGGATGGTCGGGAGTAGGAGGAGCTGGATGTTCCAGAACGCCGACGAGGCCAAGAAGTTCATCGCGGACGAGGACGTCAAGTTCGTCGACGTCCGCTTCTGCGACCTGCCGGGCGTCATGCAGCACTTCACGATTCCGGCTGCGGCGTTCGACCCGGACGAGGAGCTGGCCTTCGACGGATCCTCGATCCGCGGCTTCCAGGCCATCCACGAGTCCGACATGGCGCTGCGCGCCGACCTCTCCACCGCCCGCGTGGACCCGTTCCGCCGGGACAAGACGGTCAACATCAACTTCTTCATCCACGACCCGATCACCGGTGAGCAGTACTCCCGTGACCCGCGGAACGTGGCGAAGAAGGCCGAGGCCTACCTGGCCTCCACCGGCATCGCCGACACCGCGTTCTTCGGCCCCGAGGCCGAGTTCTACGTGTTCGACAGCGTGCGCTTCAAGACGTCCGAGAACGAGTCCTTCTACCACATCGACTCCGAGGCGGGCGCCTGGAACACCGGCGCGCTGGAGGACAACCGCGGCTACAAGGTCCGCTACAAGGGCGGCTACTTCCCGGCCCCGCCGGTCGACCACTTCGCCGACCTGCGCGCCGAGATCTCCCTGGAGCTGGAGCGCTCCGGCCTCCAGGTCGAGCGCCAGCACCACGAGGTGGGCACCGCCGGCCAGGCGGAGATCAACTACAAGTTCAACACGCTGCTCGCCGCCGCCGACGACCTCCAGCTCTTCAAGTACATCGTGAAGAACGTGGCCTGGCGCAACGGCAAGACCGCGACCTTCATGCCGAAGCCGATCTTCGGCGACAACGGCTCGGGCATGCACGTCCACCAGTCGCTGTGGAGCAACGGCGACCCGCTGTTCTACGACGAGCAGGGCTACGCCGGTCTGTCCGACACCGCCCGCTACTACATCGGCGGCATCCTCAAGCACGCGCCGTCGCTGCTGGCCTTCACCAACCCGACGGTGAACTCGTACCACCGCCTGGTGCCGGGCTTCGAGGCCCCGGTGAACCTCGTCTACTCGCAGCGCAACCGCTCCGCCGCGATGCGTATCCCGATCACGGGCTCGAACCCGAAGGCCAAGCGCGTCGAGTTCCGCGCGCCCGACGCCTCCGGCAACCCGTACCTCGCCTTCTCGGCGCTGCTCCTCGCGGGCCTGGACGGCATCAAGAACAAGATCGAGCCGGCCGAGCCGATCGACAAGGACCTGTACGAGCTGGCTCCCGAGGAGCACGCGAACGTCGCCCAGGTCCCGACCTCCCTCGGCGCGGTCCTGGACCGCCTGGAGGCCGACCACGAGTTCCTGCTCCAGGGTGACGTGTTCACCCCGGACCTGATCGAGACGTGGATCGACTACAAGCGCGCGAACGAGATCGCGCCGCTCCAGCTGCGTCCGCACCCGCACGAGTTCGAGCTCTACTTCGACGTGTAAGCCTTTCACCCCGGCTGACCTGCGGCGCAGTCGTCACTGGGCGCTCGTGTTCCGGCCCTGTTCCGTCCGGGCAGTGAGCACGGCGTCGACGGCGGAACGGGTGGACTCGTCGGAGTCCGGCCAGAGGTGCCCGTAGACGTCCAGGGTCGTCTTCGCGGAGGCGTGACGCAGCCGCGCCTGGACGACCTTGACATCGCAGCCGTTCGCGATCAGCAGGCTCGCGAAGTAGTGCCTCAGATCGTGAAAACGAAAGCCCGTGGGCAGGTCCTTGACCTGGCCACGGGCTTTCCTCATGGCACGTTCCAGCGCCCAAGGGGAGAGCTGCTCTCCGTCCTCACCCGTGAGCAGCGTCTCGGCCCGCCAGGTGGAGACCTGCGCGGACAGCAGCGTGGCGAGCGACCTGGGCACGGGGATGGACGTCTTAGAGACCTCCGTCTTCAGCTCCACACTCGGGTACTGGACGGCCGGATGCACGACGCCGCGCAGAAAGTCGACATCAGACACCCGGAGCGGAGACACGCAGCCCGGCGAACGCCCCGAGCAGGACAGCGGCCCGCATGCGCTCCGGGAACGCGTCGTACAGGGCCCAGACCTGCGCTGTGGTCGCCACGTAGGGCCGCTGGGCACCCTGGCCCGGTGAGGTACGCCGCGAGCACGGGGACTTCGCCAGCAGGCCGTCATGCACCGCGTCGCCCATGATCTGGGACAGCCGCCGGTGGCAGGCATAGACGTACGACGCGCTCAGCCCCTCCTCACGCATCCGCGCACACCACGCCCTGGCCTGGGACGGCCGCACCGCCCCGAGCGGCATCCCGCCGAACTCCTTGTTGATACGGCGGATGTGAACCCTGGCCTGCCGGACTGTCGACGGCCTGCGGGTGGCGTACCCGGTGAGCCATGTTTCGCACCACTGCTCGACCGTTGTCCGGGCCGCCGATCCGTGGATGTAGGTGCCCTGAGCGATGTCGGTTTTGCGAAACCGGAACTCGCTTGAGGGTGACTGTCTCCGGAACGAGGCCGAGCAAAACCACGCGCATTCACGGAGACAGTCATGACCATCAGTTTTCCCGCGCTCGAAGCCAAGAAGGCCGAGCTGAAGCAGATATTCGAAGAGGCCGGTCCGGACATGAAGATGGACCGCGTCACCTCCATCAAGGGCAGCGCCGCCGAGAAGGTCGCCCACATCCGCCGTCTCATGGACGAACTCGAAGACCTCAAGGCCGTCCAGAAGACCGCCGAGGGCGGCGGCCTCTATGGCGAGTCCGGCGATGGAGCCCGTCTCGACCCGCGCTCGTACGCGGGCGGGGCAAGCGGCCTCAAGGGCGCCCAGGTCCTCACCAAGGGCCAGAAGATGGGCGACTGGCTCAAGGCCAACGGGCACAGCGACCCGCAGACCGAGGGCCTCAACTTCGACAAGTACATGCGCGGCCTGGTGACCGGCGACTGGAAGGACGCCGAGCGCGAGCGCAAGGCCATGAGCGAAGGCACGCTGACGGCAGGCGGACACACCGTGCCCACGCCGCTCGCTTCGAGCTTCATCGACCTGGTCCGCAACAAGATGGTGGTGGCGCAGGCCGGAGCGACGTTCGTGCCCATGACGACGCAGACGCTCAAGGTCCCGAGGCTGACCGGTGAGGGAACTCCGGGCTGGCGCAACGAGAACGCGCTCATCACCGATGTGGACCTGACCTTCGACGCCGTCACCTTCACGGCCCGCAGCCTGGCCCGGCTGGTCAAGCTGTCGCGGGAACTGTTCGAGGACTCCTCCCCGGCAGCCGGCGACATCATCGCCCACAGCTTCGCCCAGCAGCTCGCCCTCGAACTCGACCGCGTGGCGCTGCGCGGAACCGGCACGGCACCCGAGCCGAGGGGTGTGCTCAACCAGAGCGGCATCACCACCACCACGCATGGCGCGAACGGTGCCGCCATCACGAACTACGACTTCTGGCTGGACTCCGTGGGCACGGTGCGGAACAACAACTTCGAGCCCAACGCCCAGATCCAGGCACCCCGCTCGGAGACGTCGCTGTCCAAGCTGAAGGAGGCGACCACCAACGCCTACCTGATCCCCCCGGCCGCGCTGGCGACCATCCCCCGGCTCAACACCAAGCAGATCCCGATCAACCTCACGGTGGGCACCTCCACCGACTGCTCGGAGCTGTACACCGCGCAGTGGAACCAGCTCGGGATCGGCATCAGGACCGGCATCGAGCTGGAGTTCCTCAAGGAGCGGTACGCGGACAACCTTCAGATCGGTGTGCTGGCCCACCTCCGGGCGGACATCCAGCTGTTCCACCCGGAAGCGTTCGTTGTGGACACGGGAGTGAGGGGCTGACCATGGGCGGATTCGAAGTCCTGCGTGACTGTGCACGGCACAACGCCGCAGAGCAGGAGAAGGCGCTCGAAGAGATGGCGGATGGTATCCAGGACCTGGGCGAGCAGGGCCGTCGCCGCCAGAAGGGCGGACGGCGGGAACGCATCCCGGTCCACATGTGGCGGGCGCTCAAGCCCTCGGACGCAAACGGAAACTGAAGATGCTTCCGGTCCCTCGCTTCAGAACTCGGGGGACCGGAAGACGCCGCGCCAACCTCACCCGGCCTTGTCGAACCGGGGGCGCAGGCATCAGACCCCGGCCCCTTCTGCCGCTTCGCCATCTTCTCGGCAGAGGAGCCGGGGTCAATGCACGCCGCGCTGAGGCCCTGGTGGCACCGCCCTGGTGTTCCGCTACCGGTGAGGTGGTGGCAGGCCCCCAGTGTGGCGTACAGGCCCCACCCTCCCTGGCCCTGGTGCCCTGCCCCGGTGCAGTACCCACACCTGTGCCATGCACTGCGCCACCACTCACACACGTGATGATGATCGACAAACAAACTCATCATCATCGATTCAGCATCAACACAACATCAACTGAATCAGTGAAGCAACGAACGTAATCAATCTACCGAGTGACGCGAGCGAGAGATGGCAGGCGTCACCCATGGCCCCGATGCGTGCATCCCATACACGTGAGCCCTGCAAGCGCCACGAATGAAGCTCGCAGAAGAGAAACTCGACGAAGCGAAAGCCGAATCGCAAGAGTGAAGCACCACTCGTGACCAACTCCGACGGCATGTCTTCCGAAGGTCTTGGGAGCCGAGAGGATCGAACTCGGAACCAATGGTTCCCATCTTCCACACTCAGTGCATGAAAACGTGCTCGGCTAAGTGTTTGCTGCACGACCGGAGGGGATTCACGCCAATAAAGTGCACCCCCGGCCAACCTAGGGGGGCGGGTGTCCCCATGGATCAAATTGACTTCGCGACCCCGCCGCCATCGTTTCGCCTCTCTCTGAGGGGTCGGGGGTAAATCGATCTTGGAAAGAGGCTCAAATGCCTAGTCTGACCTGCGAATCTTGTGGGCGCCCCTTTTATCAGCACACCGGCCGACCGGCGAAACGCTGCAAGGACTGCCGCAGTAGCCGGTACGGCCCCGAGCATCGCAGGCTGGTCGAGCAGACCCGCGACGCCGCGTACGGGAACCCGTGTGCCCGCTGCGGCAAGACGATGCACCCAGGAGAATCGATCGACCTGGACCACGCCGACGACGGCAGCGGCTACCTGGGCTGGGCGCACGCGTCCTGCAATCGTCGGCAGGGTGCGATCAACGGCAACCGCGCCCGCGCCGCCGCCTACCGGCGCACGAAGGGCCTTCCGGACCCGCCGCAGCGGGATGCCGGGCAGCCCTCAAGTGCAGTCCTCTGTAGTCAAGTTGAGAATGTCTGCCCGCCCGTCGTCGGCTCGCTGCATCTGATCCCTGGATGGGACGGCGAGGAGGGTCGGTGATCACGAGCGGGTTCCGTCGTCATCCAGGACCGTTTGAGCATCTACTGAGAAACTTGCCATCTCCTGACTCAGCTTCTCTTGGACCTCCTGGGCTTGAGCCCAGTCGTCACTCGCGACTTCAGAGTCTTCGGTTCTAATATGCGCCTCTATGAGTGCCAGAGACATAATTAGGCGCAAGGCGTATACGCTTATTACTGACGCTCTCCTACTGATATGTTCCGGCCCGGCCAGCATTACTTTTGTGGCGATTTCGCTAATCGTTTCGCTGAAGGGGGCTAGTTCTTGCAGGTTAGGCCGCAGTGAAGGGTGTCGCGCGATTAGGTCCATGGGTGTGGATGTTTTCCTAAGTAATGCGCCAACGCTATTTATGAACTCCTCGTAGACAGCCTGCCTTGCATCGCGTCGCTGTCGGCGGTGCTCCGCTCGCGCTGCGATCCTCGCCTGTTCGCGCGTCGACCATCCCGTGGCGAATGCCGCCCCCGTCGTCGCCGCAGCTCCCGCCAATGCCCCCAGCACTGCGGCCAACCCTGCATCCATGCAGGAGAGTTTGACAGGTCAACCTAGGGAGTCGAGAGCCTTCCTGATGCACTCTCTCGCCTCGCGCCCGTGCACGGCGATCCGGGACAGCTCGGCGAACGCCTTCAGGTAGGTGCGAATCTCTCCGGGGGCCGTGATGTTGACCTCCGCCGTCAGCGTCTCAACGGCCACCTGGGCCTCGTCGAAGGCGTAGAAGGCTTCCAGCGGCCAAACGGTGCGGTGGGCCGTGAAGGGAATGATCCCAAGGGACACGTTCGGCCGGGACATGATCTCCAGCAGGTACCGGAGCTGCGCGGCCATCGAGGGCTCGGCGCACACCCGGTAGTAGAGCACCGCCTCTTCCAGCAGCAGGGCGAACCGATGGTTGCCCTCGTGGACGACGCGGGACCGGTTCAGCCGGGCCTGCACGGCGTCGTCCACGTCGTCGGGGGTGCCCTGGAAGTCCGTGATGGCCCTCAGAAGCCCGGCCGCGTAGTCAGCGGTCTGGAGCATGCCGGGAACCACGTTCGAGGCGTAGACGCGGAAGTGAGCCGTCCGCTCGTACAGCGGGATGGTCTTCTCGTGGACGCGCCGCATGCCGTCCCGGTGGATCTGCCGCCACTGGACGTACATGGACTCGGCGGTGCGGGAGGCGGCGATCAGATCCGCCGCTTGGTCCTCGGCGCCACAAACCCGGCACCACGCCCGTATGTCAGCGTCCGACGGGGCGGTCTTGGCATTCGCGATGCGCGACGCTTTCGACTTGTGCCAGCCGCACCGCGTTGCCAGTTCAAGCCCACTGAGCCCGGCGTCCCTCCTGATCTCGTCCAGGCGGGTAGCGATGGCCGCACGGGCGGCCTGGGCGGTGGAAAGCGGAGACGTGGGCATGAACTGGCGTACCGGCTTCTCAGATGACGTACTTCTCGTGCGGGATGGCTCGCTCCCAGACGGCCTCGAACGCGGTTGAGCACAACTGGGCGACCGCCGGCTGGTCGGTCTGATCGGTGTGCACCCAACGCCCCTCGCCATCAAAGACGTTGAACTGAACGATGCGACCGTCGAAGAGCCAGAAGTCGTTCCCCGGAAGTGCGAGGTCCGAAGCCTGTCGCCTGGGAAGCCAACGGACCTCCTCGCCCGCCGCGACGTTGGTGAACGTGAACGAGTGTTCGTAGCGGATGTACTCGCTCTGCGGCTCGCCGACGATCCGGGCTCGGCGCATGACGACACCCTTGGCGGTGACCTTCTGAACCAGGTCGAGCCACGGGCGCCACCACGACTCGCGGTTCTCCGGGTCGAGCCGGTGCCCGCGCCTCCACGCCGCGAACCCCTCGTCCTCATCGGAGATCGCGTACACGTCGCGAGTCTCAAGGTGCACGGCGGAGTGCTCCACAGACCGGATCAGGTCCGCAAAACTACTCAGGCTTTGCGCCATCAAGTGCCTCCCTCAGCAGCGGGATCATGCGCTGCGGTAGCCGGATCACTCCCTCATGATCGGGGAGCGGGCTGTCCTGGACGGTCCGCGCGACCGTCTCGGCGTCGGCCCTGATGCCCTGGAGGACGAGATCGTGTGTCTTCTCGTCCACCCATACGGCCGGGCAGCCGTGATCCCCGGACTCCGGATCTTTGCCGACGAACCGTAGCTGCATTGCCTCTCCCTACGTCGAGCCGGTTGCTGCCGGTTGCAGGGTGAGCCTCACGGCGCCGTGACATGGCCGTCAAGGTCACCCCAGGGCGCGTGCAACCGCGTGCAACTTCGTGGACCGGCCTGTTCACAGCTCCCTACGGTCGTACCCGGAGTCACGCAGAGTCGGGGAGCATCCATGTCCACGAGACACAAGACCACCCAGGAACCGCCCGTAGAGCTTCCGATCGGATTGGACGCCTGGCTGCTCGACTGCGCCCCGGTCGCCGACTGCGCACGCTGCCAGTCCGAGTGGCGCCAGCTCAACACGTGCAAGAAGCGGGGAGACATCGCCCAGGCTGCCAGACACGCCACGGCGATCCGCGACCACGCCGGAGGCGGTCACTCGTGACGATGGACATGCAGACGTACCGGGACGGCCGCAAGCAGGCCGAGGACGCGGCGGACGCCATCCGGCAGGCCCTGGCCGCCCTCGGCCTCCCGGAGCGCGTCTGGGGCGGCATCCGGCCCATGGTGACCCACAGCGGCAGCCCGTACGTGCATCTCGGCATGATCCGAGCGGACGCCGTCGAGAAGATCACCGAAGCCATCCGGGTTCCGGCCGAGGCCGTTGAGTAGGGCCACCCTGGCCTGCCTTCGGCGGTGCGGCGGCGCCATGACCGCCACCCCTGCCGGGCGGCTCGTGCGCTGGGCGTGCGGCCGGTGCGGGTGGATCGTCTGGAGCTGAGGCGGTCCACTACTTGACGACGATGTCGAACTGCGCGTTGCCCGGTTCATCCTCGAACTGGAAGGTGCCCGAGATGTTCGGGACCTGGAGTACTTCCGTCGCCCGAATGTGCTCGCCGGGACGCGGCTCCGGTGTGCTGGAGAACGGGTCGTAGGGGATCAGTTCGGGGTCGGTAGGGCCAGCCACGAAGACGGGACTGTCGGCCTCCCCGTCGCTGCCGGACCAGCGCGGACTCTCCAGCCAGTGCGTGTTCCACTCGCCGGTCGTGCCGAGGTTCTTGACCTGCATGGAGTAGACCACGAACTGCTGGCCCGGATCAGGTTTCGAATCGCCGATGGCGGTGGTTCGCTCTACCGCCAGCAAGGTGATCTCAGCAGGTCCGTCCTCGGTCGTGACGGTGATCTTTTGCCCGGCTCTCAGCTCACGCGGTGTCTGTGGTGGCGCCGTCGTCTGCGGTGTGCTCGGCGGGGGCGACACCCCCTCCACCCCGGTCAGTGTGGGCGACGGTGCTGCGTCATTGCCACCGTCCCCGCAGGCTGCGGCGCCACCGGCGACGAGAGCGACCACAACGGCGACGCTGGCGGTCCAGTGCTTCATGACGATCTTCTTCTCGAATCGCCCCCCTGCCTGCGTCCATCATGCATCCGCTCCCCCCGTGGCGCTGAGCCCTGGGGCTTCGGTCAGCCGAGGGTGCGGCGCAGGACATCTGCCAGCGGCATGCCCGCCTTCCCGGCGCAGAACCAACCGATGGTCTCCAGCGCATCCGCCACCAACTCCCCGTTCGTGAAGTGCTGCCGAAGATCGCGCACGCGCTGTTCGTCGTCGCCCCGGCTGGCCGCGAGCACGGCCATCGCGGTCAGGGCGCGGTCGGTTTCGGGGCTGATGGTGCGGGTCATGTGGATCACTTCTTTGCGGGGTTCGTTGGCCTACGCCCAGGCGAGGGGCTTCAACTACGGAAGCCACGTTCAGATCTTGCGGTTCGGATGAGGGGCGCTCAAGGCGCCACCAGAGGCTGAACGGGTGAGAGGTCACCCCGGCACTCACCGGCCGTACTGCTGCCCAGACCCGAAGGTCGTGCGTGCCCTCTGTTCCGCCCCTGTTCCGTGGGACCTTGGAAAGAGGCGCGAACAGATGCGAAGCGATGAGAAGGGAACGCGCTGGTCAGGCACCCTCTTGCGTAGAGGCGCCCAGGTGGGAGCCTTCCCCTGTCGAGTTCGAGCTGTACTTCGACGTGTGACATCGCCCCAGGCCAGAGCGGGCAACCGCTCCCCTGGACCGTCTCTGGGCCGTCGGCCGGTCCTCCCAGCGCGGGAGGGCCGGCCGTCGGCTTCTCGGTTCCTGATCCGTAGCTCCGGAGAGATCGGCCGGGGCGGTGATTCGTTCCCCGACGGCGCTGGCCACAGCGGCACCGGTCCAGGGCGATGGACGCTGTCGTGTCCGGCCCAGAGATCGCCAGGCAGCGAATCCTATTTACTCCTCAAGTGGAGTCGAGAAGAAGAATTTATCGACTAATAGGGTGCGAAATTAGATGCGTAGAGTAATTGATCAATAAGCCCTTTCTCTGGTTTTCACCTTCGTAAGGTCACTCGTTTGCCGCGCGCCCTGAAGGGGCGGAGCCGCGTTATCGGAATATGACGACAGCAAGGACCCGCGGCCTTCCTCGAGGCAACGCGACGACGGATAATATTTCTGCGGTCCGCGGCCTGACAATGGGTAAGTACACTTTCCAGCCTGGTGCGGAATGCGTGGTGCTGACGGTACGGCCCACGGGGACCGGGGGTGACGCGCAGTCCGAACGTCAGGTCACCGAGCCACTGCTTCGCGAGTTCCTCGCCCTGCTGGAGGAACTCCAGGAGGGACTCAATTCACGATGGAACGGCCCGGAGAACTCCGGCCGCCGCGTACAGCATGACGGGTCGCATTTTCGTGAATCATGACTATGTCGATCCTGCCTTTGGGCAGCGTGAGTACTACTACGACGCGTACTCCTACGGGCCGCGTACCGGCTGGAACGGGGCACATGCCGACAGCGTGCACTCAGGAGTTCCCCTGACTGCACCCGACGCCGACTGGGACCCCGCCGAGGAACTTACCTATCTCCTGCAGGAGGCTGTTTCGGCGGAGCAGACAGCCAAGATCCCGCCACCTCGCAGCGAGCCCGCATCCGGCGTCGGCTTCACCGACCCAATGGAGAGCCTGGCGCAGATCACCGCTCAACTGCCGCCCACCCGACGCTCCTCCGCCGGGCACCGGAAGCTCCACGTCCGAAGAGCCCGGCTCAAGTGGTTGCAGACTGGCAGCTACGTCATCGTCGCGCTCGTTGCCGTCATCGTGGCGATGGTCAGCGTCTTCGGCGGCATGGTGGCCTACAGGCCTCTGCAGAACATCACCTCCGGGACGGGAGGCGCCGTGGCCCCGTCGTGGCCTCTTCTCGTGTACGGCCCCTGGATGGTGGCCTCTCTCTCCATCCTCCGGACTGCCCTGCACCGGCGCCGAGCCGTGCACTCGTGGTTCATCGTTCTGCTGTTCTCCTCCGTCGCGATGATGCTGTGCGTGGCTCAGGCAGACAGAACCGTCACCGGTGTCGCCGGAGCGTGCCTGCCGGCCCTCGCCTCCCTTGCGTGCTTCCAGCAGCTCATCCGGCAGATCACGCTGACTCGGCCACCGCGACAGGGCACGCGGCGCCGCCGCCGCTAGCGGCATGGTCCTCGGTGCACGAGGTGCCCGGTTTCTTTCCCCGGGCACCTGCTGCCTCAAGGCCTCGATGGCGGCCATGGCCGCGGTCGCCCCCTGGACCACCACGCGACGTGAAGTGCAGCAGCTCCAGGCGGGGGCGCCGCCGTATGGTGGTTTGTACGGCTGTTCGACAGCTGTACGGCTGTACGGCTGTACGGCTGTACGGCTGTACGGCTGTACGGCCAGGATCGCGGGGAGACGGGATGTCCGAGCGGGACGACGAGGACCGGGAGTTCGACCTCCGCTGGGCCGACCGCGCCGAGCACAAGGAGCCCTCGGCCCGGGCCCGTATGCTCGCCGCCCGCTGGAGACACGACCCGCCCGGCCCGGTCCCCTTCCGTCCCGACCCCGGCCCGAGAACCCCGCGCCGCTCGTCCTGGCGCTCGACGGTGATCGTGCTGGGCTGCGTGGCCGCGCTGATCCTGCTGCTGGGGTGGGCGGGCACGCGCGGGACGTACTGAGCGCGCCCGGTCCGAGGCGGCCCGCCGCTCCCGTCGTCCGGGTGCACACTGGCAGGAGGACGGGGGCCGGACCGCGAGGTGATGGGTCATGCGGAGCCGCTTTCGCAGGGACCGGCGGCTGACCGTGCGGATGACGGTCACGCTGTTCCTGCTCGGGTTGTTGTACGTGGGGTTCGTCGCCGCGCTGATCGTGCTGCTGAAGTCGTGGGTGCTGGTCGTGGTGGTCGCGGCGGCGCTGCTGGGCGCGCAGTACTGGTTCTCCGACCGGATCGCGCTGTACGCGATGCGGGGGCGGATCGTGGCGCGGGAGGAGTATCCGGAGCTGCACGCCGTGGTCGACCGGCTGTGCGCGCTGGCGGACATGCCGAAACCGGTGGTCGCCGTCTCCGTGATGGAGATGCCGAACGCGTTCGCGACCGGGCGCAACGCCGACAACGCCGTGGTCTGTGTGACCACCGGGCTGCTGCGGCGGCTGGAGCCGGCCGAGCTGGAGGGCGTGCTCGCGCACGAGCTGTCGCATGTGGCGCACAAGGACGTCGCGGTGATCACCGTGGCCTCGTTCCTCGGGGTGATCGCCGGTCTGATCGTGCGGTTCGCGTTCTACTCGCAGCTGTTCGGCGGGGGCCGGCGGGACCAGAACACCGCGGTCCTCTTCGCCACGGTGATGGGTGTGTCCGCGGCCGTGTACGCGATCAGCTTCCTGCTGATCCGGGCGCTGTCGCGGTACCGGGAGCTGGCGGCCGACCGCGCCGCCGCGCTGCTCACCGGCCGGCCCTCGGCGCTGGCGTCGGCGCTGACCAAGGTGACCGGGGACATCGCCCGGATCCCGACCCGGGACCTGCGTACGGCCCAGGCCTTCAACGCCTTCTACTTCACCCCGGCGCTCGGCCGGGAGCCCGGGGTGGCCCGGCTGTTCTCCACCCACCCGACCCTCGGGCAGCGGCTGGAGCAGCTGGGCCGGATCTCCGGTGAGCTGGGTGAGGCCGCGGCGCCTGGGAAGGCGGGGTGAGCATGCGGCTGCTGGACATCCTGCTCGGCCGGAGCCGGCCGGTCGCCGCCGATCTCGACCGGCTGTTCGCGCTGCCGTCGGCGGCGGTGACCCTGGAGGCCGCCGCCGCCTTCACCCCCACCGGCCGGGGCGCGGTGTGCTTCGCCACGGTCGAGGGCGCCGCGTTCGAGCAGACGCATCGCGAGGTGCGGGCGCTGCTGGACGCGGACACCGACCGCACCGGGCCGCCGGTGGAGCTGGAGCAGGACAGGTACGGCTACTCCTGGCTGGTCTCCCGCCGCTCCCCCGACGAACTGCCGTTGCTGGTCAACGATCTGCACGCGGTGAACAGCGCGATGGAGGTCAACGGCTTCGGCCCGCAGCTGCTGTGCTCGCTGGCCGGTTTCCGCGACCCGGAGGGGCGCGGGCTGGCGCTGGTCTACCTCTACAAGCGCGGCACCTTCTACCCGTTCGCGCCGCTGCCCGGCGTGGCGCAGCGGCGCGACAACGCGCTGGAGCTGGAGCTGCGGGCGGCGCTCGCCGGCGATCTGCGGATCGAGGAGGACCTGAGCCGGTGGTTCCCGGTGTGGGGCGCCCCCGGTCTGTGACCGGGGGCCGAGAGCAGCGGGGCTGCGGCTCCGGCTCCGCGGGTCACCCGCTCTTCTCGCGCTCCTGACGGCGGGCCTCCAGGGGGCGCTCGCGGCGGTAGCGGCGCTCCCACTTGGCCTGCTGGTCACGGCGGTCGCGGTACGCCTGGTACGTGGTGGGCGCGGGCCCCGGTCCCGTGGGGGGCGGGGGCGTCGCGTCGCGCCCGTACCGGACGTACAGGAAGAGCAGGGCGACGGCGGCGAGCCAGTACACGTGGTTCCCGAAGCCCAGGACGGCCAGGACGGCCGCCCCGGAAAGCACGATGGTGCCCATGACAGGCCTCCCTTCCTGGGACGTGGGGTGGGGATGTTCCGAGGGTGCCCTGGGCGCACGCAGCGGCGCATCCCCTTTTCCCGGCCGCGCCGCTTCGTTCTTCCTCCGACTGCGCCATGGTCACGGTCGCTATAAAGTCGGTCGAAATGCAACAAAACGAACACAAGGGGTGCCCGGTATGAGCAATCTCTTCGTCGTCGCCTACAACGACCTCGCCACCGCCAACGAGGTGCGCGACAAGCTGTTCGAGCTGTCCAAGCAGCATCTGGTCGAGCTGGAGGACGCGGTGGTCGTCGAGCGGCGCGACGACGGCAGGATCAAGCTGCACCAGGCCGTCAACCACACCGCGGTGGGCGCGGCCGGCGGTGCCGTGTGGGGCGGCGTGATCGGTCTGCTCTTCCTGGCCCCGCTGCTCGGCGCGGCGGTGGGCGCGGCGGCCGGCGCGGCCGGTGGCGCGGTCACCGACACCGGTATCAACGACAGCTTCATGAAGGAGCTGAGCCAGAACCTCCGTCCGGGCGCCGCCGCGCTGTTCGTGCTGGTCAAGCACGCCGCCCAGGACAAGGTGATCCCGCAGATCGCCGCGTTCGGCGGTGAGCTGGTGCAGACCTCGCTCGGCCAGGCCGAGGAGGACCACCTGCGCGAGGCGCTCGCCGCGGCCGCCACGCCGAAGCCGGCGAACGCCTCCCCCGCGGTCTGACCGGCCGCCGCCGGAAGATCCAGGTCCACGGCGGTGACGGCGCCGTCCCGGCGCGGTCACCGCCGTATCGCTGCCGTCACCGCCGTATCGCTGCCGTCACCGCCGTATCGCTGCCGTCACCGCCGTACCGCTGTCGTGCGTTCCGCTCGCCCTCAGACCTCGGGCGCCGCCGTGACCACGCCCGCGGCGACGGCCGCCCCGAGCGTGGTGTGGTCGGCGGTGGTCTGGTCGGCGTAGCGCAGGGCGAAGTCGGCGACCGCGCGGTCGAAGGTGTCGGCGCCGCCGAGGTAGGCGGCGATGGCGATGCGGTCGCCGGAGCGGGCGTGCGCGCGGGCCAGGGCGGTGCCGCACAGCCCCGCGTAGGCGCGCAGCTCGGCGGGGCTCATCCCGGCGACGTCCGCGGAGCCCTTCATGTCGCGCAGCCGGCGCCAGTAGTAGGCGCGGCCCTGGGGGCCGGACATCCAGCCGAGGAAGATGTCGCCGGCGGCCTGGAGCAGCCGCTGCCCGGCGACGACCCGGTGGCCGGGATGGTCGTAGGGGCCGCTGGGCAGATGGTCCTCCAGGACGGACTTGCGGGCCTCCTTGATCTGGAGGAACAGCGGGTCGTCGGCGTCGCGGCCGATGAGCAGCACGATGAAGCAGCGGGTGCCGACGCTGCCGACACCGACCACCTTGCGGGCCGCGTCGACGAAGCGGTAGCGGTCCAGGAGCAGGCGGCGCTCCTCGGTGAGGGTCGAGCGGTAGTCGCTGAAGATCTTGCGCAGGGCGGCCGTGTCGGGGGCGCCGGCCGGTTCCAGCAGCGGTGGGTCGTGGATGATGCGGCGCCGGCCGTCGACGACCTCGGTCAGCTTGTCGAGGGCCTGGAGGCTGGTGCGGCGGCGGGCGCGGGTGAGGCTGGCCTCGACCCGGCGGCGGCGCCGTGCGGAGCGGACCAGCGGCAGCAGCCGGTCGGCCTCGATCCGCTCGTACCAGACGTCCAGTTCGCCCATCGTGGCCAGCCGGCGCATCGCGGCACGGTACGCGGCCGCCGTCTCCAGGGCCGCCCGGTGCGCCTTGTCGTCGCTGTGCCCGTTCTCCCGGGCGGCGACGGCCGTGCTGGCGGCGAGCCGCTTGACGTCCCACTCGAAGGGGCCGGGGAAGGTCTCGTCGAAGTCGTTGAGGTCGAACAGCAGGGTGCGTTCCGGGGAGGCGTACAGGCCGAAGTTGAGCAGATGGGCGTCGCCGCACAGCTGCACCGTCAGGCCGGTGTGCGGCTGGGAGGCGAGATCGGCGGCCATCACGGCGGCGGCGCCGCGCAGGAAGGCGAACGGCGAGGCGGCCATCCGCCCGTACCGGATCGGCAGCAGCTCCGGCAGCCGGTCCCGGCCCTGCCGCTCCAGTACGCCGACGGGATCCTGCCGGTCGACGGGCGCGAGCCAGCCGGCGTGCGCGGTACGGGGGACGCGCTTGCGGGCCGCCTTGCCCCGCTCGGCCCGCTCGACGGGCCCGGCGGATCCCCCGGGGACGCCGCTGGTCATGGGGTGCGGGCCGGTGGCCGTATGCGGTGGTAGCCCTCGCCGTCGCGCTGCATCGCACCTCCCGGGGTCGCCGCCTCCTGTTGGCAGTGAAATGCGGCGACGGGGCCGGCGCATGCCCAGTACGGCGATCGGGTGAACGGGGGTGAGGGGTGGGGGCGGGGGCTGGGGGGCGGGTGGGCCCCGGTTGTCAGAGGGGTGCGTCAGGATGCGGGGCAGGTGTGGACCGGACGTGGAGGTCGGGATGAGTGGTGGTGTGCGGCGGATCGGCGGGGCGGAGCGGCGGGTTCGGCTGGGGGTGCGGCACCGGCTGGCGCGCGAGGCGCGGGCGGGGAGCCCGGAGGAGGTCGCCGCCCGCATGGTGGCCCTGCACGGTACGGACCCGGCGACGGTGTACCTGGCGGTCGGGGCGCGGCTCGCGGAGCCGGGGAAGACGGTGCCGGAGACCGAGCGGGCGCTGTACGCGGACAGGTCCCTGGTCCGGATGCACGGCATGCGGCACACCGTGTTCGTGTTCCCGGCGGAGCTGACCGCCGTCGTGCACGCCTCGACGGGCGTCGCCGTCGCCGCGCGGGAGCGGGCCGCGCTGGTGAAGGACATGGCGGCGGCGGGGGCGCCGGACGCCCGCTGGCTGGCCGAGGTGGAGGCCTCGGTGCTGGCCGTGCTGGCGCGGCGCGGGGAGGCGACGGCGGCGGAGCTGGCGGCCGACGAGCCGCGGCTGCGGGAGCAGTTCACGTACGCGGCCGGGAAGAGCTACGAGGGGGTGCACACCGTCTCGACCCGGCTGCTGCGGGTGCTGGGCGTGGAGGGCAAGGTGGTGCGGGGACGGCCGCTGGGTTCCTGGACGTCGAGCCAGTTCCGCTGGGCTCTCGCCCCGGCCCACCCCGAGCTGGACGTGGCCGCCGCCCAGGCGGACCTGCTGCGCCGCTGGCTCGTCGTCTGCGGACCGGCCACCGAGGCCGACCTCAAGTGGTGGACCGGGTGGCGGGTGACCGAGGTGCGCCGGGCGCTGGCGGCGATCGACGCGCGCGAGGTCGGGCTGGACGAGGGCACGGGGTACGTCCTCGCGGGCGACGAGGACCCGGCGCCGGCCCCCGCGGCACCCTGGGCGGCCCTGCTGCCCGCCCTCGACCCGACCGCCATGGGCTGGCAGCAGCGGGACTGGTTCCTCGCGCCCGAGCTGCGCCCGTCCCTGTTCGACCGCAGCGGCAACGTGGGGCCGACGGTGTGGTGGGACGGGCGGGTGGTGGGCGGCTGGGCCCAGCGGCCCGACGGGGAGATCACCTGGCGCGTCCTCGACGGCACGGGCGTGGACCGCGAGGCCGAGGCGGCGATCGCCGCGGAGGCGGAGCGGTTGACGGAGTGGCTGGGTGCGACCCGGGTCACGCCGCGCTTCCGGACACCGCTGGAGCGGGAGTTGACGCGCTGACCGGCGTCTGTGAACCCCATGACGCCGGGCGGCGCGCCCGGCGTCACGGTCGGCCTCGCGGGTCGGTTCAGCGGCAGTACTTCATCAGGGCCCGGACCATGTGGCAGGTCGTGTCCGACGGAGGGTGGACGCCGATGAGCTCGGCGGTGTCGCGGATCGTCTCGTTCGGGGCCTGGTTGGCCACGAACACGCCGGAGTCGAGCAGCGCTATGGCCAGGCGCATGGCCTTGAGCCGGCGGTTGTGCGAGACGTACCACTCGCGCGGCCGTCCCGGCGGCAGCGGCCGCTTCGCCACGGGGGCGTACGGCAGGTCGAGCTGGACGGCACGGCGGGCGGTGGACTGGGTGGGCAACGGCTTCGGCTTGAGTGCGGCAGCGGGCACAGGCATCCTCCTGTCGCGGTCAGGGAACCGCCCGGAAGGCCTCCGGCGATTCCCTCGAACACTGCTTCAATTCTACCGTCCCCCACTGACAATGGGGGGCCCGCGAACGCCCTCAAAGTCCCAGGTGGGATGGAGAATTGGCGGTGTTTCAGGATGGGCGGACGAGGCTCACGGGACAACCGCAGAATTCGAACAACACCCTTCGGGCGTACCGTGTCCCGCATGGAGATCTGGATCAACCCCGCGTGCTCGAAGTGCCGCAGCGCCCTCACGCTGCTCGACGCCGAGGGCGCCGACTACACCGTCCGCCGCTACCTGGAGGACGTGCCGACCGAGGACGAGATCCGCGCGGTGCTCGACCGCCTCGGCCTCGAACCGTGGGACATCACCCGCACCCAGGAGCCGGCCGCCAAGGAGCTGGGCCTGAAGGAGTGGCCGCGGGACGCCGCCGCGCGCGACCGCTGGGTGACGGCGCTGGCCGAGCACCCGAAGCTGATCCAGCGCCCCATCATCACCGCGGACGACGGCACCGCCGTGGTCGCCCGCACCGACGAGGCCGTACGGGACGCGTTGTCCCGGTAGCGGCCGTTCCCACCGGTTTGTCGGGCGGTGCGAGTCGAGGCGCCTCGCGCTGTTACCCTCCGCCGCCATGACCTTCGGTGATCAAGGAACGCCGTACGGGCAGCCGTACGGACACCCCGGAACCGTCCCCGGGCAGCCCGCGCCCGACCCGTACACGCAGTGGGTGGTGGAGCGGGAGCGCATACGAAGACGCCGCCGCACCCGCCTGGCGGTGGCCGGCGCCACCGGTGTCGTGCTGCTCGCCGCCCTCGCCGCCGGGACCGTGATGTACACCGGCGGGAGCGACGGCGGGACGGCCGCCGCCCCGCACTCCCCCACCGCCACCGCCTCTCCCGTCTCCGGCGGCCCGAAGGCCCCCTCCGTCACCGTCTCCCTCCCGCCCGATGCCCCGTCCGCGCTGCCCTCCCTGCTGGCCCGTCCGGTCGTACGGCCCGAGCAGGCGTTCCCGGCGACCGCCGTACGGCTGCGGAACGGCTCCCGCTACGAACGCGTCGACCTGGCCACCACCCCCGACTGCGCCCAGGGGACGTCCCCGGAGCTGGCCGCGCTGATCGAGCAGGGCGAGGGCTGCGTCCGGCTGACGGCGGCCCTGTTCACCGATGTCGAGCGGCGCTCCCAGGTGACGGTGAGCGTGCTGAGCTTCCGCCGGGTGGAGGACGCCTCGTCGGTGTTCGCGATGGCCTCCATGGACCCGGTGACCTATCAGACGGTCTCGCTCGACCCGCCGCCCGCGGCGGGCATGCCGACGGTGCCGCCGGGTGCGGCGGGGGTGTTCCGGCGGGTGATGACGGTCCGCTCGGTGGTGTTCGCCAACGGCCAGTGGGGCGACGGCGCGGAGACGGAGGAGGCGGAGATCACCCGGCAGACCGAGGAGCTGCTCCAGTACGCCGCCGACAACGTGGTGGCGTACGAGGAGGGGTGACCGGCACACCGGGACCCCGCCTCCCCCGTGCCGCCCGACTCCCTTGTGACGCAAGCCACTTCGAACCATCCCCGTGACCGCTGAGTAACCTCGTTCGGGATCTCGTACATACCGGCGTACGCTCCACCGACCTCTTCAGGAGGCGCGCATGTCGCGTAGGAGAACGCTCAGTACGAAGAAGAAGATCGCGCTGCTGGTGAGCGCGGCGACGGTGGCCGGGGGCGGTGCCTTCGTCATGGCCAGCACGTCGAACGCCGCGCAGTCGGCGAAGGAGTCGACCGTCTGCCAGGGGCTGGCCACCGCCCTCGGCAACAACCAGCGGTTCATCGCGGAGCAGCGGGCCAGGCCCGACGCGCAGTCGCAGGCGCGGATCGCCAACCGTGAGGCGGTCCTCGCCGAGATCCAGCGCAAGCAGGAGGCCTCCGGGTGCGTGGTGGGCGAGGCTGTCGGGGGGCCGGCTCAGGGCTCCCAGACCGCACAGGCCTCCCAGCCCGCAGAGGCCGGACAGCCGTCCCAGCCCGCGGAGGCCGGACAGCCGTCCCAGCCGGCGCAGGAGGCGCAGCCGTCGCAGCCCGCGCAGGCGGCCGGTGAGCAGGTCTGCAACGGCTCCACGGTCACCCTGTCCGGCGAGGGCGGCGCCCCGGCCGCGTCCAGCAACCAGTTCCCGGCCGGCACCAAGCTGAAGGTGACCAACCTGGACAACAACAAGTCCACGACGGTGGAGGTCACCTCGGTCTCCGGGAGCTGCGTCCTGCTGAACAACGCGGCCTTCGAGCAGGTCCGGGAGCCCGGGAAGTTCCTGATCCGCCGGGCGGTGATCGAGAAGGTGGGGTGAGACGACTCGGCGGTCGAGGCAACCGCTGAGCCGACGCGGCACCGCCGAGCCGACGCGGCGCCTCCGGATGGGGACGGAGGTGTCGGCTTCGCGGAAGGGAAGCCGGCGCGGGCCGCGGCGGCGCCGGCGGGGCGCGCCGGAGCGGGTACGCCGCCTTGTACCGGGCGAGGCACGGCCGGGTACAGGAGGAACAGGCGGCGTACCCGCACAACCGGCGCGTCGGCGACCGCGCGAGCGGACGGCCACCACTCCACCCCGGCCCCGGCGCGGCCCAATCCCATCGCATACGAGTCGGCCCCGGCGCGCCCTCGCCGCCGCGTCTGCGGATGCGAATGCCGCGTTCGTGCCGGGCCTCCCGCCGCGACGCGGCCTCACAGCGTGAAGCGCGCCACAGAACGACCAGGTAACACGGGGTTCACATTCGGGCAATGATCGGGAAATCGCCTGTTGACAGGCTCGCGGGCAACAGCGCGGCGCCCCAGTGCCGCAGCGCCGCAGCACCCGCAATCGCGCCCAGACCCACCCCAGAAGGATGTGGCCCGTGACCTTCAAGGCTGAGTACATCTGGATCGACGGCACCCAGCCGACGGCCAAGCTCCGCTCCAAGACCAAGATCATCGCGGGTGCGCCCGCCGGTCTGGACGCGCTTCCGATCTGGGGCTTCGACGGGTCCTCCACGAACCAGGCCGAGGGCCACTCCTCGGACCGTGTCCTCAAGCCGGTCTTCACCTGCCCGGACCCGATCCGCGGCGGCGACGACATCCTCGTGCTGTGCGAGGTCCTGAACATCGACATGACGCCGCACGAGTCCAACACCCGTGCCGCGCTCGCCGAGGTCGAGGCCAAGTTCGGCGCCCAGGAGCCGATCTTCGGCATCGAGCAGGAGTACACCTTCTTCGACGGCTCCCGCCCGCTCGGTTTCCCCGAGGGCGGCTTCCCCGCCCCGCAGGGCGGCTACTACTGCGGTGTCGGCGCGGACGAGATCTTCGGCCGTGACATCGTCGAGAAGCACCTGGACAACTGCCTGAAGGCGGGCCTGGGCATCTCCGGCATCAACGCCGAGGTCATGCCGGGCCAGTGGGAGTTCCAGGTCGGCCCGCTCGCCCCGCTGGAGGTCTCCGACCAGCTGTGGGTGGCCCGCTGGCTGCTCTACCGCACCGCCGAGGACTTCGGCATCTCCGCGACGCTGGACCCGAAGCCGGTGAAGGGCGACTGGAACGGCGCGGGCGCGCACACCAACTTCTCCACCAAGGCCATGCGCGAGGGCTACGACGCGATCATCACCGCCTGCGAGTCGCTGGGCGAGGGCTCGAAGCCGCTCGACCACGTCAAGAACTACGGCGCCGGCATCGACGACCGCCTGACCGGTCTGCACGAGACCGCCCCGTGGGACGAGTACTCCTACGGCGTCTCCAACCGCGGCGCCTCGGTCCGCATCCCGTGGCAGGTCGAGCAGGACGGCAAGGGCTACATCGAGGACCGCCGTCCGAACGCCAACGTGGACCCGTACGTGGTGACCCGCCTGCTGGTGGACACCTGCTGCTCCGCTCTGGAGAAGGCCGGCCAGGTCTGATCCGCAGGATCCTCGTGACAGGATCCTCGTGACAGGGACCTCGTGACAGGAACCTCGTGACAGGAACCTCGTGAGGGGCGCCCGCCGTCTTGGCGGGCGCCCCTCACGCGTATCGTGCGCCGCCATGGAGGCGATCACGATCGACTGGGCCGGGCTGGAGCACGCCTACGGCTCGGCGGAGGACGTGCCGGAGCTGCTGCGGGCCATGGCGTCCGAGGACGCCGCCGAGCGCGAGCGGGCGCTCGAGGAACTGTTCTCCTCGCTGTGCCACCAGGGAGACGTGTACTCGGCGTCCGCCCACGCGGTGCCGGAACTCGCCCGGCTCGCCCTCGAAGGTCCCGGGCACCGGCTGCAACTGGTGTGGCTGCTCGGCGGGATCGCGGGCGGGGCCGGCCGTCCCGACGAGGTGGCCGCCGCCCAGCGGGCCGTCGCCGTCGCCCTGCCGTCGCTGCTGCGGCTGGCGCACGACGCCGACGTGCGGCTGCGCCGGGCCATGGTGACGCTCGTCGCCGCGTGCGGGCCCGTGCACGCGCTGCCGGTGCTGCCCCTGCTGCGGGCCCGGCTGGCCGAGGAGACCGACCCCGAGGCGCGCGGGGAGCTGGTGACCGCCCTCGGACTGCTCGATCCGGGTGCCGCGACCCGCACGGCACGCGCGCGTGCGCTGCTCGCCGACCCCGAGCCCCGGGTCCGGCTCGCCGCCGCCGAGGACCTGCTGCGCACGGCCGAACCGCCGCTCCCCGGCGACCTGGTCGAGCACGCCGTGACCGCCCACCTCGCCGACCCCCACCACCGCGAGCCGTCCCTGTGGCCATCGCCCTACCGGCCCTTCGACGAGCGGCTGATGGAGGACCCGGAGGCCGCTCTGCGCGCCCTCGCCCTCGGTCTGCCGATCGCCTTCGGCATCGTGGACCACTGGCGGGACCGCGAGACGGACGTGCTGCCGTGGGCGCTGACGGCCACCGGCGCCGACCCGGCGGACCTGCTGCGGCTCGCCCGGCTCGCGTGCGCGCTGCCGGCCGAGGGCCACGCGCGCGTGCGCGAGCACGTCCGCCCGTACACCGCCTCGCCCGACCGCGCGGTGCGGGCCGCCGCCGTGACCGCGCTGGTGCGGGCCCGGGCGCCGGAGGCGGTCGCGGAAGTGGTCCGGCTGGTGGCGGAGGTGCCGGAGGCCGACGGCACCGGCTACGCCGCCGAGGCGCTGGCGGAGGAGTACGGAGCGGCCGCGGAGCCGGTGGCCCGGGCCGTGGCGGACCTGCTGGCCGCCGGGAGGTTCACCGACGCGCTGCCCGGCGCCCTGCTCGGCACGCTCGCCCGCTTCCCCGCGCTCGCCGCCGCGTCGGCGGACCGGCCGGCGCGGCTGCTCGCGCACGGTGTCCACCCGTACGCCGCGATACGGCTGCTCGGCGCGCTGGGGCCGGACGCCGGGAGCGCGGGCGAGCGGGCGCTGCGGGAGGCCGCGGAGGGCGACGGGGAGGGCCTGGCCGGGCCGGCGGCGGTGGCGCACCACCGGGTCACCGGGGACGCCGGGTTCGCGGTCAGCGTGCTGCGGCGGCTGCTCACGGGTGAGCGGCGGGGCCGGGCGGTGCCGTACGCGGGCGAACTGGGGCCCGCCGCAGCCCCGTTGCTGCCGCTGCTGGAGGACCGCCTGGCGCACGGGGCGCCGCCGACGCGGGCCGCCGCGGCGTACGCGGTGTGGCGGATCACCGGGCGGCGCGACGCCGACGTCCTCGGGCCGCTCGCCCGCCAGGCCGTGACGTCGCCGGCCTTCCACCCCGTCCAGCTCACCGCCGTGCGGGCGCTCACCGCCGTCGGGCTGCTGCCCCGGCCCGCGGTGGAACCGCTGCGGCGGGCGGCCGGGTCGGCGCGCCGGGTGGCGCCGGGCGGTGTCTTCGACGACGGGCGCCCGCACGAGGACTACGTCGTGCGCGACGCCGTGCGGCGGCTGCTGGCGACCGCCGAGGTAGTCGGCTGAGGGCGTTGTCGGTGCCGTGTGGCATCGTCGGGGCATGGAGATCGACGGCGGCCTGGCCATCAGGGTCGAGACGGAGAACTGGCAGACGCACCGGCGGATTCCGGCGGCGGCGCTGCGTGAGCTGGTGGAGCGGATCGGCGGTGCCGGGGACCGCTTCCTGATCGTGCAGCGGATACCGGACATCCCGGATGTGTTCGCGCAGGTGTGGCACGAGGAGGGCGGCGGCTACCGCCTGGAGCACCGCGCCGGCGTCGACGCCTTCTTCGGTACGGACCTCGCCGACCGGGACGAGGTGGCCGCGCTGCTGACCGGCTGGGCCCGGCAGGCGGCGGGCTGGGACGCGGGCGTGGCCTGGGAGCCGGTCGACATGGGTCCGCGCGAGGAGGTGCCCGAGCTGCCGGACGAGGTGCGGGCGACGCTCGAGGAGCGCGTCGGCCTGGCCCTGCGCGCCGGCTACGACTCGCGCCGCGAACTGGCCGAACTCGCCGAGGAGTACCTGGTCGAGGGGGACGAGCGGCCGGTGTCCGCCGCCCAGGCACGGCAGTTGGTGGACCGGCTGTGGCTGGAGCGGCTGGCCGAGCAGGAGACCTGGACGGGCGTCACCGACCCCGAGCGCCTCGCCCGCGCCTTCGCGGCGCTGGACGCCGAGGGCATCACCGCCCGGGAGAACTTCACCTGCTGCCGGAGCTGCGGCATGACGGAGATCGGCGCGGAGCGGGAGGACGCGCACGGCTTCGTCTTCTTCCACCGGCAGAGCACCGAGCACGCCGTGCGCGGCGCCGGACTCCCGCTGTACTACGGCGGGTTCGACGACGCGGAGGAGACCACGGCGGCCGTCGGCCGCGAGGTGGTGGCCGCGCTGGCGGCCGCCGGTCTGTCGGCGGACTGGGACGGCTCTCCGAGCCGGTCCATCACCGTCACCGACCTGGACTGGCGCAGACGTCTGGAGGGCTGAGGAGCGGACTCCGGCGTCCCTTCGCTCCCCGCGTTCCGCGCCGACTTGGCCCTCGGAGCGTCCACGCAGTGAGAGAAGGGTCCAGTCCTCGGCGGATGTCTGCTTGAATGGGGCTATGGCCAGCTTCCAGAAGTACTTCGCGACGGGTCGCCATGACCTCGAGCCCTTCTGGCCTTCCCGTCAGCACCACGACTTCGACCGGGTGTGTTGCCGCGCGACGAACGCGCCGGCCCTCTAAAGCCGTACACCCAGGCCTTCGGCCGGCGCGACGACGTACGTCCCCTCCTGACGGACTCCTCGCGCGAAAGAGCTGACCTCTCATGGCGACCACTGGTTCCCTGTCCTCCCGTACCCACTCCCCCGCCACGACCTCCCGGCACCGGCTGCGGGCCGTCGACCGCGACGACGTGATCGACGTGGCCGACTTCCTGCCGCCGGGCGCCACCTGGCTGCCGGCCCCGCAGCACACCCTGCCCGTGCTGCCGGGCCGTCCGCCGATGGTCGGTTACCTGGTGCTGGTCCCGGCCGACCAGCAGCCGCCGTTCCTGCCGGTGGCGGTGCCGGACCAGCAGATCCCGAAGCCGTCGGCCGCGACCGCCGTCCCGGAGGCGGCCGCCGGTCCCACCGCGCCCGAGGCGGCCGACCCCGAGCCCCTGATCCGCATCGACTCCGTGCGCCGGATCGCCGAGGTGGAGGGGGTCGAACTCGACCTCACCTACCTGGAGTTCGAGCTGCTGGCCCATCTGGTCGGCAACCCGCACCGGGTCCACACCCGCGACCAGCTGGTCACCACGGTGTGGGGCTACGGGCACGTGGGCGACGGCCGCACGGTCGACGTGCACATCGCCCGGCTGCGCCGCAAGCTGGGCGCCGAGCACCGGCAGTCCATCCGCACCGTGCGCCGGGTCGGCTACAAGTACACCCCGCCGACGGGCCGCTGACCGACGGGCCGGACGACGGCCCGGCGGACGGCGGTCGTCTGCCCACGGCAGAGCCGCCTTCCGTCCCGCACCACGAGCGGGCACGATCACCGGCATGAGACTTCTTGTGCTGGGCGGGACGGAGTTCGTGGGGCGGGCCGTCGTGGAGGCGGCCCTCGGGCGTGGCTGGGAGGTGACCGTCTTCCACCGGGGACGCCACGAGGCGCCCGCCGGAGCGCGGGCGCTGCACGGCGACCGCACCGCGCCCGGCGGGCTGTCGGCCCTGGCGGAGGGCGAGTGGGACGCCGTCGTCGACACCTGGTCGGCGGCGCCCCGCGCGGTACGGGAGGCGGCGCGGCTGCTGCGGGGCCGCGCCGCCCGCTATGTGTACGTCTCCAGCTGCTCGGTGTACGACTGGGCGCCGCCCGCCGGGTTCACCGAGGACGCGCCGCTGGTCGAGGGCGCCGATCCGGGCGCGGAACAGACCGAGTACGCGCACGACAAGCGGGGCGGTGAGCTGGCCGCGCTCGAGGCGTTCGGCGCCGACCGCACCCTGCTGGCGCGGGCGGGCCTGATCATCGGGCCGTACGAGAACGTGGGGCGGCTGCCCTGGTGGCTGAACCGGACGGCGCGCGGCGGCCCGGTGCTGGCGCCGGGGCCCCGGGACCTGCCGGTGCAGTACATCGACGTCCGCGACCTCGCCGAATGGCTCCTCGACGGCGTCGGCCGGGAGCTGAGCGGGCCGTACAACCTGATCTCGCCGCGGGGGCACGCCACGATGGGCTCGCTCCTGGAGGCATGCGTCCGGGTCACCGGCGGTGCGGCGGAACTGCGCTGGACCGAGCCGGAGGTGATCCTGGAGGCCGGTGTCGAGCCCTGGACCCAGCTGCCGGTGTGGGTGCCGCCGGGCAGCGATCTGCATGACGCCCTGCACGGCGCGGACGTCTCGCGGGCGGTCGCGGCGGGCCTGCGCTGCCGTCCGGTCGAGGAGACCGTCGCGGACACCTGGAGCTGGCTGCGCTCGCTCGGCCAAGTGGCTCCGCAGCGCCCCGACCGGCCGCACAAGGGCCTGGACCCGGAGACGGAGGCGAAGGTGCTCGCGGCCGCCGCGGCCCGTCAACTCCCTTGAACGAAAGGCAATTTCTGCGACCTCTGAACACCCGTGGGACCGCTTCCGTATGGAGGGGAGCCGCTTCACTCCTGTCGGGCGCCTCGATGCTGCCCCGCAAGGAAGTCAGAGGAGTTCCATGGGACGCAACACACGAAAACGCCGTACGCCGCTGGCCACCAAGGCCATTGCCGCATCGGCGGCCCTAGCGCTCGGTGGGGGCGGGCTGATCTGGGCGAACTTCTACGCCTCGGCGCACGAGGACCAGGACAGCTGGCCGAACCGGACCCGATCGGCGACGGCTCAGGTCGCCACGATCGACTGCCCGGACGTCGGCCAGCGGCTCTTCGAGGTGCCGGACCGGGCCCGCGGCGAGGTGGACGGCGAGCTGGCCACCCTCGACCAGCAGATCACCGAGGCCTACCAGCGGCTGGCGAACACCCGGGACGCGCAGGCCAGGGACGCGAGCTTCGTGCAGAACACGATCCTCCAGCCGCTCAAGGACCGGCGCAAGGCGATCATCGACCGCATCCAGTTGGAGATCAACCGGGCCGGCGGCAACGCCTCCGAGGACCTGGACGACCTCTCCGGCTGCACCGGCACCCCGGTGGAGCCGCCGCAGACCACGGACGGCCAGACCGGCGACGGCCAGGGCGGCGACGGCCAGGGCGGCGACGGCCAGCAGGACGGCGGGGACCAGAACCAGGACGGCGACGGCCAGGACCAGAACGGTGACGGCCAGCAGGACGGCGGCCAGCAGCCGGGCAACGGCGGCCAGGCCGGCAACGGCCCGGTGGCCGCGGACTTCCAGGACATCACCACCGTCCAGCCGGGCTCCCGCAACCTGCCGAACGGTCTCGCCGCCAACGGCAGGACCGGTTCCCGGGGCAGCTTCACCACCCGGTGCGGCACCAACGGCAACGACAACCACAACACGGACAACGTGATCGTCGCCCCCGGTGTCACCAACGGCGCGCACCACCTGCACGACTACGTCGGCAACCAGAACAACGACGCCTTCGCGAGCGACGACGAGCTGGCGGCGGCCGACACCACCTGCCAGAACCAGGGCGACAAGTCGTCGTACTTCTGGCCGGTGCTGCGGCTCCAGGACGGTTCGCAGGACTTCGACCAGAACGACGCGGGCGGCGGCACGGAGGGCAACGTCGGCCGGATCCTGGAGCCGCGGGTGGCGCAGCTCAAGTTCGTCGGCAACAAGCGCGGCCCGGTCGTCGCGATGCCGACGGCCCTGCGGATCATCACCGGTGACGCCAAGGCCTTCGTCAACGGCCTCGGCAACGCCAACACCTCCTGGAGCTGCACGGGCTTCGAGGACCGGCAGCTGACGGACAAGTACCCGCTCTGCCCCGAGGGCAGCGACGTGGTCCGCACGTCCAAGTTCCAGAGCTGCTGGGACGGCCAGAACATCGACAGCGCCAACCACCGCACCCATGTGGCGTTCGTCCAGGCCAACGGCTCCTGCCCGAACGGCTTCAAGGCGATCCCGCAGCTCCAGGTGCGGCTGGTCTACGACGTTCCGGCCCCGACCGTCGAGAACGGGGTTGTGCAGAACCCGTTCGCGGTGGACACCTTCCCGGAGCAGCTGCACAAGCCGATCACCGACCACAACGACTTCATCAACTTCTTCTCCCCGGAGCTGATGAACACGATGGTCAAGTGCATCAACTCCGGCCGTAAGTGCGCCTGAGTCCGGCGAGGCCGGCGGTGGGGACCCGGGGGGCCCCGCCGCCGGCCTTCGGTGTGTCCGGCCGCGCGGCGGATCAGTGCGCGCCGTGCGTGCCGTGCCCGGCGCCGTGGTCCTGGCCCTCCTCCAGCGTCCCGCCGAGCGTGCCGCGCAGCGCCCTGACCACCTTCGTCTCCCCCACGGCCACCCACTTGCGGCCGACCAGGTAGTGGCCGCCGTAGTCCTTCGCCCCGTTGATCCACTCGCGCTGGCCGCGGTCGGTGGCGAAGGTGGCGAGGACGAACCGCTCGTCCCCGCGGCGGCAGATGGCCTGCCGGATCTCGTCGGCGTCGGTCTGGATGTCCGGCTCGCAGCGCGCCTCGGCGGCCAGCTGCTCCAGGCTGCCCTCGGCGGTCTCGGGCACCTGCGCCGCCCGCTCACCACCGGTGCCGCAGCCCGCGAGCGCCAGCACCGCCACGGCGATCATCGGTCGGGTCAGCCTCATCAGTTCCTCCGGTGGGATGTCGGTCGGGCACCTGCCGCAGGTCGATACGGCTGCCGGGCCCGCGCTGCTCAAATCCCCCGCCCGGCACGCACGGCTGTGCGAGGGTGGCAGGGTGAACACGGACTGGGAGGACCGCCTGGCGCAGGCGTGGGCCGCCTTCGACGACCTCCCGGACGAGCGGGCCGCCGACTTCCGCGCGCGGATCGACGCCCTCGTCGCCGAACTCCCGGAGGGCAGCCCGGACGCGCCCTTCGAGCAGGCCTGCGCCTGGGACTCCACCGGTCACTCGGACCGGGCGGTGCCGCTGTACCGGGAGGCGCTGGCGCGCGGGCTCGACGGCTACAAGGGCCGCCGGGCCAGGATCCAGCTGTCCAGCTCGCTGCGGAACATCGGCCGGCCGCAGGAGGGCGTCGAGCTGCTGACGCCCGAACTGGACGCGCCCTCGGACGAGTTGGACGACGCGGTGCGTGCCACGCTGGCCCTGTGCCTGTCCGCTCTGGGCCGCGATCGCGAAGGGCTGTCCCTGGTGCTCGGCGCGCTCGCCGCCCATCTGCCGCGCTACCGGCGCTCCATGGCGAACTACGCGCGCGCCCTGGTCGAGCCGGAGGGCTGAGTCCCCCGGACGGCGGTGACCATCGGCCGTTCGGCTCGTTCTCCCGGACGTGCAGTCACAGGATGTCGCCCAGCGTCAGAGCTCCGCAGCCGCCGCCGATCCGGTGGTCGACGTCGAACAGGCCGAGGCCGCGCTCGTCGAGCACTACCCGCGGCTGGTCCGCCTCGCCTACCTGGTGCTGCCGCCGAGCCTGGGCCGTAACCGACGGGTCCTGACGGCCCACGCGCTGACCCAGCGCACCCTTCCGCGCGGCCGCGCCCGCGCCTCGGTCGTCATCCCGGCCCAGTCCACCGGCCGCGAGGGCGACCCGGGCTACGCCTTCCTGCGGCTGCGGGTGCTGCGGTCGGCGCTGGAGGCGGGACTGCCGCTGCGCCGCGCGGCCTGGCCGAAGCGCTCCCAGCTGCCGCCGCTGCTCCCCCAGGTGTGGGGCCTGCGCCTGTTCCCGCGCTCGGGCGGCGCCGACGAACTCGCGCTCGACCAGAAGCTGTCCGCGCTGTCCGCCGCCGCCCGCGCCGCCTATGTGCTGCGCGGTCTGGAGCGGCTGTCCGACGCCGACACCCGCACCGTGCTCGCGGCCGCCGGAGTGGCGGACGCGCAGGACGCGCTGGACGAGGCCGACGCCGTCGCGGCGCGGTACGCGCTGCTGGACTCGCCCGAGTTCGACCCCTGTTCCCTCCAGGCCCGGCCGACCGATCTGATGCGCCGCCGCCAGCATCTGAAGGCCGCGCTCGCCGCGGCGGCGGCGGTCGCCGTGTGCGGGGCGCTGCTCGGCCTGCCCGGCGACGGCTGGGGCCCGGACGGCGCCGCCGCGCCGCCCTACGCGCAGAACCCGTCCGCCCGGGCCGCCCTCGACCCCTCCAGGCTGACCAAGGTGGCGCCCGCGGCGTGGCGGTCGGCGACCCGCACCGACTTCTCCGTCTGGCCCGCGCGCGGCGACCGCACCGAGGACACCGCGCTGCTGCGCCGCGCCCTCGCCGTGTGGGCCCGCCCCGGTGCGAACGTCCGGGTCTCGGTGACGCCCGGCACCCCGTCCGGCGGCCCGGCCGGACCGCCGCAGCTGCTGTACGCGGGGACCGTGGACCGCGCCCGGGTGGTCATCCTCTACGACGGTCTGCGCATCGCCCGCTACGCCGAGCCCAAGGACGGCACGGCCGGTGCCGCCCTGGACTTCGCCCGCGCGGACGGCGCGGGCCGGGCCGAGGCGAGCGCCGTGGTGCTGGACCGGACCGACGGCAACGTCCGCTATCTGATGGCGCCGTGGGTGACGGCGGCGGCCGAGCGGGACCTGATGAAGCCGGGTTCGGGCGCGATGGCGCTGACCCTCACCGACGGGATCACCTCGCCGCTGGCCAGCCCGGTGACCCGGGCCGGTTCGTGCACCTCCTGGAACGTGCTCCAGGTGACCGACGGCACCGGCACCCGGCTGATGTCCGATCTGGGCGAGCTGATGCCGGCCCGGCTGACCAGCGGCCGGCCGGGTGCGGCGCAGGAGGCGACGGGTGCGCGGGCGCTGCGCACCTGGGCGCCGTTCGCCTGTTCGCTGGCGACCGGGCGGGGTCAGGGCGTGCGGTCGGTGAACGCGTGGGTGTACGCCCGGCAGTCGCTGCCGGACGGCAGTGGTTCGGGTGCGTGGGTGTGCACCCGGGCGGAGACCTGGCGGGGCGGCGGCGAGCGGGTGCTCGCGCAGTTCCAGACGCCGGGCGGGACGTACGGCGCGGTGGCGGCGAAGGCCGACAGCGTTCCGGCGTGCGGGGCGCGCGATCCGCATGTGCTGGCCGGGGTGTTGTGGAAGGCGGAGTCCGGCGACTGGTATCTGCTGGCGGCGGGCAGCCGGGAGACCGTGTCGATCAGCGCGTCGGGCGGGGTGAGCGGGTCGGCGGACGGCAATGTGCTGGCCGTGCGCACCGAGCGGGGGGCGCGGGCGGAGCTGAGGGGAACGCTGGAGAGCGGCCGGACGATCAGCGCCCTGCGGTAGCAAGAAGGTCACGCAGAGGGCTTCACCCCGGGCTTACCCGTCAGTACATTGACGCCATGTCTAACAAGCATGCCCGGGTGCCGCAGCCCGTCGAATCCGAGCGCATACCGCTCAAGGCGCGGAAGGTGTCCTTCTCCTGGGAGGGCACCCCGCTGCACTGGGTGCCGGGGGACCCGTTCACCACGCACACGATCAATGTGCTGCATCTGCTGCTGCCGGCCGGTGAACGCTGGTTCGTGCACGTCTACAAGCAGGTGCTGCCGTACATCCACGACGAGCGGCTGCGCGAGGACGTCATCGGGTTCATCGGCCAGGAGGCGATGCACTCCCAGGCGCACGACGAGGTCCTGCCGCACCTCAGGGAGCAGGGGCTCGACCCGACGCCGTACACCGCGCAGGTCGACTGGCTCTTCGAGAAGCTGCTCGGCGACCGCACCCTGCCGCCGGGCCGGGCCCGCCGCTGGTGGCTGATGGAGCGGGTGGCGCTGATCGCGGCGATCGAGCACTACACCGCGTTCCTCGGCGACTGGGTGCTGGGCGCCGAGGAGCTGGACCGGCGGGGCGCCGACCCCGTGATGCTGGATCTGCTGCGCTGGCACGGGGCGGAGGAGGTCGAGCACCGCTCGGTCGCCTTCGAGCTGTTCCTGCATGTCGACGGCGGCTACCGGCGCCGTGCCCGCACCTGGGCGACCGCGTTCGCCGCGCTGGTGTTCCTCTGGCAGCGCGGGATCCGCTTCTTCATGGAGAACGACCCGACGCTGCTGGATGGGAAGGCGAGCTTCAAGGACTTTCACCAGCGGGGCAGGCAGGGTCTGCTGCCCTCGACGGGTGATGTGCTCCGGTCCGTCCCGCGCTACCTCAGCCGCGACTACCACCCGTCGCAGGAGGGTTCCACCGAGCAGGCGATCGCCTATCTCGCCTCCTCCCCCGCCGCCCTCGCGGCCGACGCCGCCGTCGCCTCCGCCGCCGCCGAGAAGAGGAGCGCCTGATGCCGATGCCGATGCCGAAGCTGAGGACCGTGGCGGTCGTCGCGGGTGCCGCGCTGCTCGCCCGGCGGGCGCTGCGCCGCCGGATCCAGGGCTCGCCGCTGTGGCCGATGCCGGCCCTGGAGCGGCCGGTCTCCGGGCAGCCGAGGTCGCGGGCGCTGCGGCTGCTGGTGACCGCGCACGAGGAGATCGCCGAGGGTGTCGTCCAGCTCCGGCTGGAGGGCCACGACCTGCCCCGCTGGGAGCCGGGCGCCCATCTGGACCTGGTGCTGCCGTCGGGGCTGGTGCGGCAGTACTCGCTGTGCGGTGACCCGGAGGACACCTCGTCGTACACGGTGGCGGCCCGGCTCGTGCCGGACGGGCGGGGTGGCTCGCGCGAGGTGCACGAGCAGGTGCAGGAGGGCACCGAACTGGAGGTGCGCGGGCCGCGCAACCGGTTCCCGCTGGTCGAGGCGGACGCGTATGTGTTCGTCGCCGGCGGCATCGGGATCACGCCGATCCTGCCGATGCTGCGGGCGCTGCCGGAGGGCGTGCCGTGGCGGCTGCTGTACGGCGGGCGCGGCCGGGCCTCGATGCCGTACCTGGAGGAGGTCGTCAAGATCGCGGGCGACCGGGTGACCGTCGTCGCCGAGGACGAGGACGGACTGCCGGACCTGGACGCGCTGTTCGCGGAGGTGCCCGAGGGGGCCGCGGTCTACTGCTGCGGGCCGGAGGGGCTGATGGCGGCCGTGGCGGAACGATTCCCCGCGGTCCGTCTGGAGCGGTTCGCGCCGCGTACGGCGGCCGACGGCGACGGCGGCTTCGAGGTGGAACTGCGTCGCAGCGGAGTGACGTTGACGGTGCCGGCGGACCGGAGCGTGCTGTCGGCGGTGCGGGACGAGCTGCCGAACACCGCGTACTCCTGCGAGCAGGGCTGGTGCGGGACCTGCCAGCAGCGGGTGCTGGAGGGCGAGGTCGACCACCGTGACGAGCTGCTGACCGACGGCGAGCGCGACGACTCGATGCTGATCTGTGTGTCACGGGCACGAGGTGAGCGGATCGTGCTGGACATGTGAGCCCCGCGAACGCCCACGACCGATCCGGACCGTTCGGGGCCGGATTCGATCGGTAAGGTGTTCGTATGACTACCGGGGTACGCCGCAGAATGGGAGTCGAGGAGCGGCGGCAGCAGTTGATCGGCGTCGCCCTCGAACTGTTCAGCCGCCGCTCTCCCGACGAGGTCTCCATCGACGAGATAGCGTCGGCGGCGGGCATCTCCCGCCCGCTGGTGTACCACTACTTCCCCGGCAAACTCAGCCTGTACGAGGCCGCGTTGAAGCGTGCCTCGGAGGATCTGGCGGACCGGTTCGTGGAACCGGCCGAGGGTCCGCTGGGCGCGCGGCTGCTGCGGGTGATGGCGCGGTTCTTCGACTTCGTGGAGGAGCACGGGCCCGGTTTCTCGGCGCTGATGCGCGGTGGCCCGGCCGTCGGCTCCTCGACCACCAACGCGCTCGTCGACTCCGTGCGCCAGGCCGCCTACGAGCAGATCATGGCGCATCTGCGCATCACGGAACCGTCCGCGCGGCTGGAGCTGGTGGTGCGCTCCTGGATCTCGCTCGCCGAGTCGACGGCGCTGATCTGGCTGGACGGGCGGCGCATCCCGCGCGAGGAGCTCCAGTCGCAGCTCGTGCACGACTTCGCCGCGCTGATGGCCGTCAGCGCCGCCTACGACGCGGAGATGGCCGCCCTGATCCGGCGCGTCCTGGCGGACGAACCGGCGGACGGCCCGTTCAACGACCTGGTCACCAACCTGCTCTCGCTGGCGTCCTGAGTCGGCCCTGGTCAGCCCTGCGTCTCGAACTTGCGGTACGACGGGTCCAGTTCGCGTACCTCCGCCGAGGCGTGCAGGGCCAGTCCCGCGGCCGGCTTGACGTACTGCCGCAGCAGCTCCAGGACCGCCTCGGTCAGCGCGCTCTTCGTCTCCTCCGTACGGCCGGCCAGCAGGCCGATCATGACGTGCACCACGGCGTGGCCCTCGGTGTCGGGGCCGACCGTGGTGTGCTCGGTGCGGCGGAACTGCGTCTTGCAGGCCGGGGGCTTGGCCGCCGCGATCTCCACCACGGTGGCGTGCAGCGCCTTCGCGAAGCCCGGCCGGTCGAAGTCCTCCGCAAGCTGCTCGGAGTAGTCGACGGTGATCTGCGGCATGGGTGCTCCTGTTCTAGGGCGGACAGGAGCACCCTAACCGCAGCGTGTGTCAGCCGGCCCGGGTGAAGACGGCGACCGTGCGGGCCGGGACCGTGAAGGTGCCCGATTCGCGCGCGTAGGCCGACTTCTTCACGACCGTGTCCGAGCCCGCCGCCTGCACCGGGTGCAGCCGGTAGGCGTCACCGGCCAGCGCGGAGACCCGCTGCTCCTGCGACGTGGGCGTGGCGTTGAAGACCACGACCAGCTCGCCGAGGCGCATGGTGATCACGCCGGGCGTCTCCTCGGTGCCGGAGAGCGGGAAGGAGAGCGCGGACTGCACCTGCCCGGCCGTGTCGAGGGAGAACGCCTTCTCCGTCGTACGGATCTTCAGCAGGTCCTGGTACGCGGCCGAGGTGCCCTCGATCTGCGGGCAGCCCACCGAGATCCCGGTCAGCAGCGGCTTGGCGTACCGCCACTTGGCCTCGTTGTCGGCGGCCGGCGGCAGTCCGCGGCCGAAGCCGTTGCCGTCGGCGCAGCTCCAGTGGATGGCGTTGAACCAGTCGCCGCTGTCGTAGGAGTTGCGGTCCAGGGACTTGGAGCGCAGCAGGTCGGTGCCCGCCTGGGACAGCGCCGGACCCTGCGAGAGGGTGGCGGTGGCCATGGCGATGACCTGCATCCGGGCGCGGTCGCCGGCGCTCGCCGTCGCCGGCAGCTTGAAGGCGAGGGCGTCGAACAGCGACTCGTTGTCGTGCGCGTCGGCGTAGGCGAGGGCGTCGCCCGGGGCCGCCGCGTATCCGGCGGGGGCGCCGTTGTAGTCGACCTCGGAGCCCTTGACCCGCTTGCCGCTGGTGTCGGTGAAGGTGTAGTCGGCGAGGTTGCCGGACAGCCCGACCTTGATCAGGTCCTGATAGTGCAGCAGCCGGGCCTTCTGCTCGGCCGGGGTGCCGTTCTCGGCGTTCGGGTTGGGGTCGGTGTAGAGGCCGGAGGCGAAGCCCTGGACGCCGGGGTCGGCGTCGAAGGGGCCGCCGCCGCGCACGGCGTCGCGCGCCCGGTCGGAGAAGGTGGCGATGCCGGTGCCCGCCATGTTCTTCTGCGTGGCCTGGGTGAAGCGGGCGTCGTCGGCGACCTCGCCGAAGTTCCAGCCCTCGCCGTACAGGATGATCTTCTTGCCGTCGACGCCGTCCTTCTCGACGGTCAGCGCGTCGAGCGCCTTGCGCACGGCGAGGATGTTCTCCTTCGGGTGGTGGCCCATCAGGTCGAAGCGGAAGCCGTCGACCTTGTACTCCTTGGCCCAGGTGACGATCGAGTCCACGACCAGCTTGCCCATCATGGCGTTCTCGGTGGCCGTGTTGGCGCAGCAGGTGCTGTTGGCGACCGAGCCGTCGGCGAGCAGCCGCTGGTAGTAGCCGGGGACGACACGGTCGAGGACGCTGGTGTCGGCCTGGCCGGCGGCGGCCGTGTGGTTGTAGACGACGTCCATGACGACGCGCAGGCCGTCCTCGTTGAGCGCCTTCACCATCTCGCGGAACTCGACGGTGCGGGCGGTGCCGTCCGGGTCGGTGGCGTAGGAGCCCTCGGGGACCGTGTAGTGGTACGGGTCGTAGCCCCAGTTGTAGGCGTCCTTGGCGGCGGCCTTCGCCACGCACTCCTGCTGCTTGCCGGAGTCGGCCGGGTAGGAGGCCAGGTCGCAGTCGACGGTCGCCTGGTCGGACTTCCTCTCGGGGATGGTGGCGATGTCGAAGGCCGGCAGCAGGTGGACGTAGGAGGTGCCCGCCTCGGCCAGCTTCTTCAGGTGCCGGCTGCCGTCGCTGTCCTTGTCGGTGAAGGCCAGGTAGGTGCCCCGGTCGCTCGCCGTGCGGTCCTCGACGGAGAAGTCGCGGATGTGCAGCTCCTGGATCTGGGCGTCCTTGAGCGGCACCGCCTTCGGCTTCCTCAGCGCGTTCCAGCCGCTCGGGGCGAGGCTCCGGTCGCGGAGGTCGACGACGAGGCTCTGCTTGGAGTCGGTGGTGAGGGCGACGGAGTACGGGTCGGTGACCTTGTTGGTGACGATCTCGCGGACGCTGGGCGCCCAGACCTTCACCACGTACCGGTACGGCTTGTTCTTCCAGGACGCCGGGCCGGTGACGGACCAGACGCCGGTGGCGGCGTCGCGGCGCATCGGCTTGAGGGAGCCGTCCAGCTCCAGCGAGACGCTCTGGGCGGTGGGGGCCCAGACGGCGAGCGTCGGGCGGCCCTGGCGGAAGGTCGGGCCGAGGTCCGCCTTCGTCGCGTCGTACAGGTCGTCGAGCACTCCGGCGATCTGCACACCGGTCGCCGACAGCACCGCGCCGTTGGCGGCGTACTGGGCGGCGACGAGCTGGCCGCGCAGGGCCTCGCGGACCCGGTCGCGGTCGCGCGCGTCGACGGTCCAGGCGGTGTAGCCCTTCAGGTGCGGGAACCTCGCCTTCTGTGCGTCGGTGAGGCTGCTCCTGGTCAGCCGCAGCCGGCGCTCGTCGGTGCTGGTCAGCACGCCGTCCGCGGCCTTGATCGAGCCGGTGCGGGAGTACAGCAGCTGGGTGGAGGCGGCCGCGTCGGAGCCGTTGAAGGCGACGGTGTCCCGGTCGATCCAGACCGCCTTGGAGGTGGTCAGGTCGACGGCGGCCGCGGAGCCGGCGGGCTGCGGCAGCAGATGCTTCTCCTGGCCGCTCAACAGCCACACCTCGTGGCCGGCCGCCTTGAGGTCCAGGGACCGGTCGGTCGGGAGGTCCTTCTCGTCGCCCTTGTGGACGATGTAGCTGAGACTGGTGGCACCCTCGGTGAGCGGCACCTCGAAGACCGCGCCATAGGCATCAGTCTTCACCGGCTTCAGCGGGTTCGACCAGTCGGTGGGGTTCGCGGCGCCCGTCCAGACGTGCAGTCCCCAGCCGTCGTAGTTCCCGTCGGCGCGGTGGTAGTGCAGGACGGCCTTGGTCCTGTCCTGCTCCGGGTAGTCGGCGGCGGGCCGCTCGGTGCGGACGGTCTCCTTGCCCTGCTCGATCCAGATCTCGCCGGTCTTGGTGACGTCGATCGAGCGGTCGGCGGAGACGTCCTTGTTGCCCTGCTTGTCGATGACCAGGAAGCCCACGTTCGAGGCGCCCGGCTTCAGCTTGACGTAGGCGAAGGCGCCGTAGGCGTCGCGGCCGGTGAAGGGGTGGCTGTTCGGCCACTCGGTGGCCTCGCCGTCGGCGAGGTCGCCCCAGGCGTACACGCCCCAGTCGGCGTAGTTCCCGTCCTCGCGCTTGTAGTGCACGATCGCGTAGTCGCGGGAGGAGGCGGTGGGGACCTCCTCGGCGGGCGGGGTGCCGGTGGTGGAGGCGGCGGTGGCGCTCGCGGTGCGGCCCTCGGAGTCGATCACGACGGCCTTGTAGCGCAGGGCGGTACCGGCCGGTACGTCCTTGCCGATGGTCTGCGTGACCTTGTACGGGGCGTGGTCGGCGGAGCCGAGGGTGCGCCACGTGCCGTCGCCGGTCTGCGCGGCGAAGACGACCCGGTTGAGCTGTCCGCCCTCGACGTCGGCGGACAGCTCGACGGTGCCGGTGGCGCCCGTGGCCGGGGCCTCGAGGGTCAGGGACGGCTCGGCGGCGGGGGCGGGGAGCCTGCCGGCGGCCTTGAGGACGACGGCGGACCGGGCGGGGACGGTGACCGTGAGCTTGCGGTCGGCGTCGGACTTCGCGGTGGCGTCCGTGCCGTACAGGCCGCGGAACGTCATGTCCGCCGAGCCGGTCGCGAAGGTGGCCGTCTTCGCCTCGGCGGCGTTGTTGAAGGCGACGACGTACTCGGTGCCGGTCTTCGCGTCGGTGCGGGAGACGGCGTAGACGCCGGGGCCGTCGGCGGCGTAGCGCTCGGTCTGGACGCCGTCGGCGAGGGCCGGGTGGGCCTTGCGGAGCGCGGCGAGCGTGCTGATCTGCCGGTAGAGGGGCGCGCTCGTGTCGTAGGCGTCCTCGGCGTGGGTGCGGCCGGTGCCGAGCTGGTCGTCGTCGAGGTAGTCGGCGACCTTCGAGGCGAACATCGTCTGGCGGGCGTCCTTGTCGCCGCCCGCGCCGGTGAAGCCCTGCTCGTCGCCGTAGTAGATCACCGGGTTGCCCCGGTTGAGGAACATCAGCTCGTTGGCGAGGGAGGCCTTCTTCACCAGTTCGGCGTCGCTCGCGTCCGGGTCGTCCTGCTCCAGGAACGTCCCGAAGCGGCCCATGTCGTGGTTGCCGAGGAAGGTGACCTGCTCGTAGGCGTTGGCTTTGTCGGTCGTGTACTTGTAGTCGTCGCCGAAGACCGACGCCAGCTTCTTGGCGCTGCCGCCCTGGGAGGCGTAGCCGCGGGCCGCGTCCTGGAAGGGGAAGTCGAGGGTGGAGTCGAGGCGGCCCTCGGTGACGTACGGGGCGGTGACGTTCGTGTCGGCGGAGTAGACCTCGCCGAACATGAAGAAGTCGTCGCGGCCCTTCTTCGCCGCGTAGGCGTCGAGGGCGGTCGCCCACTGCGTCCAGAACTCCATGTTGACGTGCTTCACGGTGTCGATCCGGAAGCCGTCGATGTCGAAGTCCCGCACCCAGCGCCGGTAGATCTTCTCCATGCCCTCGACGACCTCGGGACGCTCGGTCCACAGGTCGTCGAGGCCGACGAAGTCGCCGTAGGTGGACGACTCGCCGGCCCAGGTGGAGTCACCGCGGTTGTGGTACATCGTCGGGTCGTTCAGCCAGGACGGGACCTTGGTGTCCTGCTTGGCCTCGGCGACGACCGGGGTGCGCGGGAAGGAGTCCTCGTCGACGGCCGGGAAGTCGCGGGTGCCGTCGGCGTAGTCGGCGTCGTCGAAGGGCTCACCGTCCTCCGTCAGGTACGGGAAGGCGCCCTTGGCGAGGTACTCGTAGGACTTCTCCTTGTAGTCGACGACGTCGGCGGTGTGGTTGGTGATGACGTCGAAGAACACCTTCATGCCCTTGGCGTGCGCCTTGGAGATGAGGGTCTTGAGGTCCTCGTTGGTGCCGAAGTGCGGGTCGACCTGGGTGAAGTCGGTGATCCAGTAGCCGTGGTAACCGGCCGAGGCGTTCGCCCCCTCGCCCTGCACGGGCTGGTTCTTGAAGATCGGGGCGAGCCAGATGGCGGTGGTGCCGAGGCCCTTGATGTAGTCGAGCCTCTTGGTCAGGCCCTTGAGGTCACCGCCCTGGTAGAAGCCCTTGTCGGTGGGGTCGTAGCCGGTGGCCAAACGGGATCCGGTCAGTCCGCCCTTGTCGTTGCCGGTGTCGCCGTTGGCGAAGCGGTCCGGCAGGACGAAGTAGAACTGCTCGCGGGTCAGGTCGTGGCGCGCGGCCGTCTTCGCCAGTGCGGCGTCGGACGGCGGGGGCGGCGGCGCCGCGTGGGCGGCGAGCGGTTGGACCAGCGCCGCGGCGAGCGCGGCGACGGTGACGGCCGCTGCCCGTCTGCTGTGCGCGGTGCGGCGCGTCCCAGGCGCCGGCCATCTCGGTATCACAGGCGTGAACTCCTTGCGATTACGGCTCATTCGGGTCCGACCCCGGGCGCGACGGTATCCCCGGAGCAAGGCTTGCAGCAAGGGTCATGAAAGCAACGGAAAGGATTTTCACGACCCTTGCGCACGGGATCTCAGCAGCTGGACTTGCCCGCGTACACGGCCAGCGCCGTGTTCGAGCCCAGTGTGGCGGTGAGCTGGCCGCTGGAGTTCACCGTCACCGTCGTGTTGCTCTGCACGTTGCAGTACGTCCCCGCGGGCAGCGAGGTCTGGTAGGTGCGGGTCAGCGAGGACGCCTCGTGGTTGATGGCGACGAAGCCCTTGGCTCCGCGCCCGAAGGCGATCGCGTCGCCGCCGTTGTCCCACCAATTGGTGACCGCCGCGCCGCGGGTGGCGTTGCGGAAGGCGACCATGCGCTGGATCTCCGGCCAGGCGTGCTGGCACTTCCAGCCGTTCTGCCAGCAGGCGTTCACCTGGCCGCCGTTGGGCGGGCCGGCGTCGTGGTCGGTGAACTCGTAGCCGGAGTTGATGTCGGGCGCGCCGTACGGCCAGGCCAGCATGAAGACGTTGGCCAGGGTGTAGTTGGCGTTGTCCTTGTAGCTGAGGGTGGAGCCGTTGCGCTCGGTGTCGTGGTTGTCGACGAAGACCCCGGCGGACCCGTTGCTCAGGTAGCCCCAGCCCTCGCCGTAGTTCTTGAGGTAGGCGAGGTTCTCGTTGTTGAAGACCCGCTTGAGGTCGTAGGCGTAGCGGAACTCCTGGACGTCGCCGTTGCCGGTGTACTCGGTGGGCTGGACGGCCTCGCCGCTGCCGTGGATGACCTCCTGCTTCCAGTAGACGGAAGGGTTGGTCAGGCGGGACTTGATGTTCGCCAGGTCGGCGGTGTCGATGTGCTTGGCGGCGTCGATGCGGAAGCCGTCCACGCCGAGCGAGAGCAGGTCGTTCATGTACCCGGCGATCGCGCCGCGCACATAGTTCTCGCCGGTGTCCAGGTCGGCGAGGCCGACCAGTTCGCAGCGCTGGACGTTCCAGCGGTCCTGGTAGTTGCTGATCTGGGCGGTGCAGTCGTCGAAGTCGTACGACGAGTACAGGCCCGGGTAGTTGTACTTGGTGTACGACGAGCCGCCGGTGCCGGTGCCGTTGCCGGCGGCCATGTGGTTGATGACGGTGTCCGCGACGACCTTCACTCCGGCCGCGTGGCAGGTGTCGACCATGTTCTTGAAGGCGGTGCGGTCGCCGAGCCGGCCGGCGATCTTGTAGCTGACGGGCTGGTACGAGGTCCACCACTGCGCGCCCTGTATGTGCTCGGCGGGCGGGGAGACCTGGACGTAGCCGTAGCCGGCGGGGCCGAGGCGGGTGGTGCACTCCTTCGCCACGGAGGCGAAGTTCCACTCGAAGAGGACGGCGGTGACGTCCTTGGTGCCGGGCGGGGCGGCTTGGGCGGCGGTGGCGGGTGCCAGGAAGGCTGCCGCCGCGGCGAGCGTCACGGCGCCCGAAACGATTCTGCTGCTGGCCATGTGGGGGTTCCTTCACCTTTGAAGGGACATGCTGCGACGTACTGCCGCATGGCTTTGCTGAAATCTTTCAGAAACCTTGCGGTGGCCAGATGTTAAAGGCCCGCTGCCCAAAAGGGCAGCGGGCCGACGGAAGTTACCGCAAGAAGTTACTGAGCCGTGCTGAACCACACCGTGGTGTCGGCGGGCAGCTTCACCTCGCCGTCGCCCTCCAGCACCTCACCGCTGGCGAGCAGCAGCCGCCCGTGGGCCGGGGTCGTCACCGACTCGCCGCCGGTGTTGGCGACGCAGACGAACTCCCCGCGCCTGAAGGCCAGTACGCCCTCGGGCGCCTTCAGCCACTCCACCGCGTCACCGGCGCCGAGGTCCGGCTGCGCGCGCCGGACGGCCAGCGCGGAGCGGTACAGCTCCAGGGTGGAGCCGGGCACGCCGGTCTGCGCCTCGACGCTCAGCTCGCCCCACACCTCCGGCTGGGGCAGCCAGCTGCCGCCGTCGCCGAAGCCGTAGGAGGAGCCCGTACGGGTCCACGGGATCGGCACCCGGCAGCCGTCGCGGAAGCCGTCCTGGCCCTCGCCGCGGAAGTACGCCGGGTCCTGGCGCACCTCGTCCGGCAGGTCGACGACGTCCGGCAGGCCGAGCTCCTCGCCCTGGTAGACGTAGGCCGAGCCGGGCAGCGCCAGCATCAGCAGGCTCGCCGCGCGGGCCCGCTTCAGGCCCAGCTCGCGGTCGCCGGCGGTGCGGATCTGGGTGCCGAGGCCGGGCGGGTTGGCGAACCGGGTGGCGTGCCGGGTGACGTCGTGGTTGGAGAGCACCCAGGTCGCGGGCGCGTCGACCGGGCGCATCGCCTCCAGCGTGCGGTCGATGACCGTGCGCAGCTCCTCGGCGTCCCAGTGGGTGCCCAGGTACTGGAAGTTGAACGCCTGGTGCAGCTCGTCGGGGCGGACGTAGTTCGCGGTGCGCTCGACGGTCGGCGTCCACGCCTCGGCGACGAAGATGCGCTCACCGGCGTACTCGTCGAGGACGAGGCGCCACTGGCGGTAGATCTCGTGCACGCCGTCCTGGTCGAAGAACGGCATGACATCGTTGCCCAGCAGCTTCAGCTGGTCGTGCGAGCCGAGGTCCGGCAGACCGTCGGCCTTCACCAGGCCGTGGGCGACGTCGATGCGGAAGCCGTCGACGCCCATGTCGAGCCAGAAGCGCAGGATGGAACGGAACTCGTCGCCGACCGCCGGGTGGTCCCAGTTGAAGTCGGGCTGCTCGGGGGCGAACAGGTGCAGGTACCACTCGCCGGGGGTGCCGTCGGGCTCGGTGACACGGGTCCAGGCGGGGCCGCCGAAGATGGACTCCCAGTCGTTGGGCGGGAGTTCGCCGTTCGCGCCCTTGCCGGGGCGGAAGTGGTAGCGCTCGCGCAGCGGCGAGCCGGGGCCCTCGGCGACGGCGCGCTTGAACCACTCGTGGTGGTCGGAGGAGTGGTTGGGCACCAGGTCCACGATGATCCGCAAGCCCAGCTCGTGGGCGTCCCGGATCAGCGCGTCGGCGTCCAGGAGGTTGCCGAACATGGGGTCCACGGCCCGGTAGTCGGCGACGTCGTAGCCGGCGTCGGCCTGCGGGGAGGCGTAGAAGGGGCTGAGCCACACGGCGTCCACGCCGAGGTCGCGCAGGTACGGGAGTCGGGAGCGTACACCTTCCAGGTCGCCCATGCCGTCGCCGTTGCTGTCGGCGAAGCTGCGCGGATAGACCTGGTAGATCACCGCGTCCCGCCACCAGTCGCGGCGCTTGGCGACGGTGGCGACTGCGGAGTTCGGTGCCGGGTCGGCGGAGTGCTGGCTCATGGCGTCCTTGATGTCTAACCGAATCGATGTCATGGAGGCGTGGGTACGGCGGCGGGGCGGGGTGATGAGGCGGCCGCGGTGACAGCGGGGTCGGATGGACACCGCGGCCGCCACCCGCGCGACAGGGCGCGGGAGTCTTTCCCTGGAGGGCGTCAGCCCTTGGTGCCGCCCGCGGTGAGTCCGGTCACCAGGTTCTTCTGCACGAGGTAGAAGAACGCGGACACCGGTATCGCGATGAGCACCGCGGTCGCGGCCATCAGATTGCGCTGGGCGTCGTGCTCGCTGACGAAGCTCTGCAGACCGACGGCGAACGTGTACTTCTCGTCGTCCAGCAGGAACGTGGTGGCGAACGCGACCTCGCCGAAGGCGGTGATGAAGCTGTAGAACGCGGCCACCGCGAGACCCGGCCGGGCCAGCGGCAGGATCAGCCGCAGGAAGGTGCCGAACGGGGAGAGCCCGTCGACGCGGCCGGCCTCGTCGATCTCGAAGGGGATGGTGTCGAAGTAGCCCTTGAGCAGCCAGGCGCAGTACGGGACCGCGGTGGAGCAGTAGACGAGGATCAGGCCGAGGTAGGTGTCGATGAGCTGGAGCTGCGACAGGATCTGGTACATCGGCACGATCAGCACGGCGATCGGGAACATCTGGGTGACCAGCAGCACCCACATGAACTTCCGGTAGCCGGGGAAGCGCATGCGGGAGACCGCGTAGCCGGTGGTGGCCGCGATGATCACGCCGATGACGGTGGTGCCCAGCGAGACGATCATCGAGCTGATCAGCCAGTCGGTGAAGTTCGTCTTCTGGAGCACGAAGGTGTAGTTGTCCAGGGTCATCGTCGACCAGATGCGCCCCGGGTGCAGGTAGTCGTCCTTGTCCGGGCCGAGGGACAGGAAGACCAGCCAGACGATCGGGAACAGCGCGATCAGGCTCGCGACCGTGAGCATGCCGTGGGAGGCGAGGGTAGCGGCGAGGCTGCGCTCACCGCGGCCGCGCACCTTGGCGGGCGCGGGGGCGGGGGCGGGGGCGGCCTGGTCCGTGTCGGCGGACTGGGTGACGGTCGTGGTGCTCATGTGGGCTCCTGCCTCAGATCGCGGCTTGCTCATTGCGGTTCAGCCAGCGGCGGTAGAAGGAGGTGAAGACGATCAGGATGCCCAGCAGCAGGATGCCGTAGGCGGCCGACTCGGCGAACTCGCGCGGCTGCTGTCCGAAGCCGAGCTGGTAGGCCCAGGTGACGAGGATCTGCGCGTCCGGGGCGGTGTTGCCGAACAGCAGGAAGATGATGGCGAACTGGTTGAAGGTCCAGATGACGCCGAGGAGGATCACGGTGGAGCTGACCGTGCGCAGGCCGGGCAGGGTGACGTAGCGGAACTGCTGCCAGCGGCTGGCGCCGTCCATCTCGGACGCCTCGTACAGCGTGTTGTCGATGGACTGCAGGCCGCCGAGGAGGGAGACCATCATGAACGGCACACCGCACCAGGTGTTGACCATGATCGCGGCGAACCGCTGCCAGAAGGTGTCCTCCAGCCACGCCGGGGTCGGCAGGTGCAGGAACTCCAGCGCGGAGTTGATCAGGCCGGTGTCGGCCAGCATGAAGCGCCAGCCGAAGACGGTGACGAAGGTCGGCACCGCCCACGGCAGGACCAGGATCAGCCGGTAGAAGGTCCGCCCGCGCAGCTTCTGGTTGAGCAGCAGGGCGAGGCCGAGACCGATCGAGTAGTGCAGCGCCACACAGGCGGCCGTCCACACGATCGTCCAGATGAAGTGGGACCAGAAGCGGTCGTACGCCGTCTCGCCCCACAGGATGTCGGCGTAGTTGTCGATGCCGATGAACTTGTAGGTCGCCTCGATCTCGTTGGCGCCGATGGTGCGAGCCGAGTTCAGGCTGTCGGCGTCGGTGAGCGTCAGGTAGAGGCCGTAGGCAAGGGGGTACAGCACCAGGGCGCCCAGCACCAGGATCACCGGGGTGATCATCGCGTAGGCGTACCAGTGCTTCTGATAGCTGCGCTTGAGACGCCGGCCCAGCCCGGGCCGGGGACCGCGGTCACCGCTCCGCTTGCCGGTCGCACGGTCGATGGCGACTGTCATGGTTCGACAACCTTCTAGTGATTCGGCAGATCGATCAGTACGGCTCACAGGCCGATGGCCGCCGGATCCTTCCCCCTCTGAGCTGGAGGATCCGGCGGCCACACGGGCTTACTTGCTGAAGTCCGGGACCAGCTTGGCGATCGAGGTCTCGGCGTTGCTCAGGCCCTCGTCCAGCGACACCTTGCCGCCGGCGATCTTGAGCAGTTCGTCGTCGAGCGGACCCCACAGCGAGCTGTACTCGGGCAGCGCCGGGCGCGGCTGGGCGGCGGCGAGCACCGTCTGGTAGCCGGCGATGCCCGGGTCGGCCTTGACCTTGTCGGTGTAGGCGTCGTCACGGGTGGGCAGCGTGGAGTTCTTCAGCGCGATGGTCTCCTGCGCCTTGACCGAGGTCATGAAGTTCACGAACTTCAGCGCGGCCTTCTGGTGCGCCTCGTCCGAGCCCGCGTAGACGGACAGGTTGTGACCGCCGGTCGGGGCGCCCGCCTTGCCGGAGGAACCGGCCGGGACGGTGGCGATGCCGAGGTTGTTCTTGTCCTTGAAGGCCGAACCCTTGTAGAAGTTCGTGATCTCCCACGGGCCCTGGATGATCGAGGCGACCTTGCCGTTGACGAACGCCTCCTGGATGTGGGCGTAGGCGTCGGCGGTGGTGTCGGCCTTGTGCAGGCCCTTGCCGTCGAACAGGCTCTCCCAGGTGCCGTAGGCCTTCTTGGCCTCGGGCGAGGTGACCGTGATCTTCTTGGCGTCGACGTCGACGGTGTCGGTGCCCTCGCCGTGCAGGAAGGACTGGGCGTAGTAGGCCTGGGTGGAGCCCCAGTAGCCGTCGACGCCGGTCTTCTTCTTGATCGTGGCGGCGGCCTTCTTCAGGTCGTCCCAGGTCTTGGGGGCCTCGACGCCGGCCTTCTCGAACAGCTCCTTGTTGTAGACAAGGGCGAGCGTGTCCGTGGTGAAGGGGACGCCGTAGGTCTTGCCCTCGTACTTGGCCTGCTCGATCAGGTTCGACTTGAACTTGTCCTGCTCGGCCAGGGCCTCGGTGCCGTCCAGCGGCAGGAAGAAGCCCTTCTTGGCGAAGGCCGGGGTCCAGCCGACCTCGGAGCGCAGGATGTCCGGGGCGCCCTTGGAGCCGGCGGCCGTGTCGAACTTGTTCTGCGCCTGGTCGAAGGGCACGTTGACGTACTTGACCTTGATGCCCTTGTTGGCGGCCTCGAACTCCTTGACCAGGGCCTGGTACGTCGGCGCCTCGTTGGTCGCGTTGGAGGTGTCCCACCAGGTGATGGTGACCGGCCCGTCCGAGCTGTCGCTGCTGTCGTCTCCGCCGCAGGCCGTCGCCGCGAGAGCGAGGGACGCCACCAGCGCGGTGGCCGCTATGCCACGCCGCATGAGTTCTCCTTGAGGGTGAAAGCCCGTGTGGTGCAGGGGGCGGTCCCGTCTGCCGCCCCTTGCGACTTGCCGACTGCGCCGTTGCGGCCGCCGGGCGACTGGAACGTAACAGCCGTGTAAGCGTTGCGAAAGACCTTGCAGAAAAAAAGTGCAAGGCATCACTGAAGTTATCCGCGCGTGACCTCTCGGCAGCCGTCCCGAGACCGCTACCTACCGCTACTGAGCGGGGACGCGCGGAGTTGTGCAAGACTCTGCAAGCTCTTGCCATACGTTTCCGGCGCGGGGGACCATCCGTTGCGAAGGCGGACGCCGATCGGAAGCCGACCTAGGAAAAACGAGGGGACGCGATGACGCAGCAACCCGGAGTGAGCCGTGCAAGCGCTCGCACCCGGCGTTCGGTTGGTGGGCAAGGCGAGACCCGGCCGGTACAGTCCCACCCTGTGACCACACGGCTTGCGGACATCGCTGCGCAGGCGGGGGTGAGCGAAGCGACCGTCAGCCGCGTCCTCAACGGGAAGCCTGGCGTCGCCGCCACCACCCGCCAATCGGTGCTGGCCGCGCTCGACGTACTGGGCTACGAACGTCCGGTGCGGCTGCGGCAGCGCAGCGCCGGTCTGGTGGGCCTGATCACGCCCGAGCTGGAGAACCCGATATTCCCGGCCCTCGCCCAGGTCATCGGACAGGCGCTGACCCGGCAGGGCTACACCCCGGTGCTGGCCACCCAGACCCCCGGCGGCTCGACCGAGGACGAGCTGACCGAGATGCTGGTGGACCGCGGGGTCGCCGGCATCATCTACGTCTCCGGACTGCACGCGGACACCACCGCCGACATGCAGCGCTACGAGCAGCTGCGCGCGCAGGGCGTTCCCTTCGTCCTCGTCGACGGCTTCTCGCCGAAGGTGCAGGCGCCGTTCATCTCCCCCGACGACCGCGCGGCGATGACGCTGGCGGTCACGCACCTGGTCTCGCTCGGCCACACCCGGATCGGGCTCGCGCTCGGCCCGAAGCGGTTCGTGCCGGTACAGCGGAAGATCGACGGTTTCGTCCGGGCCGTGCAGGACCAGCTGGGGCTGGCGGCCGAGGAGGTCGAGACCGAACTGGTCCAGCACTCGCTGTACACCCTGGAGGGCGGCCAGGCCGCCGCGCACGCGCTCATCGACCGCGACTGCACGGCCATCGTGTGCGCGAGCGACATGATGGCGCTGGGCGCGATACGCGCGGCCCGCCAGCTCGGCCTCGACGTGCCCAAGGACATCTCCGTCGTCGGCTTCGACGACTCCCCGCTCATCGCCTTCACCGATCCGCCGCTGACCACCGTGCGCAAGCCGGTGCCGGCGATGGGGCAGGCCGCGGTCCGCACGTTGCTGGAGGAGATCGGCGGGACGCCGGCGCCGCACAGCGAATTCGTGTTCATGCCGGAGCTGGTGGTGCGCGGTTCGACCGCTTCGGCCCCTGGGGACCGAAATCGTCCTTAGGGCGGAGGACACCGGACCGGGCGCCCTGCGCGCGCAGTACGGGCGGGTGTCCGGCCGGCGTACAACATGCGGCCCTCACCCGACCAGGGGATGATCGGTGGGGGAACGCTTTTCTGGCAGACTCTGTGCCCATGGGTGAGACGACCGTGACGACATTGGAAGGCCGCGAAGAGGCCGTTCCGCAGCCCGTCATGGCCGAAGCGGCGGACGAAACGGGGCAGACCCCGCGAAGCGTTCTGGGCCGGCTGCGCACCCCGCGCCGTCCCCGGCTGTGGTTCGAGATCCTGCTGATCGCGGTGAGTTACTGGACGTACTCACTGATCCGCAACGCCGTGCCGGAGCAGAAGGCGGAGGCGCTGCGCAACGCGGACTGGATCTGGAAGGCCGAGCAGCAGCTCGGCATCGCCGTCGAGCAGTCGGTCAACCACACGGTGAACGCGGTCACTTGGCTGATCGTGGGCATGAACTACTACTACGCGACGCTGCACTTCGTGGTGACGCTCGGTGTCCTCGTGTGGCTGTACCGCAGTCACCCCGGCCGTTACGCGGCGACCCGCACGGTGCTCTTCGCCACCACCGGTGTGGCCCTGGTCGGTTACTACCTGTATCCGCTCGCACCGCCCCGGTTGATGACCGGCGGCCACTTCATCGACACCGTCCTGGTCCACCAGACCTGGGGCTCGATGGCGTCCGGCGATCTGAAGAACATGTCCAACCAGTACGCGGCGATGCCGTCGATGCACATCGGCTGGTCGCTGTGGTGCGGCCTGACGATCTTCGCGCTGGCCACCGTGCCGTGGGTGCGGATCCTCGGCCTGGTCTACCCGGCCGTCACCCTGGTCGTCATCGTCGCCACCGCCAACCACTTCTGGCTGGACGCGGTGGGCGGCATCCTCTGCCTCTCCTTCGGCTACGGCGTGGCCCGCGTCTGGTACGGCGCCCTGCCGCACAGCCTGCCGAGGCCGGCCCCGCCACGGCCGGCCCGCCAGACCGTGGCCTGACCACGCCGCCGGCGGGGCGGCCGGGCTCTCACACCGTCCCGTAGAACAGCTCCTCCACCACACCCCGCGCCAGCCGCGTCGTACGGCGGTACGCGTCGAGCATGTCGCCCACATGACCGGGGCCGTAGCCGAGATAGCGGCCCACGGCGGCCAGCTCCCGCGGATCCGACGGGAAGGTGTCCCCCGCCCGGCCCCTGACCAGCATCACCGCGTTGCGCACCCGGGTCGCCAGGACCCAGGCCTCGTCCAGGGTCGCCGCGTCCTCGGCGCCGATCAGACCGGCCTCACGCGCCGCGGCCAGCGCCTCACGGGTACGGGTGGTGCGCAGCGTCTCGTGGGCCGCGCCGTGCCGCATCTGCAGGAGCTGGACGGTCCACTCGACGTCGGAGAGGCCGCCCGGTCCGAGCTTGGCGTGCAGCTTGGGGTCGACGCCGCGGGGCAGCCGCTCGGACTCCATCCGGGCCTTCAGCCGGCGGATCTCTCGGACCGCGTCGTCGCCGAGCCCTCGCGCGGGATGGCGCAGCGGGTCGATCAGCTCGATGAACCGGCGGCCCAGGTCCTCGTCCCCGGCGACCGGCTCGGCCCGCAGCAGCGCCTGGGACTCCCAGACCAGGGACCAGCGGCGGTAGTACGCCTCGTACGACTTCAGGGTGCGCACCAGCGGCCCGGACTTGCCCTCCGGCCGCAGATCGGCGTCGATCAGCAGGGGCGGGTCGGCGCTGGGGATCTGGAGCAGCCGGCGCATCTCGGAGACGACCCGGTTCGCCGCCTCCGCGGCCTCGCGCTCGTCGACGCCGTCGCGCGGCTCGTGCACGAACAGCACGTCCGCGTCGGAGCCGTAACCCAGTTCGTGGCCGCCGAAGCGGCCCATGGCGATGACCGCGAATCGGGTCGGCAGCGTCCCGCCCCAGCCGTCCACCACCGCGCGCAGCGTCCCGGCGAGGGTCGCGGCCGTCAGGTCGGACACCGCGGCGCCCACCCGGTCCACCAGGGCGCCCTGATCGGCCTCGGCGGGCCGGTCCTCGGTGCCGTAGGAGCCGACGATGTCGGCGGCGGCCGTACGGAACAGCTCGCGGCGGCGCACGCCACGTGCGGCGGTGACCGCCTGCTCGGCGGACCCGGCGCGGCCGACGGCGGCCACGATCTCCTGTTCGAGGTGGGCCAGGGAGCGCGGTTCCAGACCGCCGCCGTCGCCGTCGCCGAGGAGCGCCACCGCCTCCGGGGCGCGCATCAGCAGATCGGGGGCGAGCCGGCCGGCGGACAGCACCCGGGCGAGGTTCTGCGCGGCGGCGCCCTCGTCCCGCAGCAGCCGCAGGTACCAGGGTGTCTTGCCGAGCGCGTCGGACACCTTGCGGAAGTTGAGCAGACCGGCGTCCGGGTCGGCGGAGTCCGCGAACCAGCCGAGCAGCACCGGCAGCAGGGTGCGCTGGATGGCGGCCTTGCGGGTGACGCCGGAGGCCAGCGCCTCCAGGTGCCGCAGGGCGCCGGCCGGGTCGGCGTAGCCGAGGGCGACCAGGCGTTCGCGGGCCGCCTCCGGGCTGAGCCGGGCCTCGCCCGGCGCGAGCTGGGCGACCGCGTCGAGCAGCGGCCGGTAGAACAGCTTCTCGTGCAGCCGGCGCACCACGGCCGCGTGCCGCTTCCACTCGCGGTTCAGCTCGGCCACCGGGTCGGTGCGCAGGCCCAGCGAGCGGCCGAGGCGGCGCTGGTCGTCCTCCGCCTCGGGCACCAGGTGGGTGCGGCGCAGCCGGTACAGCTGGATGCGGTGCTCCATCAGGCGCAGGAAGCGGTACGCGTCCTCCAGCTGGGTCGCGTCCGCGCGCCCCACGTACCCGCCGGCGGCCAGCGCGCGCAGGGCGTCCAGGGTGGTGCCGCTGCGCAGCGAGGCGTCCGCGCGGCCGTGCACCAGCTGGAGCAGCTGGACGGCGAACTCGACGTCGCGCAGGCCGCCGGGGCCGAGCTTCAGCTCGCGATCGACCTCGGCGACCGGGATGTTCTCCACCACCCGCCGGCGCATCTTCTGCACGTCGGCGACGAAGTTCTCCCGCTCCGCGGCCTGCCACACCAGCGGCGCCACGGCGGTCACGTAGCTCTCGCCCAGCTCCGGGTCGCCGGCGACCGGGCGGGCCTTGAGCAGGGCCTGGAACTCCCAGGTCTTGGCCCAGCGCTGGTAGTAGGCGAGATGGCTGCTGAGGGTCCGTACCAGCGGGCCGTTGCGGCCCTCGGGGCGCAGATTGGCGTCGACCGGCCAGATCGACCCCTCGACGGTGGTCTCCGAGCAGATCCGCATCAGGTGCGAGGCGAGCTTGGTGGCGGCCTTGAGGGCCTTGGCCTCGTCGGCGCCCTCCACGGCCTCGCCGACGAAGATGACGTCCACGTCGGACACGTAGTTCAGCTCGTGGCCGCCGCACTTGCCCATCGCGATCACCGCCAGCCGGCACACCGCGGCGTCCTCCGGCGCGTCCGCCGCCGCCAGGCGCAGCGCGGCGCGCAGGGTGGCGGTGGCGAGATCGGCCAGCTCGGCGGCGGTCTGGGCGACATCCGTGGTGCCGCACACGTCGCGTGCGGCGATGGACAGCAGACAGCGCCGGTAGGCGACCCGCAGCTCCACCGGGTCGGCCGCCCCGCCCAGACAGCGCTCGAACTCCTCCACACCGGGATGCAGGTCGCGCGGCTCGTACATGACCAGCGCCTGCCAGTCGCCGGCGTGCCGGGCCAGGTGCTCGCCGAGCGCGGCGGAGGCGCCCAGCACGCCGAGCAGGCGGTCGCGCAGCGGCTTGGCCGCTATCACCGTGTCGAGCAGCTCCCGGCGGGCGGCGGGGGTCTGCTGCGCCTCCAGCAGCCGCAGCAGGCCGTGCAGGGCCAGATCGGGGTCGGCGGTGGCGCCCAGCGCCTCCAGCAGCACCGGATCGTTGCGCACGGGGGCCAGCTCCGGGCTGTCCAGCAGGCGCTCGGCGGCCGAGGCGTCGGTGAAACCGTGCCGCAGCAGCCGTGTGAAGGTACTGCTCCTGCGCCCCGGCGCCGTCATCCCAGGCCTCCCGTCCGGATCGACGTCGTACGAGATCACTGTCGTACGAGCCGAGCCTAACCGGAGTGTGTGCCGCGGGCGGCGATGAGTTCGACGGGTGGACGGAGTCTGCACTCGTGAGCGTGGAAAGGACCCCTCATGACCGGCGCACCTCCGCACACCCGGCTCGACCCCCGGTACAGCGACGAGACGGCCACCGCGATCCCCTGGGCGCGGGCCGAGGCCCTGCTCGCCGCGGCCGAGCTGTTCTGGATCTCGACGGTACGTCCGGACGGACGTCCGCATGTCACACCGCTGCCCGCGGTCTGGTCGGCCGGCGCGCTGCACTTCTGCACCGGGCCGCGGGAGCGCAAGGCGCGCAACCTGGCGGCCAACCCGCAGGTGGTGCTGACCACCGGCACCAACACCTGGAACGAGGGGTACGACCTGGTGGTGGAGGGCGCGGCGGCCCGCGTCGGCGACGACGGGCGGCTGCGCGAGCTGGCGGCCGCGTGGGAGGCGAAGTACGGCGCGTTCTGGCACTTCGAGGTGCGGGACGGCTGCTTCCACCACGGCGCCGGACGGGCCCTCGTCTTCAGGGTGGCGCCGCGCACGGTTTTCGGCTTCGGTAAGGGGGAGCCGTTCAGCCAGACGCGGTGGCGGTTCCAACCGGCAGGCGACGAAGGAGTCTCGTGATGGACCTGACCCTCGAAGTGATCCCGCTGCCCGTGAGCGACATCGACCGGGCCCGGGACTTCTACCGGGACAAGGTCGGCTTCCACGTCGACATCGACCAGGAGGTCATGCCGGGCATGCGCATCGTCCAGCTGACCCCGCCCGGCTCCGGCTGCTCCATCGCCCTCGGCGACAGCGTCTGGGAACTCACCCGCGGCCCCAAGCCCGCCCCCGGCTCCTACCAGGGCCTCCAGCTCTGCGTCGCCGACATCAAGGCGACCCGCGCGGAGTTCGTCGAACGGGGCCTGGAGATCTCCGAGCCGGTCCAGTACGCCCCGGACGACGGCGCCACCTTCATGTACTTCGACGACCCGGACGGCAACGGCTGGGCCATCCAGGAGTACCGCCGCCGGGCCACGGAACCGCTGTACCAGGTACTGGCGGAGCTGGCCCGCAAGCAGCAGCAGTAGGGGCACCGCCCGTTCCGCGGCCCGGTCGGTGTCGTGGGGAGTCGGGGCTCAGCCCGTCTCGCGCCAGCTGTTCGTGATGGGCAGGCGGCGGTCCTTGCCGAAGCCCTTCGGGGAGATCTTGGTGCCCGGCGGGTACTGGCGGCGCTTGTACTCCGCGGTGTCCACCATGCGCAGCGTCCGGGTGACCAGGTCGGCGTCGAAGCCGGCGGCGACGATGGTGTCGGCGCCCTCGTCGCGGTCGACGTAGCGCGCCAGGATGGCGTCCAGGACGGGGTAGTCCGGCAGCGAGTCGGTGTCCACCTGGCCGGGCCGCAGTTCGGCGCTCGGGGGCTTGCTGATGGAGTTCTCGGGGATGGGCGGGGTCTCGCCGCGTTCCTCGGCCGCCTTGTTGCGCCAGGTGGCGAGGCGGAACACGGAGGTCTTGTAGACGTCCTTGATGGGGCCGTACGCGCCCACCGAGTCGCCGTACAGCGTCGAGTAGCCGACGGCCAGCTCGGACTTGTTGCCGGGGGCGAGCACGATGTGGCCCTCCTGGTTGGAGAGGGCCATCAGGAGGGTGCCGCGCAGCCGGGACTGGAGGTTCTCCTCCGCGAGTCCGGTCAGGCCGAGGGAGCCCATGTAGGCGTCGAACATCGGCTCGATGGGGACGGTGCGGAAGTTCAGCCCGGTGCGCCGCGCCAGCTCGGCCGCGTCGCCCCTGGAGTGCTCGGAGGAGTACTTCGAGGGCATCGACACGCCGTACACGTTCGGTGCGCCGACCGCGTCGCAGGCGATCGCGGCGACCAGCGCCGAATCGATTCCGCCGGACAGTCCGATCAGCACCGACCGGAAGCCGTTCTTGAGGACGTACGCGCGCAGGCCCACGACCAGTGCCGCGTACACCTCCGCGTCGTCGTCCAGCCGCTCGGCGTACCCGCCGGTGTACTGCGGCTCGTACGCCGGCACCGGTTCCTCGGAGAGCACCAGGCGGTCGACGCTCAGCCCGTCGTCGACCACGCCGGTCGGCGCGTCCGCTGCCGCGGCCGGCAGGTCCAGGTCGATGACCAGGCATTCCTCGGCGAACTGGGCCGCGCGGGCCACCACCTCGCCGTCCGCGTCGACGACGATCGAGTCGCCGTCGAACACCAGCTCGTCCTGTCCGCCCGTCATGGCGAGGTAGGCGGTGGTGCAGCCGGCCTCCTGGGCCCGCTTGCGGACCAGCTCCAGCCGGGTGTCGTCCTTCTCCCGCTCGTACGGCGAGGCGTTGACGGAGAGCAGCAGCCCGGCCCCGGCGGAGCGGGCCGCCGGCACCCGGCCGCCGTCCTGCCACAGGTCCTCGCAGATGGCGAGCGCGATGTCGACGCCGTGCAGCCGCAGCACCGGCAGGGTGTCGCCGGGCACGAAGTAGCGGAACTCGTCGAAGACGCCGTAGTTCGGCAGGTGGTGCTTGGCGAAGGTGAGCGCCACCTCGCCGCGGTGCAGCACCGCCGCCGCGTTCCGCGGGGCGCCGGCCGGCTGGCCGTACCTCGGCTGCGCGGTCTCGCTGCGGTCGAGATAGCCGACGAGCACCGGCAGCTCGCCGAAGCCCTCCTCGGCGAGGCGGGCGGCGAGCGCGCGCAGGGCCGCGCGGGACGCCTCGACGAAGGACGAGCGCAGCGCCAGGTCCTCGACGGGGTAGCCGGTCAGCGCCATCTCGGGGAACGCCACGAGGTGCGCTCCCCGCTCGGCGGAGTGCCGGGTCCAGCGCACGATCGTCTCGGCGTTCCCGCCGAGGTCGCCGACGCGGGAGTCGATCTGGTTCAGGGCGAGACGTAGTTGAGGCACGCGCCCAGTGTAATCGTCAAAACGACGCGATGGGGTGGCGATCCGAGTTCCGGGCCGCTCAGCGGGCCTTCGCGCCCCGCTCGGCGAGCAGGTCCGCCATCAGATCGATGTCCGACTGCTGCGCCTCGGCCATGCCCCGCGCGAGGTCCTTCTCCACCTCGACCGCGCAGGCGGACAGACAGCCCTCGGCCATGTGGATGCCGCCCCTGTGATGGTCCGTCATCAGCTGGAGGAACCAGACCTCGGCGGCCTTGCCGTTCAGCTCGCTCAGCTTCGCCATCTCGTCGTCGGTCGCCATGCCCGGCATCAGCGAGCCGTCGCCCTTGGACGGGGCGTCGCCCATGCCCATCCAGCTCATCGGCGGCTCGGCGGACACCTTCGGCAGCTTCCACAGGTCCAGCCAGCCCAGCAGCATGCCGCGCTGGTTGGCCTGGGTCTGCGCGATGTCGTACGCGAGGCGCCGCACGTCCTCGTCGTCGGTGCGGTCGCGCACGATGTACGACATCTCCACCGCCTGCTGGTGGTGGACCGCCATGTCGCGCGCGAACCCGGCGTCCGCGGAGTCGGCGGCGGGCACCGCGTCCGAGCCGCCGTCCGAGGCCACCGCGTAGGTGATCGCGCCGGCCGCGACGAGGGCCGCCGCGGCGGCGCCCGCGATCCAGCACGCCTGCGTCTGCCTCACCGGGCCCGCCCCGCTCCGCGCCTCACTGTGCCCGCCCCGCTCCGTGCCTCACCGCGTCCGCCTCGCTCCGTGCCTCACTGTGCCCGTCCCCTCACTGGGGCAGTCCGCCCGTGCAGGCGGCGCCCTTCTCGGGGGTCTGCTCGCCCTGCACGTACTTCTCGAAGAACTTGCCCACGTTCGGGTCGTCCGCGCCGGTCACCGTCCGCTGGTGGCCCCACGCCGTCAGCACGATCGGGTCGGCCTGCTTGTCGTTCGGGCTCATCAGCGTGTACGGCGTCTTCTTGACCTTCTCGGCCAGCTTGTCGACGTCGGCCTTGGAGGCCTTGCTGCTGTAGGTGACCCACACCGCGCCGTGCTCCAGCGAGTGCACGGCGTTCACGTTGTTCAGTTCCTCGGTGTAGACGTCCCCGTTGCAGTTCATCCACGCCTGGTGGTGGTCACCGCCGACCGGGGGCTCCACCGGGTACTTGACGTCCTTCGTGACGTGGTTGCGGGACAGCGTCCCCTCCCACGTGCGCACCCCGTCCGAGCCGGTGACGAACTTGCCCGTGGTCTTGCCGTCGCCGGCCGCGGTGTCGGAGTCGTCGGACTGCGACTGCACCAGCACGACGCCGCCGACGACGAGACCGGCGACGATCACCACGCTCGCGGCGACGGTGAGGATCCGGTTGCGGCGCTCGCGGTTCTGCTCGGCACGCCGCATCTCGGCTATGCGCGCCTGGCGCGCCGCACTGCTCTTGTTCTTGGCGGAACCCATGGGGCCGGCCCTTCTGGGGAACGAGTGACGGTCGGGTGCGCTGATCGTAATGGGGAACCCGGCCGGTCTCGTAGGGAGGTCACAGGAATGGCCCGTGGAATGGCCCGATCCACCTGCGGCGCCTCGGCGGGCCGAACGCCCGTTACGGATGTCGGTTCGAGCAGGCAAGATGGGCTCCAGAGCCGTACACCTGCCGTACCCGAGCCGTTCAGACCGGGGTCGGCCGGCCGATCAAGGTCCGCAACGCGCATGAAATGGTGTTGTGGTGGGATGCTCAGGTGCCCGACCGCCTCCCGGTGGTGCGCGGGGCAGGCGGCCTGACCAGCAAGGATGGGGAAGCGGAAGATGGACAAGCAGCAGGAGTTCGTGCTCCGGACCTTGGAGGAGCGCGACATCCGGTTCGTACGCCTGTGGTTCACGGACGTGCTGGGCTTCCTCAAGTCCGTCGCCGTGGCCCCGGCCGAGCTGGAGCAGGCTTTCGACGAGGGCATCGGTTTCGACGGCTCCGCGATCGAGGGCTTCGCCCGGGTCTACGAGTCCGACATGATCGCCAAGCCCGATCCGTCCACCTTCCAGGTCCTGCCCTGGCGCGCGGAGGCCCCCGGCACCGCCCGGATGTTCTGCGACATCCTCATGCCGGACGGCTCCCCGTCCTTCGCGGACCCGCGGTACGTGCTCAAGCGCGCCCTGGCCCGCACCTCGGACCTGGGCTTCACCTTCTACACGCACCCGGAGATCGAGTTCTTCCTGCTGAAGGACCGGCCGCTCGACGGCTCGCGCCCGACGCCGGCCGACAACTCCGGCTACTTCGACCACACCCCGCAGAACATCGGCATGGACTTCCGCCGCCAGGCGATCACCATGCTGGAGTCCATGGGCATCTCGGTGGAGTTCTCCCACCACGAGGGCGCGCCGGGCCAGCAGGAGATCGACCTGCGGTACGCGGACGCGCTGTCCACGGCGGACAACATCATGACGTTCCGCCTGGTCATGAAGCAGGTGGCGCTGGAGCAGGGGGTGCAGGCGACCTTCATGCCGAAGCCCTTCTCCGAGCACCCCGGCTCGGGTATGCACACCCACCTCTCGCTCTTCGAGGGCGACCGCAACGCGTTCTACGAGTCCGGCGCGGAGTACCAGCTCTCCAAGGTCGGCCGCTCCTTCATCGCGGGCCTGCTCAAGCACGCCGCGGAGATCTCGGCGGTCACCAACCAGTGGGTGAACTCCTACAAGCGCATCTGGGGCGGCTCCGAGCGCACCGCCGGCGCGGGCGGCGAGGCCCCCTCCTACATCTGCTGGGGCCACAACAACCGCTCCGCGCTGGTCCGCGTCCCCATGTACAAGCCCGGCAAGACCGGCTCGGCCCGCGTCGAGGTCCGCTCCCTGGACTCCGGGGCCAACCCGTACCTGGCCTACGCCCTCCTGCTGGCCGCCGGCCTCAAGGGCATCGAAGAGGGGTACGAGCTTCCGCCGGGCGCCGAGGACGACGTGTGGGCGCTGTCCAACGCCGAGCGCCGCGCGATGGGCATCGAGCCCCTCCCGCAGAACCTCGGCGAGGCCCTGACCCTCATGGAGGGCAGCGCACTGGCCGCCGAGACCCTCGGAGAGCATGTCTTCGACTTCTTCCTGCGCAACAAGCGGCAGGAGTGGGAGGAGTACCGCTCGGAGGTCACGGCGTTCGAGCTGCGGAAGAATCTGCCGGTGCTGTAGGGGCAGGTCACGGCGGGTGTCCCGCTGGAACGGCACAGAGGGGCCGACGGTCGGTGACCGTCGGCCCCTCGCGTTTGTCCGGCGACCATGGCCGGCCCGCAGACTGACCGTGAAGCGGCTTGCCACGGCGTTCGGCGCCGGTGCCGCGGTGGTGGCCCTGGGGCTCGGTACGGCGGGAGTCGCCGACGCCAAGATCACACCGGTGAACACCCAGTGCACCAACGGCGGCGGGAACCAGCCAGGAGGCCAGCAGCCCACCTGCAACGGCGGCGGGCTCACGCAGGAGTCCGAGAACCAGAACCCGGCGGGCCAGGCTCCGCCTGGACAGAACTGATCCGTTCCGTCGCGCGAGGCGGCGGGTGACACGAGGAGGACAGTGCCGCGGCGTGGAGGAGCCGCGGCATTCCCGTGCCCCGAGCGGCGGTTCAGCTCCGTACGCGCTCCGGTTCCGCCGGCATTCCGCCCGCCACGAGCCGCTTCCGGCCCGTGCTCGGTGCGGCGCGGCGCCGGTCGACGGCGTGGGCGACCGCCGCGACCGCGAGGCCCAGTACCGCGAGGACCGCGCCCGCGAGCGCCGGCGAGGTGGCGCCGAAGCCGGCGGCGAGGGCGAGACCGCCGATCCAGGCGCCACCCGCGTTGGCGAGGTTGAAGGCGGCCTGGTTGGCGGAGGAGGCGAGGGAGGGGGCCGCGGCGGCCTTCTCCATGACCATCAGCTGCAACGGTGAGCCGGTGACGAAGGCGGCCGTGCCGAGCAGGGCCACCGCGAGGGCCGCCGTCCAGGGTGTGGCCATCAGCAGCGGGAAGGCGGCCAGCACCGTCGCCAGGGCCAGCAGGCCGCCGAAGAGGGTGGCGCGCATCGCGTGGTCGGCGAACCGCCCGCCGAGCAGGTTGCCGGCCGTCGCGCCCACGCCGAACAGCGCCAGCAGCACGGTCACGCTGGACCCGGCATAGCCGGCGGAGTCGGTGAGCATCGGGGTGATGTAGCTGTAGGCGGCGAAGAGGGCGCCGAAGCCCGCGACCGTGGTGCCGAGGGCCAGCCAGACGGGGAGGGAGCGCAGGGCGGCCAGTTCGCCGCGCAGTCCTGCCGAGGGGGCCTGGGTGCGGTCGTGCGGGATCAGCGCGGCGAGGGAGGCGATCGCCGCGAGGCCGATCACGCTGACGCCGAGGAAGGCGGCCCGCCAGCCGAGGTGCTGGCCGACGAGGGTGGCGGCGGGGACGCCGGCGATGTTGGCGACGGTCAGGCCGAGGAACATCAGGGAGACCGAGCGGGCCTTGCGCTCGGGCGCGACCAGGGTGGTGGCGACGACCGCGCCGACGCCGAAGAAGGCGCCGTGCGGGAGGCCGCTGAGGAAGCGGGCGGCCAGCAGGTAGTGCTCGTCGGGGGCGAACGCGGAGAGGGCGTTGCCCGCCACGAACAGCACCATGAGGCCGATGAGGACCGCGCGGCGGGACATGCGGGCGGTGACCGCGGCGAGCAGCGGGGCGCCGATGACGACGCCGAGGGCGTACGCGGAGACCAGGTGTCCGGCACTGGGGATGGATATGTGCAGGTCGGCCGCGACATCGGGCAGCAGGCCCATCATCACGAACTCGGTCGTGCCGATGCCGAAGGCGCCGATGGCCAGCGCGAGCAGGGCCAGGGGCATGGGGACCTTGCCTTTCCGGGGCGTTCTGGGGAGCGAGGGGAGCGGGGTGCTGCCCCCATAGTATGTTCAAGAGCGGAACAAAGTCGCCCTCGCCCCGTATTCCCGAGCCTCGTATTCCCCGGCCCCGTGTTCCCCGGCCCCCGTCAGGACGTTGTGGACAGCTTCACCCGCGCCGCGACCGGCAGATGGTCGCTCCCCGTCTCCGGCAGCGTCCAGGAACTGAGCGGCTCGACCCCCTTGACCATGATCTGGTCGATCCGCGCCATCGGGAACGACGCCGGCCAGCTGAACCCGAAGCCGCTGCCCGCCGCGCCCTGCGTGGAGCGCATCTGCGAGGTCACCGCGTTGAGCGCGCGGTCGTTCATGGTGCCGTTGAGGTCGCCGAGCAGGATCACCCGCTCCAGCCGCTCGGCGGCGATGGCCTCGCCGAGCGCGTCGGCGCTGGTGTCCCGCTGCCGCGCGGTGAACCCGGCCTCCAGCTTCACCCGCACCGACGGCAGATGGGCGACGTACACCGCGATCTGCCCCTTCGGGGTGGTCACGGTGGCCCGCATGGCGCGGGTCCAGCCCAGCTTGATGTCCACCGGCGCGATCCCGCCGAGCGGGTACTTGCTCCACACCCCGACCGTGCCCTGCACCGAGTGGTACGGGTACGTCGACGCCAGCGCCTTCTCGTACGTCGGCACCGCCGAGGCCCGCAGCTCCTCCAGGGCCACCACGTCCGCGCCGGACGCCGCCACGGCGCGGGCGGTGCCGGCCGGGTCGGCGTTGTCGGCGTTCACGTTGTGCGTGGCGACCGTGAGGTCACCGCCGACGGAGGCCTTGTCGGAGAGCAGCCCGCCGAAGAGGTTGAGCCAGACGATCGCCGGCACCAGCACCGCGATCAGCGCGCTCGCCGACCGGCGCACGAAGCCCGCGAGGAGCAGCACCGGCACGAACAGGCCCAGCCAGGGCAGGAACGTCTCGATGAGGCTGCCGAGGTTGCCGTAGCGGTTGGGGATGTGCGCGTGCGTCAGCATCACCAGGGCGAGCAGCACGGCCAGGGCGGCGACCACCAGCCCGCGGCGCCAGATCCGTGGATCGCCGCGCCAGCCGCTGACGAGACGGTTCGCCAGGCGCCGTAGGCCGGATCCCCGGCGCTCGGGTCCCGAGCCGCCGCCGTCCGTCTCCGTCACGTACGCCTGCTGCGCCATACCGTCGCCTCGCTACCTGCCGTGCACACCGTCGTCCCCCGTGACCTACGACCCTAGGGGATGATCGGCTCCGATCCTGCCGTCCCATGACGGCCGTACGGGGGCGAGGACGAAGAAGGCGGGGCGTGGAGTTCCGATTGCGGCGCCTTGGGCGGCCACTGTGACGAAACGCGCACATTCCGGCTACGGGCGTGGCGAACTGACGGTCGGTGAGGCGGGCGGCCGCAGTCCTTCCAGCAGCCGGTCGACGATCTCCTCCGCCAGGCCCTCCGGCAGGTCCGCGCCGGGGCGCATCACCGTGCGCAGCAGCATGGGGCCGACGAACAGGTCGTTCAGCAGCTCGACGTCGACGTCCTCGCGCAGTTCGCCGTTGCGCTGGCCGCGGCGCAGCACCTCCAGCTGGGCCCGGCGGCGCGGCTCGACGACGTTCGCGTGGTAGGCGGCCCAGATCTTCGGGCTGCTCTTCATCTGGGCGTAGACGTTGAGCAGGATCGCCGACGACTGGGCCATCAGACCGCGCCGGCGCAGCTGTTCGAGCAGGGCCACCAGGTCGTCGCGCAGGGAGGTGCCGGGCAGTTCGGGGTCCGGGGGTTCGGCGGCGCGGACCACGTCGACGAACAGTTCCTCCTTGCCGGGCCAGCGGCGGTAGATGGTCGCCTTGCCGACGCCGGCGGTGCGGGCGATCCGCTCGATGGACAGCTCCGCGAGCGGGACGCCGTCCTCCAGCAGCTTCACCACACCCTCGATGATGGCCCGCTCCACCGCTTCGCTGCGGGGGCGGCCCCTGGTGGGGGTGTCCTGGCCGGGGTGGCTGTCGGCGAGCCTCACGTCGCTGTCCTTTCCGTGATCGCTCTTCCCGTGGTCACCGGCTCCCGGTGATCACCGGGAGTGATTCTCCCTGTCCCGCGCCCCGGGCCGGTACGGGCCGCTCCGCTCGGCGTGCCTCCCGCCGCCCCTGACTCCCGGCCGCTCACTGCTCCCCCGGCCCGGCCCGCGGCTCCCCCACCGCCGCTTGCGGCTCCCCCGCCACCGCCCGTGGCTACTCCGCCGTCACCAGCTCCTGCTCCCGTGCGCCCGGCAGCGGCCGCGCCCCGCGGCCCGGCAGGAACAGGGCCACCACCAGGGCGCCGGCCGCCGCCACGCCCGCGCCGCACAGGGCGGTGATGTGCATGGCGTGCAGGAAGGCGTCGTGGGCCGGGGCGACGAGGGCGTCGCCGCGCGGGCCGAGCCGCTCGGCGACCGCGAGGGTGGCCTCGATGGACTCGCCGGCGGTGTGGTGGAGGGACGCGGGCAGCGCGGTCAGCTCGTCCTCGACGCCGTTGCGGTAGGCCGCGGAGAGCACGGAGCCGAGCACCGCGATCCCGAGCGCGCCGCCGACCTGGCGGAAGGTGTTGCTGAGCGCGGACGCGGAGCCGGCCTTCTCGCGCGGCAGGGCCTGCATGATGACGACGCTGGTGGGCGTCATGATGTGCGCCATCCCGGTGCCCATGAGGAAGAAGACGACCTCCAGCAGCCAGATCGGCGTGTCCGCCTCGAAGGTGGCGAACGCGCCGAGCATCGCGGCGAGCAGCAGCATGCCGCCGGTGGTGGTGGCCCTGTTGCCGAAGCGGTCGACGAGCAGCCGGGCGCGCGGCGCGAAGATCATCTGGGCGGCGGCCAGCGGGAGCATCAGCAGACCGGTCTCCAGCGGTGTGTAGCCGCGCACGCTCTGGGTGTAGAAGACCGAGAAGAAGGTCACGCCCATCAGTGCGAAGAAGACCAGGGCGATGGCGGCGACGGCGGCCGAGAAGACCCGGTTCTTGAAGTAGGTGACGTCGATGGACGGATGGTCGCTGCGCTTCTCGAACACCACGAAGGCGACGAGCACCGCGAGCCCCGCACCGACGGTGGCCAGGACGGTCGGGTCGGTGAAGTCGGCCAGCTCGCCGCCGCGGATGATGCCGAAGACCAGCAGGACCAGGCCGACGACGGAGAGCACCACGCCGACGGGGTCGACCCGGCCGGGGTTCGGGTCGCGGGAGTCGGGCACCAGCCACACCATCAGCGCCACCGCGAGCACCACGATGGGCACGTTGATCAGGAAGACCGAGCCCCACCAGAAGTGGTCGAGCAGCACACCGCCGGTGATCGGTCCGATGGCGATGGCGAGGCCGACGCCGCCGGCCCAGATGCCGATGGCCTTGGGCTGCTCGTCGCGTTCGAAGACGTTCATCAGCACGGCGAGGGTGGCCGGCATCACGAAGGCGGCGCCGAGGCCCATCACCGCGCGGTAGGTGATCAGCTCGGCCGGGGAACCGGAGAAGGCGGCGAGCGCGGAGCCGGCGCCGAACACCAGCAGTCCGCCGAGCAGCACCTTCTTGCGGCCGAGGCGGTCGCCGAGGAGACCGGCGCTGAACAGCAGGCCCGCGAAGACCAGGGTGTAGGCGTTGATCGCCCACTCCAGCTCGCTCTGGGTGGCGCCGATGCCGGTGGGCGCCGGGGTGGAGATCGTCTTGATGGCGACGTTCAGGATGGAGTTGTCGAGCACCACGATCAGCAGGCTCAGCATGAGCACCCCGAGGATGGCCCAGCGGCGCCGGTGCACCGCTTCCGGTATGCGAGGGGCCGCGGGGACGGCGGGATCAGTCATACGGCCGAGCCTAGGGCATTTACGATACGAGACGGTTCCGTATCGAATGATTCTTACCGTGCTCTTGACGGAGCCGGACGCGTGACGGGGGTCCCCTAGCCGCTCGTGACACGAGGTGCCACCATGGGGAGTGGTCCGGGGACGCCGTGAGGGCGCCTCGAGATGACGTAAGGAGTCGTAGCCATGACGCAGCTTTCGGCTGCCCAGCCTGCGAAGACCGCAACCTCAGACGGCAGCAGGGCTCTGTACGGGGGCAAGGGCACACGCCGCATCACCGTCCGCGACATCGCCCTCGCCAAGGAGCGCGGCGAGAAGTGGCCCATGCTCACCGCGTACGACGCGATGACCGCGTCCGTCTTCGACGAGGCCGGGATCCCGGTGATCCTCGTCGGCGACTCGGCGGGCAACTGCCACCTGGGGTACGAGACCACCGTGCCCGTCACCCTCGACGAGATGGCGCTGCTCTCCGCCGCGGTGGTGCGCGGCACCCGGCGTTCGCTGATCGTCGGCGACCTGCCGTTCGGCTCCTACCAGGAGGGCCCGGTGCAGGCGCTGCGCTCGGCGACCCGGCTGGTGAAGGAGGCGGGCGTCCAGGCGGTGAAGCTGGAGGGCGGCGAGCGGTCGCACGAGCAGATCCGGCTGCTGGTGGAGTCCGGCATCCCGGTGATGGCCCACATCGGGCTGACCCCGCAGTCGGTGAACGCCATGGGGTACCGCGTGCAGGGGCGCGGCGAGGAGGCCGCGCAGCAGCTGCTGCGGGACGCCAAGGCGGTACAGGACGCGGGCGCGTTCGCGGTGGTGCTGGAGCTGGTGCCGGCCGAGCTGGCGGCCGAGGTGACACGCACCCTGCACATCCCGACGGTCGGCATCGGGGCCGGTCCTGAGACGGACGCCCAGGTGCTGGTGTGGACCGACATGCTGGGGCTGACCGGCGGCCGGGTGCCGAAGTTCGTCAAGCAGTACGCGAACCTGCGTGAGGTCATGGGCGACGCGGTGAAGGCGTTCGCCGAGGACGTGGTCGGCGGAACGTTCCCGCAGGAGGAGCACTCCGTCCACTGAGCCCTCCGTGCGCTGAGCCGTCCGTGCGCTGAGCCCTCCGTGCGCTGAGCCCTCGTGCACCGAGCCGTCGGCACACCGGGCCCTCAGCACATCGAGCCACTGCGGTACCAGACAGCCCCGCCGATCTTCCCCCGTCGGCGGGGCTGTCCCCGTTCCCGAGGCTGACGGCGGCTGTCGGCAGCCCGTCGGCGGGTCGTCGGTGGCTGTCGGTGGCCTGTCGGCCGTTTGTCGGTGGGCCCTGACACCGTCATCGGCATGACACACATCGAGAAGCAGAGCGGCACCACGGCCGTGACCGTACGAGGGCTGGTGAAGCACTACGGGGAGACGAAGGCGCTGGACGGCGTCGACCTGGAGGTGCGCGAGGGCACCGTGATGGGGGTGCTCGGGCCGAACGGCGCCGGGAAGACCACCCTGGTCCGGATCCTGTCCACGCTGATCACCCCGGACGCCGGACAGGCGACCGTCGCCGGCTACGACGTCGTACAGCAGCCCCGCCAGCTGCGGCGGGTGATCGGGCTCACCGGGCAGTACGCCTCGGTCGACGAGAAGCTGCCCGGCTGGGAGAACCTGTACATGATCGGGCGGCTGCTGGACCTGTCCCGCAAGGACGCCCGCGCCCGCGCCGACGAGCTGCTGGAGCGCTTCTCGCTGACCGAGGCGGCCAAGCGCCCGGCCGCGACCTACTCCGGCGGTATGCGCCGCCGGCTCGACCTGGCCGCCTCGATGATCGGCCGCCCGGCGGTGCTCTACCTGGACGAGCCGACCACCGGCCTCGACCCGCGCACCCGCAACGAGGTCTGGGACGAGGTCAAGCGGATGGTCGGGGACGGCGTGACCGTCCTGCTGACCACGCAGTACATGGAGGAGGCCGAACAGCTGGCCTCCGAGCTGACCGTCGTGGACCGCGGCCAGGTCATCGCGACCGGCGGTATCGACGAGCTGAAGGCCAAGGTGGGCGGGCGGACGCTGCGGCTGCGGCCCGCCGATCCGCTCCAGCTGCGGCCGCTGGCCCACGCCCTGGACGACCTGGGCATCACCGGGCTCGCCACCACCACCGTGGACGCCGAGCGCGGCACCGTCCTGGTGCCGATCCTCAGCGACGAGCAGCTGACCGCGGTGGTCTCCGCCGCCGTCGGCCGCGGCATCACCCTGTCCGCGGTCACCACCGAACTGCCCAGCCTGGACGAGGTGTTCCTGTCGCTCACCGGCCACCGTGCCAGTGCGCCGCAGGACACCGTGCCCGCCGCCGCCCGCGAGGAGGTCGCCGTATGAGCGCCGCCGCCCCTTCCCCCACCCTCGTCCCCACCCCCGACACCCGCATCCCGCTGCGCGGGCACCTGCGGCACACCGGGGCCCTGATCCGCCGCAACCTGCTGTGGATCAGACAGGACCCGGAGTCCATGTTCGACGCCCTGCTGATGCCGGTCGTCTTCACCCTGCTGTTCGTGTACGTCTTCGGCGGCTCGATCGGGCAGGCCCTGGGCGGCGGTCAGGACGGGTACGTGCAGTACGTGATCCCCGGCATGATCGCGATGATGAGCATGACGCTGTCCCAGGGCGTCGGCACCGGCTTCAGCCAGGACTTCAACTCCGGTGTCATGGACCGGTTCCGGTCCCTGCCCATCGGCCGCGGCTCGGTGCTGTTCGCGAAGATCTCGGTCGAACTGGTGCGGATGCTGTTCGCCACCACCGTGCTGATGATCGTCGCCGTCCTGGTCGGCTTCGACATCGAGCACTGGCTCGGTCTGCTCGCGGCCGTGGGCCTGTCCACCGCGTTCGCCTCGTCGATCATGTGGGTGTTCCTCACCCTGGGCGTGGTCCTGAAGAACGCGCAGTCGGTGCAGGCGATGGGCTTCCTGGTGCTCTTCCCGCTCCAGTTCGGCTCGTCGATCTTCGCCCCGACGGCGTCGATGCCCGGCTGGCTCCAGGCGTTCACCGACTACAACCCGCTGTCCACGCTCGCGGACGCGGCGCGCGGACTGATGGTGGGCGGCCCGGTGGCGCACGACCTGTGGGTGACGCTGGGCTGGTCGGTGGCGATCACCGCGGTGATGGCGCCGGTCGCCATCCACAAGTTCAAGACGAAGAGCTGACCCGGCTCACACCAGGGCGGCGGCCTCCTGAGCGGTGAGGCCGCCGCCTTCGGCGTAGCAGACCGCGAACTCCTCGGCGGGCAGTACGGCCCGTACCGCTGCCTCGGCCCGCTCGTACGCCTGGCGCTCCATGGCGGAGGCGTGGTGGCCGGCGGGCCGCAGGGCCTCTGCGGCGCCGAGGCAGCGGGCCGCGTCCCCGCCGTCCCGCCCACCGCCGTCCCCGGCCATCGCCAGGGCGGCGACCGCCAGGTACGCCGAGGCCAGCTGCGGCGCCATGACCCGCGTCAGCGGGTCGTCGGCCTGGGCCAGGCCGCGCCGGATCTTCTCCCTGGCCTCCGCGTAACGGCCGTCGACGGCGTCCACCCACGCCTCCTGGCCGAGGATGAACGCGTCGAAGACGACGAAGCGGGAGATGGTGAACTCCTCACGCAGCGCCCGCAGCATCTCCCGCGCCTCCGCGGTCCGGTCGGTCAGGCTGAGCCAGCCGGCGAGCATGACCCGGCCGAACGGCATCGCCTCGTTGTGCGCGCCGTCCTCCTTGTCGACCACCTCCCGCAGCAGCCGCTCGCCCCGTTCGGCCTCGCCCGCCTCCAGCAGGGCGCTGCCCAGCCGGGCGCTGAGGACCGCGTGCTGAGCGCGGGCGCCGAGCCGCAGCGCGTGGGCCATGGCCGCCTCGTAGTCGGCGGCGGCCGCGTGATAGCGCCCCTCGCGCTCATGGGCCTCGGCGCGCGCGGACAGCGCCTCGGCGCTGCCCCAGATGTCGCCGAGGCGGGCGAACAGCTCCAGCGACTCGTCGGCGTCCCGGCCGGCTTCGCCCGCCCGGTCGGCGCGGTTGGCGAGGACGTTGGCGCGCATCTGGAGGCTGGTGGCCAGCTCCCAGTCGTAGCCCGGCGTGCGGCGGCAGACGTCCACGGCGGCGTCGAGGAGCGCGGCCAGCCGCTCCATGCCGCCGGTCAGGATCACGGCGTAGAACGCGAGCATGCCGGGACTGCGGCAGGTCTGCGGGAGGCCGGGCTCGTAGACCGCGGAGATGGCCCGCAGTTTGCGCTGGGCCTCGGGGGTCTGCCAGGCGTCCAGTTCGGTGTCCATGCAGGCGAGGTGCGCCAGGTGGACACCGCGCCGCGCCTCCAGCAGCACCTCGCCGGTCATCGGCGGCGGCTCCGCGGTGCAGCGCTGCCAGACGGGGGCGGCCTTGCGAAGCGGCTCGGCGAACGGGTCGGGCCCGAGGTCCATGACGGTGAGGCACCAGTTGCGGGCCTCGATGCGCAGGTCGCGCATCTGCCAGTACCAGGTCAGCGACAGCACCAGGCACAGCGCCTCCTGCTCGTCGCGTTCGGCGACGGCGTGGCGCAGGGCGGTGCGCAGGTTCTCGTACTCGCGCTGGAGCAGTTCGACGGCGGCGAGCTGGCCGGGGCCGCGCAGCAACGGATCGGTGGTGCGGGCGAGTTCGCGGTAGTAGGTGAGATGGGCGCGGGCCGTGGCGGGGCGTCCGCCCAAGGCGTCGAGGCGTTCCCTGGCGTATTCGGCGACGGTCTCCAGCAGCCGGTAGCGCATCTCGCCGTCGCCGGCCGGAGCGGCCACCACCAGGGACTTGTCGACGAGGGAGGCGAGCGCGTCCAGGGCGGCCGGGCCGCAGACGGCCTCGGCGGCGGCCAGGTCGCAGCCGCCGGCGAAGACCGACAGCCGGCTCAGCACCTCGCGTTCGTCGGTGTCGAGCAGGTCCCAGGACCAGTCGACGACGGCGCGCAGGGTCTGCTGGCGGGGCAGCACGGTCCGGCTGCCGGAGGTGAGCAGGCGGAAGCGGTCGTCGAGGCGGTCGGCGATCTGACGGGGCGTGAGCATCCGCAGCCGGGCGGCGGCGAGTTCGATGGCGAGGGGCAGGCCGTCGAGGCGGCGGCAGATCTCGGCGCACGCCTCGGGGTCGTCCTCGGTGCGGAATCCGGGCCGGGCGGCGGCCCCGCGGTCGGCGAACAGCCGCAGCGCGTACGGCTCGGGCAACGGCTCCACCGGCCGCAGCAGTTCACCGGGTACGCCGAGGGGTTCGCGGCTGGTGGCGAGCACCGTCAGTTCCGGGCAGCGCTCCAGCAGTTCGGCGACGAGGCGGGCGGCGGCCTCCACGACGTGCTCGCAGTTGTCGAGGACGATCAGCATGCGGCGCCGCACGCAGTACTCGACGAGGCGTTCCACGGGGTCGTCGTGGCGGTCGGCGACGGCGGCCCGCAGTTCCTCCGCGCCGGCGCCGTGCAGCACGGTCTCGCGGGCGCCGATCGCGGTGAGCACGGCCTCCGGTACGGCGGCCGGGTCGTCGACCGGCGCCAGCTCCGCCAGCCACGCCCCGTCCCGCGCGGCGTCCCCGACGGTCTCGGCGGCCTCCTGCGACAGCCGGGTCTTCCCGGCGCCGCCCGGCCCCAGCAGGGTGACGAGCCGGGCGGCGTCGAGGTCGTCGCGGATGGCCTCGATGTCGGTGTCCCGGCCGACGAAGGAGGTGAGCCGGGCCCGCAGATTCCCCGGCGGACGGTGGCCGTCGACGGCGGGCGGCGGTGCGGGCGCGCCCTGCCGGCGCAGCAACTCGGCGTGCAGGGCGCGCAGTTCGGGTCCCGGGTCGGAGCCGAGCCGGTCGGCGAGGAGACGGCGTACGTCGTCGTAGGCGGCCAGTGCCTCGGCGGTGCGGCCCGCCTCGCGCAGGGCGCGCAGCCGCAGCGCCTGGAGCGGCTCGTCCAGCGGGTGTTCGTCGCACAGGGCGGTCAGTTCGGGCAGCGCCTGCCCGGCCCGGCCGAGCGCGAGGGTGGCGGCGAGGCGGGCGCGGCGGGCGTCCAGCCGGCGGGCCGCGCAGCGGGCGGCCTCGGCGGTACGGTCGGGCAGGTCGGCGAGGGCGGGATCGCGCCACAGGGCGAGGGCGTCGTCGAGCAGGTCGGCGGCCTTGGCGGCGTCGCCGTCGGCGAGCGCGCGGGCGCCTTCGTCGGCCAGCCGGGTGAAGCGGTGCAGGTCGATGTCGTCGGGGACGGCGCTCAGCCGGTAGCCGCCGTCGACCGACTCCACGGCGCCGGCGCCCAGGGCCCGGCGCAGCCGGCCGACCAGCGCCTGGAGCGCGCCCGGTGCGTCGGCGGGCGGGTCGCCGTCCCACACCTCGTCGACGAGCAGCCCCGCGGGAACGGCCCGGCCGGCCCGCAGGGCCAGCACGGTGAGCAGGGCGCGCAGCCGTGCTCCGCCCACGGGGACAGCCGTGCCGTCGGGGCGGATTGCCTGGGTGGTGCCGAGAATGCGGTAGCGCACGGGGTCCATTGTCTCCGGTAGCGGTCGGGGCGGTCACAGGGCCGGGGGCCGGTCGGGGCGGTCACAGGGCCGGGGGTCGGTCAGGTCGGCACCCCGGGACCGCCGGTCCCGCCCGCCCCGTCCCGGCACGGTTCGCCCACCGGCCGGCCATGCCCCGGGGTGCCGGCGCGCACGGTACGGGCGGCGTCCGTGTCGCCGTGGAGCTTCCAGCACGATCCCATGGACCCACCTTCCTGGAACCGACACCCGGGCGCGAGACGTTTTCCCGTTGTGCCCGGTACGGTCGGGCGCAGCCGCCGTGCCCGAGGGGGAGCCGTATGACCACCGCCGCCATCCGTCCGAGCGACCGGCGGATCAGTCCCGTCTTCGTGGGGATCGTCGCCGTCACCGCGGTCACCGGCTGGGCCACCTGGACGGGCTTCGCGGAGCAGCCCGGGCTGGCCGTCTTCCTGTTCGTGACGGCGGCCTGGATCGTCTCCCTGTGCCTGCACGAGTACGCGCACGCGCGCACCGCCCTGCACAGCGGTGACATCACGGTCGGCGCGAAGGGCTATCTCACGCTGAACCCGCTGAAGTACACGCACGCCCTGCTGAGCATCGTGCTGCCGGTGGTGTTCGTGATCATGGGCGGGATCGGTCTGCCGGGCGGTGCGGTGTTCATCGAGCGCGGCCGGATCCGGGGCCGCTGGCGGCACAGCCTGATCTCGGCGGCGGGCCCGCTGACGAACGTGCTGTTCGCGGTGGTGTGCACCGCGCCGTTCTGGCTGGACGCGCTGGACGGCGTGCCGCGGGACTTCCGGTTCGCGCTGGCGTTCCTCGCGCTGCTCCAGGTGACGGCCGCGCTGCTGAACTTCCTGCCGGTGCCGGGCCTGGACGGCTACGGCGTGATCGAGCCCTGGCTGTCGCGGGAGGTGCGGCGCCAGGTGGAGCCGCTGGCGCCGTTCGGCCTGCTGATCGTGTTCGCGCTGCTGTGGATCCCGGCGGTGAACGGCGCGTTCTTCGACCTGATCGACGCGCTGCTGCGCGGCCTCGGCATCAGCGACTTCGACACGTACTGCGGCCAGTACCTATACAACTATGTATTCAGTGCGCTGCGGGATGTCGGACCCGACGTCGGCTGCACGCCCTGATCAGAGTGCATGCGAAAGCCCCGCCCACCTCCACGGGGGAGGAAGTGGGCGGGGCGGCATCCGCCCTCCCCCTCGACGAGTCGAGGGGGTCGGCACGGGCGGGGTTCTCGTCCCCGGTCGAACGGAGCAAGCCCCGGGGACGAGGATCAAGGGACGCTAGCGGGGGCTGTGGAGCGGCACCTACCGACCTCACCGGCAGTGCCCAGCCCCCGCCGCGCCCTCCGCAGTTCGACGCACGGGCGCCGGCTGCGGGTCTACGGGCACTGATGGTTCGCCAGGGGCAGGAAGAGCACCGGCCGCACGGCCCACGTGACCTGAGTGGGTCCGTTCGTGATCGTCACCGAACACGGCTCATTGCGCAGCAGCGCCCGCCGCGTGTCGATGCGGCTGTCCCGCAGCCACTCCCACGCCTGGTCGGAAGCGTCGGTGTCCAGGGCTGACGAGATGGTGCGGAGCGCGATTGCGATCCATCGGTCAGCCCGCGCCGGCGAGTAGGCGCCGGTCGATCCATGTAAGACCGGCTCCTCCTCCGGGCTATTGAGATCTTTCGTCCAGCACTCACACCAGAAGCCGGGACGGAGGGAGACCTCCATCGCTGTTTCGGCTGTCACTTCATGGCTCCCGGCGTGTGCCAGAGGCGACGGGCATTGAGTACCGGGTCGCGCCGGTCTTCGTCCGTCGCGGGCTCCAGCCATCGCGGGTGACACGTCCATTCCCGCCCTCCCCCGAGAGGGCGAAGGCAGTAGCTGTCCCCCTCGACGCCCCGGAACTCCCCGATCAGGGATCGTGCCGTATCGACGAAGACCGTCCCGACGGCCGGCAGCTCTTTCTGTTCAGGGCGCGGCATAGCCCCTCCTAATCCCTGCATGTGATCACCCACTGTGGGCGGAATGGCGTGCGTTGACGTTACGGACCGTCACAGTCGGGATGCCACAGAGTTCTACGGAGTTCTATCCATTCACCCAAGAGCGTCGATCGCTGCGGTGATCCGGGCGCGGGCACCGGCGCCGTAGACGGCCAACTTCGAGAACTCGCCGAAGGCCTGGAGGTACTGCCCTACCTCTGAGGGGGCCGTGACGTTGACCTGTGCTGTCAGCAGCTCCACTTGCGCCTGAGCCTCGTCGTAGACGCTGAACGTCTCCAGCATCCACATCCGCCGGTCGGCAGTGAACGGGATGACGCCTAGCGAGACGGACGGAAGCGCCATGATCGAGAGCAAGTAACCCAGTTGGCCGGCCATCACTGCGGCGCCTCCGACACGGTGCCGGAGCACTGCCTCCTCGACCAGGAGCGCGAACCGGTGATTACCTTCGCGGATGACGCGCGAGCGCTCCATACGGGCTTGTACGGCCTCCGCTACGTCGTCGGGTGTCCCCCGGAACGCCGCGATGGAGCCCAGCAGCGCCGTCGCGTATCCATCGGTCTGAAGTATGCCGGGGACCACGTTCGAGCAGTAGATCCGAAAGGTCTGTGTCCGCTCGAAGAGCGGCAGGTAGGACTCCTGCAACCGTCGCAGCCCCGTGCGCTGCAACCGGCGCCATTCGACGTACATAGAGTCCGCCGTACGGGAGGCCGCGATAAGGTCTGCGGTCAGCCCGTCGGCGTCGCAGGCCCGGCACCATGCCCGGATGTCGTCGTCTGACGGGGGCGTGACAGCGTTCTCCAGTCGGGAGACCTTCGAACGCTGCCATCCCGTGCGCGCTGCAACGTCCTTACCCGTCAGGCCGGCATCCCGGCGGATCTCCCGGAGCCGGTCGGCCACGGCTTTGCGGGCTGACTGGACGCTTGATGATGGCGACGTTGGCATGCGCTGTGTTGCTCGTCAGATCCCGTAGTCCTCGTGCGGCGTCGCCCTGCTCCAGACACCTTCGAAGGCGTCGGCGCAGAGTTTCACCACTGCCGGCTCCTCGGTGACCTCGTCACCCAGGTAGGTCCCTTCGCCAGAGAAGTAGCCGAACCGGACGATGCGGTCGTCAAAGACCCAGAAGTCGTTACCGGGCAACGCCAAGTCGGAGGCATTCCTCCGCGGTAGCCACCGGATCTGTTCGCCGGCGGCGACGTTGGTGAACGTGCCGTCATACAGATAGCGGGTGTACTCACTCACGGGCTCGGAGACGATGCGGGCGCGACGGATGACAACGCCCCGCGCGACCGTCTCCGCGACCATGTCCAGCCAGGGACGCCACCACGTCGAACGGTCGTCAGGGTCTGGGCGGTAGCCGGACTTCCACGCTGCGACACGGGGAGCCTCGTCCGGGTCGTCGTAGTGGTCGCGCATCTCCAGGTGAACAGCCGACCGACGACAGCCCGCCAGTAGCTCACTGAACGGCGGCGCGCTCCGCAGCATCACATGCCTCCCTGATGGCGGCGACCATTCGCATGGGGAGCCGCACGACCTCTTCGTTGTCGGGGATCGGGCCGGTCGTCAGGCAGTCGGCGCGAGTCACATCGTCGATCTTCCAACCCTGCATGACGAGTTCCTGCCGTTCCTCGTCGACCCATACCGTCGGACAGTTTGCCCCGTCCGTGTTCGGATCCTTCGCGATGAACCGTAGCGGCATAGCTGCTCATACCCTTCTGCGGGTTCTACAGATGTCTACGACCCTTCCGCCCGCGGGGGAGCCAGTCAAGACCGCCTAGAGCCACCCTGCGTGACGCATCCGGCGCCGCCACGCCTTGCCGTGCCCTGGCGTGCAGTACTGCCGCACCCGCCCGGCGCCGGGCTTCTGCTCCACATCGGCACCGCACTGCGGGCAGGTGACGGACTGGCTCTTCGCGCCCTTCGTGAAGTCGAACATCGTTGCTCCTCCTAGAAGTCATGGGAGCGCCCCGCCAGCCCTGACGGCCAGCGGGGCGCGCGTGGTGAAGTGTGCGAGCCGCCCCTCCGTGGCGGAGAGGCGGCTAGGTGTGCGTCAGACCCACCGGCCGTTGTCGAGGGAGCGTGCACTCTCGGCGTCGTAGACCTCGATGCGCTGGTCGACGAATCCGCCGACTTCGCGGCCGTCGAGGTACGTCTTCGACTCGACGTTGACCGTCACGGGCCCGCCGCCGCTCTTCGCGGCGCGGATCTCCGCCCACTGCGCCGACGTCAGCACCGGCTCAGGCTTGCCTGTCCCGTTGGCAACGAGGTTCATGCCGGGCTGGAGGTATCCCCCATCGTCGTAAAGGAACGGCATGGGGTCGATGGTCCGTCCGTTCCGTCGCGCCTCCAGGTGGAGGTGCGGTCCGGTGACGTTGCCCGTCGCCCCCACGGCACCGATCGTCTGCCCGCGGGTGACCGCCTGGCCGACGGCCGTCGCCATCCGGGACATGTGGGCGTAGAGCGACGCCAGGCCGCCTCCGTGGTCGATGAGCACGTGCCGCCCGTACGGACCGCCGCTAGCGGCCGTCACGACACGTCCCCTGTCCACCGCGCGGATGGGCGTCCCCGTGGCGGCGGGGAAGTCCAAACCGGTGTGGTGACCGCTGGACCACATCGAGCCGGCCACGCCGAAGCGTGTGCCGAAGGGGGCGTTGACGGGCTTCGCCCACTGGCCGTTACCCAGGGGGCCGGTACCGTCGCCCCCGCCTCCACCGAGGACGAAGGAGACGATCTTGTCCTTCAGGTCACCGGCCATCTTCAGCGGGTACTTGGCGAGTACCTTGCCCATCTGAGCGACGCCAAGGTGTTCAGCGACGTCGCCAAGAATCGGCTTCATGAGCGAATCCCAGATCTTCGAGGGATTAGTCAGGAAGTCCGCCGCAGTCTTCGCCCAATCAATGCCGGTATCAACGGCGGAACCGACCTTGCCTGTCGTCCAGTCCCATGCGCTTCCTAGGGCACCAACAACGCCACCGTCGGCGAACTTAGGGACACCAGGCACCTCGCCCGTGCGGTTGAGGTGTTCGAGGTTTGCGTACCCTATCTTTCGGGCGCTGTCCGTCTTGACGACGTACTCTCCGGGCATAAGCCAGGCTCGGACGCTGTCCTTACCGGGGATACCGCCGAAGACACGTCCGCCGGAGGCGAATTTCGGGTCTTCGTCGAGAAGCTTCGGAGCGTCAGGAAGTTTGCCGAGGCCGACGAATTCCGCCACGCGATCCCAAACTGCCTTAATTCCGCGCGTGTATACCCATTCCACGATGAAGTTAACGGGGGCGGCAGCGATGCCGGCTACTTCGTTCCAAGCGGCCTTGATCGCCTTTTTCGCATCGTCGAAGGCGTCACCGACGAGTCCGACAGCCTCTTTGATGGTGTCAAAGGCAGGCTTAAGGCCCTTGTCCCACAGCCAGTCTGCGGCTTCGGTGATGAAGTCGAACGCTGGCTTTACCGCGTGATCGTAGAGCCAGACGAATTTATCGCCGACCCACTTCACGCCGTCCCAGATGAATCCGAACAGCGGCGTAAGGGCTTCGTTCCAAAGCCACGTGAGCTTTTCGACGATCCAGTCAGCTGAGGGCTTTACGGCGTGATCGTAAAGCCAGACGAATTGGTCGCCGACCCACTTGATGCCCTCCCAAATCGCCGTGAAGAATGGCGACAGGACGTAGTCCCAGAGCCATGTGGCGAGTGCGGCGATAAGATCCCACGTCGGCTTGAAGCAGTCTTCCCAAAGCCACATGACCAGCAGACCAGCAGCCTGGATAGCCAACCAGAGCGGCGTGAGGAGCACCGTCACGATCACCGCGACGGCCGTCCGGACGATCAGCGATATTGCATTCCAGACAGGGACGACCACCTCTTGCCAGAGCCATACGAAGGCGTCGCCCACCCACTTGATAGCCTCCCAGATTCCCAGGAATACCGGCTGGAGCACCTTCGTCCAGGCCCACTCCGCCGCCCCCTGAATTCCCTCCCAGACTGCCGTGACGATGTCGCGGAACCATTCGAAATGATCCCACGCGTACTTCACGGCGAGGGCCAGTGCGATAAGCCCCAGGATGACAGCACCGATGGGGTTCATTGCCATCGCCATAGCCCAGAGCCGGGAGACGATGAAGAGCGCATAGATAGCGTTGACGGCCCACGGTGCGTTCTCGGAAATCCAGCTGATGGAGTCGGCTACATACCCGAAGATCGTCAGCAGAAATCGCGAGGCTGGCTCCAGAGACTTCGCGACGTCGAACACCGCGGAGAAAATGTCACCGATGGTTTCAGCGACGAGAGGGCCCACGTCGCTCGCGTACTGGAGGAAGCTCTCGAACTCTGGGGAGCCCTGGAGTCCCGTCCCCCGTTCGGCGAAGCGACCGGTGATGTCCTGCATTCGCTGGGAGATGGAATCCATGTGCGGGAAGAATGCGTCCAGGATTCCGGCCATGCCCTTGAAGACATTGCCGAACGCCGTTCCCATCCCGACAATGGCCGGCTGAGCACTCTCGACGATTCCCGTCTTAAAGCGATCCCAGAACGGATCGCCCTTCATGTCTTCGCTCGCGCGGTCCATCAGCTCGTTGACTGCGTCCGCGGATTCCTCGACGAGCGGCGTCAGTCCCGGAAGAGCGTTCTTCGCGCCGTCGACAAACCGCGTGAAAATCGGCAGGACGTCGGGCTGAAGCGACGCCGACCATTCCTTGAAAGCGGCCGAAAGACCGTCCGGACCGGCGATGGAATCGTACAAGTCGCGCTGCTCTGGCGTGAGCTTCGCTAGTGCCTCACGGAACTCGTCCGCCTTCGTCTTCGCATTGGCCGTCGTGTCGATGCTCGACAAGCGGGCCGACTCGACGCCACGCTCCGCGGCCTCTATAGACTCCGCCGCCTGGACCTGCGCGACAGCCGCGTTGTCCACGGCGTCGGCGAGGTTGCGCTGAGCGTCGGCAACTGACTGCGCCGCGTCCACCTGCGTCTGTGCCGCGTCGCGCTGCGCGTCGGTCAGTGCCTCAGCCTGGTCCCGGACGTTCTGCTGCGCGTCGGCGACGGACTGCGTCGCGCGGCGCACGTCCTCGTTGCCCTCGACGCCGGCCTTGTGCTGCTCCGCCGCCGTCTGCTGGAGGCGGCGGTACTCCGTCGCCTGGTCCTTCTGATTCTGGACGGCCTGGTCATAGGCCAGTTGCGCCCGATCACGCTGGAGGTCGGAGGCCGTCGGGTCTGCGAGAGTGGCTTGCAGATCCTCGTAGGCCTCCTGTACGCGGAGAGCGGCCTCCCGCTCGTCGAGGGCGCCGGAGGCGAGCCGGGAGTTGAGGTCTTCGAGTTGCTGCGCAGCGTCCCGGCGGGCCTGCGTGAGGTCTTCCTCCGCCTGGCGCGAGGCGCGCTTAGCGTCGGCGAGCGACTGCTCCGCGTCCTCGACGCGCTCCGCCGCCTGCTCGCGCTGCTCCATAGCACGCACGGCCGCCTGCGCGAGGGCACGCTCCGCGTCCTCCACCTGCCGGTTGGCCTGTGCGATGGAGCGGGCGGCGTTGCGGTGCGCGGACGTGAGTGCCTGCTGCGCGGAGGCCATCTGGAGGGCGTTCTGAGCGGCCCGGACGTTGGCGGCAGCGCTCTTGTCCGTCGCGGACGCCGCCTCCTTCTCCGCGGCGCTCTTCGCCTGAATGACGCCAGTCACGCCCTTAATGGCGGGGACGGCTGCCAGGGCGAGCGCACCGACGCCGGCAGCAGCGACGAATGCGGCCGACGCGATAGCCCCGATGGCTGCGGCAGCGACCGGTATGACGGGGAGGGCCGCTACGGCGCCCATCGCGACAGTCAGTTGCAGGAGTGCCGCATGCGCCTGCGTTGTGTTCGCGCGGACCTTGATGTTGACGTCGTCGCGATCAATGTCGTTGATCTGCCGCTGCAGAGCAGCAAGCTCAGCGCGTGCCGTAGCCACGTCTGCACGAATCTGCACGTTTGGCGAACGCGACCCCAGCTCCGCGAGCTTGGCGTCAATCGCCTCCATTTCTGCGATGGCCGTCGCGGCGTCGATGTCGACACCGATCGTCTTGTTCGACAGCGTCTCCATACGCGCCCGGAGACGTGCAAGGTCAGCGTCGAAGCCAGTCGTCGAAAGACGGACGTCAGGGCGCGGGAGCGACTGGAAGGCTGCGCGGAGCCGGTTCTCGAAAGCTCTCGCAAACGCCCCGCCGTTGTTGTTTCCTGCCCGCGTTGCGGCGTTGCGAGCAGCGTTGCCACCGTTGTTGATTGCCGACGGAATAGCGGTTGCTATCTGTCGCCCAATTTGATCGCCGATAATCTCGCCGGCCTGGCGACCCACCCGATCCGCAGCGGGGAGGACGATGGCCTCTAGCTTCGAGTGGAACCGGGGTGCGATGGGGACGACGTCGACAGCCGCTGTGCCGACAATGTCCAGGTCAGCAGCCATCTTGAGCCCCCAGCGGATCCGCGGGCAGCGTGTAGAACACAACGTCGGACGGGTGATCCCGAAGGTTCAGAAGCTCATGGATAAGGAACAGCCGCCGCGCCTGGCGTTCCACGGCCGGCGAGGGCTCACAACGCGCGTTGTCCACCGCGTTTACAAGCCATTCCCGGCACGCATCTGAACAGAATTCGGCAACCGCCAGCGTGCCGATTTCTGTTAGCTGTGGTTCCACGCTGAACGCGCACGTTGGTCGCGCGCAACGCGTGTTGTCATTGGTCATTGGACGTCCAAACGGGCATGAAAAAACCCCGGTGCGTTCACCGGGGTTTGGATGGTTTATGGGGCGCCTGCTGACGCCGTGATATTTAGGGCCGGAACTCCGTGAAGACGTCGGGAACGCGCTCCCGGGGGTCCTGGCGTGCGTCGAGGAGCTTGACCAACTCCATTAGCTCCGATGCCTCTGTCACGTTTCCCGCCGCCGACGCACCGAATGCCCGCCGACTCCAGACGTAGCACTCCGGAGAGCAATGCCGTTGACGCCGATACCCGCCCGACGGGTGCAGTCGGTAAGCGCGGCTGAACGCGCACCCCGGACGCTGGCAGGACTCAGGCTGATGGTTGACGGACACGGATTCCTCCTGCGGAAATAGGAAAGCCCCGGGGATGACTTCTCCGGGGCTTTGTAACGGCTACATGCGGCGTGACCTGCTGTTTTAGGCTGCGCCCGTGTTACACTTTCTGGCGGCTAAACCGCTCAGGGCGTTACCCAGATGCCTCTAGGAAGCCCTGTGCGGGCGCCTCCCGGGCGATCTCGGAGCTTCCCCCTTGCACTCCCGTGGACTATCTGCTGAGCGGTTACGGAGCGACGCCCAGCACCTCTTCGGTCAGCGTGCTGACGGGGCCCAGATCACCCCCCTGGTATCACCGCAGGTCAGAGCGTTGTCACGGTTGCCGCGTGTGCCACGGCGCGCCCAGCTCGTCACGCCACACGGGCCGGCTCGTCGGGCCGCAGAGCTGCGCGACACGAGCACGCAGATGGTGTGTGCTGTCGTCGAGAGACAGCGCGTAGCCGTCGCGTGCGTCGACCCAGCGTCGACGCGCCCTGATCAGTGCCTCCGTGTCGCTCAGGGCGTCCAGCTCCACGGGCGTCAGCCACTCCTCCACCACGGCCGGCGCCAGTAGGCGGGGCGGACACGGATAGGCACGCACCTCGCCCGTGCGTGTGTTCACGCCACGCGCCTCGTCGCGCAAGCGTTGTGCGCGCTGCTGACGTCGGCCCATCACGCCGCCCGTGTGGTGTTGGGCTGCTCACCGATCACCCAGCGCATGCGCTCCATCGACGCGGGCGTCAGACCTAGATCCGACATCAGTGCTCGCGCCTCACCGATGAGCTGAGCGCTCGGCCGTCCTCCGCCGAGGATCGTCGACGTGGCGACGACGAGAGCGGCGACAGCGGGGAACGCTGAGTCCTCCCACACCTCTGCTTGCGGTGACTGCCATAGCTCACGCCAGTGTTGCTCCTCCGCCTCCGACCACGCGCGTCCCGGCGGGAGCGGGGGCGGATCGTCCTGGCATCCGTCAGGCGGGAGATAGGTAACGGGCCTCTCGTCGCCCCGGTGCCGGGAGTTGCGTGCGCTGGGGTTCGGTGCGGGCCCGGGTCTTCCGCGGTGCGGCATGGTTCCTCCTTTGATGGGGTGTTGGCGGCAGGCGCCCGCTACACTCGACGCATACGGGTGGGTGAGTGCGTCCCCACCTACAGCCCGACCACGCGGGACCCCACGTGGACGCTCGCAGGCAGCGAGCCGCAACCGCATTCGCTTGTGGTGGGGTCCCCGGGTTTTCTGCCCCACCGCTTCAGTCCGCGAAGGATTCTCGGTGGGTACATTCCTCTTCACTGCCCTTGCTGCTGGCGTTCTGACTGGCTTCGGGCAGCACATCGCCAACGCTATGTGGCTCCGTGTCCGTCGCTGCTGGGCGGCTCTTCGGCGTTGGTGGGCGTCGCGCCGGGAGGGTTAGCCCTGGCCCAGGGACGACACATGATCGATGCGGATCTTGTGCACCTTCGCGGCGACCGTGACGGTAAGCAGCGTCGGCCAGACCTCCGCACCCATGTACCCCGTAGGCGTCGAGGCGTACGCCAGGGTTCCCGTGATCGTCTTGCCGCTAACGAGTTCCACCACGACCGCCTGACCGTTCAGAGTCATGGCGTGGTCTCGAATCGCGGAGGTGTACTCGTCGAAGAGGTATGTCGTGGTCATGGGCTCTTACCGTCCGTTCATTTCGTAGGTGCGCTCTCGGAAGGGGTTGCCGCCATCAAGCGGCGTCGGGCGTCGCTCGGGGCGTCGTCCGTCCTCGTCCAGGCCGTGTCTGCGCCGGTACGCCTCCGCGCCGGCCGCCAGAGTCCCGGCGCCGGCTCCGACGTCGGTTCCGCGGGGGCCACCGGAACGGGGCGCTGGAGGAGCAGGCGGGCCGGCGAGCCCCAGCTCCGCGGCAAACGCCTGCGCGTCGGCCGTCAGCTCCTCGTCAGTGTTGCCGTGAAGTCGGGCGCTCTGCTCTGGCGTCAGGCCGGCGGCGAGTCCAGCGCGCAGGCGCGCGAGTTCGGTTCGGGCTTCGGTGAGCTGCTGCTCAGTGGTGGGCTCGCTCATGGGCGCTCCTAGAAGTAGTCGGTGGTCGAGGGCTCGCGGTCGGAGTGGGCGGCGTTGGCTTCAGGCTTCGCCGGCTTCGGTTGCGAGTGGTCCAGGTGGGGCGTACTGGAGTGCGTGTAGGTATGCGCGGGCCGTGGCTTACGCAGCGGGAGGACGCGCGGGGAGAGGTCAATCACCGGCCCGTGGTCGTCGTAGGCGACAGGCTCCTTCGACGCCGCGACATCCGCCTCCAGGTCGCCGTACGACGTCGGCACATAGGCCTTCCCCGTCGCTGCCAGCCACAGGAGGTAGGCCTCCGTATAGCGCTGCGTCCGCATGGCATCGAGGGCGAAGGCGGGGGCGTCAGCGGGACGGATGCCCTGAACCTCTCCGTAACCCTCCCGCTTCCACTGACGCAGGTTCCGGCGTTGCTCGTCGTCGTGGTCGCCTGCGATGGACCGGGGACGGGGCGCAGGAGTGAGGAGCGACCACTGCGCTGCGCGGATGTTCGTAAGGTCGTCGACGAGCCCCTGAAGGCGTCCCCACGCCTCTACGACGGCACCTCCGGCCTTGATAGCGTCGTCTGCCGACCGGACGTCGCCAAGCACCTCCGCGGCCTTCCTGGCGTCGCTCAGCACCTCGTCCAGCCTCGTCCTGAGGTGTTCCAGTGCGTCAGAGGCGAGCGCCTGGCGGGTGTCGTAGGCGAGGAGTTCCGTCGACTCCTTCGCGCGCTGCCGGGCCAGTCGTTCGGCCTCCCACTCCAGGGCGGTTGTGTGCGCCTTCGACGCTCGCCGGCCGATGTCCGACGGCCAGGATCCGTCAGCCTGGAACGCCGTCACGGCAGCGTCGATGACTTCATTGCGGGCGACGTCGGGCACGGCGCCCTGCGGGTGTTCGCGAAGACGCTGCTTCGCCTCGTCGAGCAGCCGCTCCGTACGCGCGATTTCAGGCACTGTAGCGAGCGCTGCCGCAAGGTCAGGGTTCATGATCAGTCCTTCGTGTCGGGAAACAACTCAGGCCCCTGCCCGCGAGGGGCAAGGGCCTGTCGGTAGTGAGCCGCGCGGGCGGCGTACCGCTCTCGCATACGTCGTCGCGCTGGCTCGGGGTTGCGTGCGTAGGCCTCACGCCGCTTTGCCCTGTAGCAAGCCAAGCAGTGAGGGCGTGTCCCGCCTCGTCCAGCGGCGTCGAACGGCCAGTAATCCAAGGTGACGGGGAATGTCTCCCCGCATGTCCGGCACGGCCGTGAGCCGGGGGCCGGCACGTCAAGAACGCGCATGGTCTCTCCGTCCGTGGTGTTCGCTCTATAGCTCGAAATCTGGGCATGGAAAGACCCCTACCGCCCGCGGAGTAGCGGCGTGGAGCGGCACGGCCACGAAGGGGGAACCGGCGCTCGACACGCTCCCCGAGGGGACGCAGGCAGTAGGGGTCTAGGCGTGGCGTCGGAGGAGAGGGCGACGTCACGCGGTGCGCGAGCCTTCAACGGCTGGTGTTCCGGGTCCGGAGGCTCCGCGGAGAGAGGGGAGGAGAGGGGCAGTTCCCCTCCCCTTCCCTCGTGTATTTCGAACGTCAGGCGGCGTCGGTGCCTCGTCGCTTGCGCATGCGCTCCCGGGCCTTCGCTCGGTCCAGCGCCCTCGCGCACCCGTCGCCGCACGTGACACGCCATTTACGACGCTGGCTTGCCGGTCGGCGGAGTTCGTAGGGCTCTCCGCAGTGCTCGCAGGTACCGCGGAAGACCTTGAAGTCGCCCACGACGGTGACCGTGCCGCCCTCGACCTCCCACGTCGCCCGGGGCTCCGCCTGCGCCTGGCGCTCCGCGAAACGCCGCGCTATCTCCGGGTCGACGCGAACGGTCACCTCCCCGACCACCGGAGGCACAATGTCCACGTCCCGGCCCGACGACCGATGTCGATGCGGGCGCTCCCGGTCGTCCTCGTCGTACATGCCATCGTGCCAGTCCTCCCACTGACGTTCCCCGAACTCCTCGTCGGAGACGTCGTCGAGCGGGTCCTGCCCGCTCAGCCCCCGCCACGGTGCGCGCCCTCGGGACACGAAGGCGTCGTGGTCGGTCTCCAGCTCCAACGCCAGATATCGAAGCTCCTCCGCCTCGCCCGTCAGACGGGAGCGTCGGCGGATGGGCGAGCCGTTGTCATCATGCATGTCTGCCCCTAGACGTCGACAGGGCACACGGTCGTGCGCCCTTACACGTACGTAATGGGGGAATCGTCGGCAGATGTGGGGGTGATGTCCGTCACACTCCCTCGGTGCGGCCTCGTCGTCCAAACTCCGCGCCAAAGTGCCAAACCAAAGGGCATTTCCAAGAGGCCCTATAACACGTTAAGGAGAACCTGGAAAACACCCTTATTTTGTCTAGTCTGACCGAGAAAGATAGAAGTATGACGAGAAACCGCAGGTCAACGGGGGTGTACGCGACGGACGCACCGCCTGACGGTTTGACCTCAGTCCGGCCAGGTTTGCCACCGGGGCGGCGCGGAGGACGTCGACGAGGCACCCGAGACGCGACGAAGCCCGCTCCCGAGCAGTCTCGGGGCGGGCTGTCCGTCGGGCGCTGAGGCCTCAGGCGGCGACGAGGGCTCCGGGGAGCGCCAGCCGGCGGGAGGCGTCGGCGCAGGGCGGGCAGATCGACGTGGTCCACCCCTCGTCGGTACGGACGGGAGCGGCCTCCGGATCGCCCGTCCAGCAGTGCGAGCACACCGTGTTGATCGGGTACTCATCGACCTCGTGCGCCCAGAGGACACAGACATCGGTGTGCAGGGCCTCCGCAGCCAGCGCTGCCGACGCGAACGACGTCGCCCAGCCGTCGGCGAGCACCACCGCTTCATAGTCCCCCGGGTTGTAGTCGCGGTGGGTGGCGACGACGGTCGGGAAGCGGAGGCGGTCGGCGACGTCACAGGCGAAGGCGAAGGCGTCGGCAAGAGCGTCGGAGGTGGTGGTGTTGCCGACGACGAGGACGGTGCGGGAGGTCTCGCTGATGCACGCCCGGTGAGCGAAGACCTGGCAGCCGTCGACGGTACCGACGGGGACCATGGCGCCGTCTTCTTCGTTGCAGACGATGCAGGCGATACCGTCGAGCTGAGCGGGGGTGAGGTTCGTGGAGTCGATGCGTGCGAACATGGGCCTACTCCTTCAGGGAGAGGGGGGCTCGTCGTTCCGCCAAGTCCGTGCGAGCCCCCGCTTAGCTTGTCGGGGGTGGTTAACCGCCTCGATAGTGGCACAGGGTCGACAGGTGGTCAACCACCCTGGCAGACTGCCGTTATGGCCAACGCTCACAAACACAAGCTGCGCGGCATCCGCGGTATTGACGACGAGACATGGGACGCCTTCGACGAGGCCACCAAGGAAGCTCAGACAGACCGCTCAGCGGTCGTGCGGGAGGCGATCCTCTGGTATCTCCGTCGGCCAGGCGCAGAGCCGCCAGAGCGGCCGGCGAAGGGGCCGTGGAGCGAGCCCCCACAGACATGACGAGAGCCCCGGAGAACAACCGCCGGGGCTCTTGCTCTGTTCTTTTTCAGCCGGCCAGGTCGTCAGCGAGGGCCGCCAACTCCAGCGCAGCATCCCCGAAGAACTCGGCTGTCACCTCGAAGGAGACACGCGACTCGTCCAGTCGTCGCCATCCTCCGCGGGTACCGCGCTTGACGCGGACAACGACGCCACAGTCCAGAAGCATCGCTCGGCGCTCCAGGTCGTCGCCGGCGTCCCACATCTGCGCGTAGGTGGCGGCGCCTTCCTTGACGATGGTCCGCGCCTCCGTCTTCGGGCGTGCCTCCAGCTCCTGTAGGCGGGCGTCCAGCGCGTCGTGACGCTCCTGCCATGCCGCAATGGCTGCTCGGGACTTCTGCTTGCCTCGCTCCGCCAGGTGAGCTTTGAACTCTGCTTCCGTCTCTTCGATCTCCGGGCCCGGGTCGTAGCCGGGAATCGTAATGTGCTCCAGGACGCGAAGGCCCCCAAGATGCCGCAGGAACTCGCGCTCCACGTACTCCTCTGCCCAAGCCTGCTTGATCGACGAAGGGGCCTCACAGAGGTTCCCGGGGCTGAACGCCTGGCAGACGTAGTTCTGTGCGCTCTGGCGTCGCTGGAGGTACATCTTTCCTCCACATGCGTCGCACCGGAGGACACCGAGCAACGGCGCGTTGGTGTCCTTCCGCTCGACCGGCTGACGTGAGCGGGAGGCGAACAGGTCGCGGAGGTAGTCGAACTCTGTGCGCGTCAGGATGGGCTCGTCAGTGAATGGGATGGGCTCGCCTGTCTTGGGATCCCGGACCACACTGCCCTTGTAGGTCTTCCACCCAAGCATGGCGTGGCTGGTGAGCATGTCCTTAATGACGGTTCCAACCCACCCGCGGCCCTCGAAGGATTTTCGGCGAGTGTCGCTCTCGTCGACGTCGGACGACTCGTCGACGACTTCCAGCTCCCCACTCTCGGCGGTCTCAGTAGCCCGCAGCCTGTCCCGCTTCTCCATCCAATATTTGACCGGAGTAGGCACGCCTTCGGCCGCCAGCGCCACAGCAATGGCCGTCGGCGACTTCCCCCGTTTCCCTGTGGCGTCGTCCCCCTTCAGGTCTCGGATGATTCGCTGAATCACCTTGACAGCGTCGGGATCAGGCTTGAGAGTCCATCCTCCGCCCTCCAGGCGCCGGGGCTCATAGCCGAACGGAGGTCGCCCGCCTTTCCACCTGTAGCGCATATTGCGCAGCGCTGCGTGCGCTCCCGTGACGCGCTCTTTGGTGCTCAGTCGCTCCACCTGAGCGGCGAAGGCAAAGAGCATCATCATCAATTCCGCCATGGGATCCATGGGGTTGCGGAAGTCGAAGATGAGTCGGCCGGCGTTCCCTACACCCTCGTCAAAGACGAGCATCTTTCGATGGTCTTTGGCCCACTTGGCGAGGTCATGCATGTCCGACATGGATGCGATGGCGCGATCAAATCGCCACCACACAATGGCGTCGTATTCGTCGGGACGCGCAAGCCAGGAGCCAAGCTGTGGTCGGTCGAACGGGCTGAACTTCAGCGCGGAAATGTCGAGGTCGACGGCCTCACGGAGGTTGTCGCCTTCGCCGAAGTCGATGTCCAGCGCGGCGGCGGATCGGTTACCGGCCTCCCGCTGACGTTCAACGCTGGTGGTCGAGTCGGTCAGTACAGACAGGCGGATAGCGCGCAGGCCGCGCAGCGTCTTTGCCATGGTGCCCCCCTTAGGGGGCGCCATGGTAGCGCAGAGTACATGGTCGTGTGTGCACTGCGGCTACGACCTGTACCGCTTCTGGCGCGGCGGGAACGAGCTCTGCTCGGTCAGTCGGTGACGCGGTGGCGCTTGAGGTAGTACCAGCACATGTTGGACGACAGTCCGGCCATCAGCACCCACACGATCCCCAGCCAGCTGCCCTGGACGAAGGAGACCACGGCCGCGGCGGTCGCGAGGACGCAGACGACGAGGGCGTAGAGGGCGAGACGGGGCATGTCGGTCGGCTCCTGTCAGGGGACACTGCTGGGCTTGCTGCCCACCAGTGTCCCCCATGGGCTCATACGTCCGTGACGCGGAGCCCGGCGTGCGCCTTGTAGCGGCGGTTCACCGAGATCAGGTTGGCGACCAGTGACTCCACCTGGTGGGCGTTGCGCAGCCGCCCGGCGAAGATGCCGCGCATCCCGGGGATCCGGCTGGCCAGGGCCTGGACGGTCTCCACGTCGGCGCGCGCCTCGCCGAGCACCATGACGTCGGTGTCGATCTCGTCGATCTCCGGGTCCTGGAGGAGGACGGCGGACAGGTGGTGGAAGGCGGCGGTGACCCGGGAGTCCGGCAGCAGGGCGGCGGCCTGCTCGGCGGCGCTGCCTTCCTCCGGCTTGAGCGCGTAGGCGCCCTGCTTGTCGAAGCCGAGCGGGTTGACGCAGTCGACGACCAGCTTCCCGGCCAGCTCCTCGCGCAGCGATTCGAGGGTCTTGGCGTGGCCGTCCCACGGCACGGCGACGATCACGATGTCGCTGCGGCGGGCGCACTCGGCGTTGTCGGCGCCCTCGATGCCGTGACCCAGTTCCTCGGCGGCGGCCCGCGCCCGGTCGGCGGCGCGCGAACCGATGATCACCTTCTGGCCGGCCTTGGCGAGCCGGTACGCGAGGCCCTTGCCCTGCGGACCGGTCCCGCCGAGCACGCCGACGACGAGCCCGGAGACGTCGGGCAGGTCCCAGGGGTCCTTGGCGGGGGCCTTCGCGGGGGTCTGTGCACTGTCGGTAGAGGTCATGGGCCGACTCTACGTCCGCGCGTGGCGCGGCACGGGACGAGGTGAGCCGCGTCACGGACGCTCGGGCGGCATTGCCCGGGTCGGGCGAATCCGCGGCGAACTGCGGGCCGGACACGGCGGGTTGCGGCAGGATGCGGTCGCATGGACGCCGTACGGGTCGCGCTGCTGCGGGAAGTGCTGGCCGGGACCGAGTGGTTGCCGGCCACGCGGCGGTTCGCGGGTGCGCTGCGCGGGTCGGTGGTGGCGCACGGCGGCGGGCTGCTGCTGGTGGGGACGCCCGCGTACGAGCCGTGGCATCTGGCCGCGCATCTGGTGGACGAGGCGGCGTGGTCGGGCACGCCGGAGCTGGTGCCGACGCTCGTGCGGTATGACGCGCGTCCGACGGATCCGGCGCATCTGGCGGTCGGTCCCGGCCGTATCGAGGCGGCCCGGCGCGGTGAGACGCTGCTCGTGGTGTCACCGGCGGAGGCGGACGCGCCGCTTCTGGAGCGGGTGCACGACGCCCGCCGGGCCGGTGTCACGGTGCTCGCGCTCTCCCCCGGCGAGGACGATCTGACCGCGATGGCGCACGAGGCGCTGACCGTGCCCGAGGGCTCCGAACTGGACCTGGACACCGTGCAGCACCTGGTCGGCGCGGCGGCCGGGGAGAACGCGCTGCCGTCCGCGCGGGGCCCCCGCCGGCTGCGCGACCGGCTCTCGCGGCTGGCGGACCGGCTGACGGCGCCGCCGCCGGCGCGCTGGTAGGCGGGTCCGGTACCGCCGGGAAAACGGGTTGCCCGTGTCGCTGCCGCGGACCGAGCATGGCCCGTCGTGAACGACGACGCCCCCTCCGGTCTCCGCGCCCTGCTGCCCGATCTCGCGCCCTGGCGCGCCTCCGCGGACTTCCGGCGGCTGTGGCTGTCGGGCCTGATCACGAACTTCGGCAGCTTCCTGACCTTTGTCGCGCTGCCGGTGCAGATCAAGGAACTGACCGGGTCCGCGGCGGCGGTCGGCGCGATCGGCGCGGTGGAGGTGGTGCCGCTGGTGGTGTGCGGGCTGTACGGCGGTGCGCTGGCCGATGCCTGGGACAAGCGGAAGCTGATCGTCTGGTCGGAGGCGGGGCAGGGCCTGCTGTGCGCGGTGCTGCTGGTGAACGCGCTGCTGCCGAGCCCCGCGGTCTGGCCGCTGTACGTGGTCGCCGCGCTCGCCTCGGCGCTGGCCTCGGTCCAGCGGCCCGCCCTGGACTCGCTGATCCCGCGCATCGTCGCGCACGAGCAGCTGCCGGCCGCCGCCGCGCTGAACGCGCTGCGCTGGCAGGTCGGCGGGATCGCGGGTCCGGCGCTGGCGGGTGTGGTGGTGGCGTTCGCGGGGATGGGCTGGGCGTACGCCGTGGACCTGGTCACCTTCGTCGTATCGGTGGCCCTGGTGCTGCGGCTGCGGCGGTCCCCCGCCTCGCACGAGGCGGCCGAGCCGTCGCTGAAGGCCGTCGTGGAGGGCGCCCGGTACGCCTGGAGCCGCAAGGAGCTGCTGGGCACGTACGCCGTCGACCTGTCGGCGATGTTCCTGGCGATGCCGCTCGCGGTCCTGCCGTTCCTCGCCGACGAGCTGGACGCCGAGTGGTCGCTGGGCCTGATGTACGCCGCCCTGCCCGCCGGTGCCCTGGTGGTGAGCCTGACCAGCGGCTGGACCTCGCGGGTGCACCGGCACGGGCGGATGGTGGTGGTCGCGGCGCTGCTGTGGGGTCTGTCGATCGGCGCGGCGGGGGTCGCCGGGAACGTGTGGCTGGTGCTGCTGTGCCTGGCTCTCGCCGGCGGGTTCGACATGGTCAGCGGCGTCTTCCGGAGCGCCATGTGGAACCAGACGATCCCCGACGAGCTGCGCGGCCGGCTCGCCGGGATCGAACTGCTGTCGTACTCGGTGGGCCCGCAGCTCGGCCAGGTCCGCTCCGGCGCGTTCGCCGCGTGGTGGGGGGTGCGGACGTCGGTCTGGTCGGGCGGTCTGCTGTGCGCGGCCGGGGTGGCGCTGCTGGCGCTGTGCCTGCCGCGGCTGATGACCTACGACGTGCGGACCGACGAGCACGCGGTGCGGCTGCGCGAGCGGCGCGCAGCCGCGGACCCCGCGCCGGCGGCCTGATCAGCCCTCGTCGGAGCTGCCCGGCGCGGGTGCGTCGTGCCAGCGCGGGTCGTTCTCCCACTGGAGGTTGCGGTCGCGGGCGGTCTGCATCGCGTGTTCGGCCTCCGCGCGGGTCGTGTACGGCCCGAAGCGGTCCTTGCCGGGACAGTCGGGCCCCTCCTCGACCTTCTTGTGCTCGAGGCAGTAGTACCACTCGCCCGGTTTTCCGACCGTGCGCTTCTTGAACAGGGCCATGACCGGCTCCTTTCGCCAGGGACATGGTGTCGTATGCCCGCTGGTTAGACTCGCTGACATGTCTGGCCAGTCGCTGCTCGTCCCAGGGGAGCTGTCTCCCACCCGTTCCGTGCCCGGAAACATCCGTCGCCCCGAGTACGTCGGCAAGCCCGCGCCGACGCCGTACACCGGGCCGGAGGTGCAGACGCCGGAGACCGTCGAGGCGATGCGGATCGCCGGCCGTATCGCCGCGCAGGCGATGGAGGAGGCCGCGAAGATCATCGCTCCGGGTGTCACCACCGATGAACTGGACAAGGTGGCGCACGAGTACATGTGCGACCACGGCGCCTATCCCTCGACGCTCGGCTACCGGGGCTTTCCGAAGTCGCTGTGCAGCTCGGTCAACGAGGTGATCTGTCACGGCATTCCGGACTCGACGGTCCTGCGGGACGGCGACATCGTCAACCTCGACGTCACCGCGTACATCGGCGGGGTGCACGGCGACAACAACGCCACCTATCTCGTGGGTGACGTGGACGAGGAGAGCCGGCTGCTGGTGGAGCGGACGCGTGAGGCGCTGAACCGGGCGATCAAGGCGGTCCGGCCGGGCCGGCAGATCAATGTGATCGGCCGGGTCATCGAGTCGTACGCCAAGCGGTTCGGCTACGGCGTGGTGCGGGACTTCACCGGGCACGGCATCAGCTCGGCGTTCCATTCCGGCCTGATCGTCCCGCACTACGACAGCCCGCACGCGACGACGGTGATGCAGCCGGGGATGACGTTCACGATCGAGCCGATGCTGACGCTCGGGACGCACGAGTACGACATGTGGGACGACGGCTGGACCGTGGTCACCAAGGACCGCAAGCGGACGGCGCAGTTCGAGCACACGCTGGTGGTGACGGAGACCGGGGCGGAGATCCTGACCCTGCCGTAGCCGTGGCCGCCGCCTCGGCCGCCGCGCACGCCTGGAGCCCGCTCTCTTCGGAGGGCGGGCTCTTTCGCTGTGCGGTTCGAGGTGCGGGCGGTGCGGATGAGGGGTAGGGATTTACCGACAGCATGTCGGCAAGGCATTGACTTAGGTAAGCCTAACCAAGAGAATCCGGATCATGGACTCGTTCTCGACTCTCCTGCGCACCGCCTCCCACGAGCAGCACGTGGAGGCGGAGACCTCGACGTTCATGAGCGATCTGCTCGGCGGCCGGCTCGGCGTCGACGCGTACGCGCGCTACACCGAGCAGCTGTGGTTCGTCTACGAGGCGCTGGAGACCGGGGCCGGGCGGCTGGCGTCGGATCCGGTGGCGGGCCCGTTCATCCGGCCGGAACTGTTCCGGCTGGCCGCCCTGGAGCGGGACCTGGAGCATCTGCGGGGCCCCGGCTGGCGGGACACCCTGAGCGCGCTGCCCGCGACCCGGGCGTACGCGGACCGGGTGCGGGAGTGCGCCGAGCGGTGGCCGGCCGGCTACATCGCCCACCACTACACGCGGTACCTGGGCGATCTCTCCGGCGGCCAGATCATCCGCGACAAGGCGGAGCGGACCTGGGGCTTCCAGAAGAAGGGCGACGGCGTCCGGTTCTACGTCTTCGAGGAGATCTCCAACCCGGCGGGGTTCAAGCGGGGCTACCGGGAACGGCTGGACGCGGTGAACGCCGACGAGCTGGAGCGGCAGCGGATCGTGGCGGAGTGCAAGCGGGCGTTCACGCTGAACACGGCCGTCTTCCGGGCCCTCGGCGAGGAGTTCCCGCTGAGCGCCTGAGCGCCTGAGTGCTTGGGCGCCTGGGCGCCTAGCGCTCCAGGAGGACGCGGCCGCCGATCTCCACCCAGCCCCCGGGCTGCGGCGCGGTCAGGATCTGGGAGCCCGCGCCCTGGGTGATGTTCAGGGCGCGGCCCAGCCGGTCGGTGAGCAGCAGGGCCGCCGCGCCGGTCGCCTCGTCCTCGTCGATGCCGTCGTCGCGGCCGGGGAAGCCGCGGGCTCGGACGCGGCCGGCGGGCTCGTCCTCCCAGGCCCAGGCGTAGATCCACTCACCCGGTGGCGGCACCGGCAGCGCGTCGACCTCGGCGGCCGTCGCGTACTGGCGCAGCGTGCGCGGCGGCGCCCACTCCGGCCGCGCCTCGATCCAGCTGAACTCCCCGTCCTGCCGGGCGCCCACCACCCCGGCCGGCGTGACCAGTTCCGGCAGGTCCAGCAGCCAGGCGGTGCCGACGCACGGGTGGCCGGCGAAGGGCAGGCGCAGGGTGGGCGTGTAGATGTCGACGACGCCGCGCTCGGGGTCGTCGACGAAGACCGTCTCGCTGAAGCCGAGTTTCGCCGCGAACGCCTGCCGTTCGCTCTCCTCGGGCAGCACCGATCCGTCGCGGACGACACCGAGTTCGTTGCCGTATCCGCCGTTCGCCGCGCAGAACACGCGCAGCACGTCGTAGTCAGTCACCGGGGCATTGAAACACCCGCAGGCCACAGCTCCGCACGGCGCCCGTCGTACGGCCGGGACGCGAGGGCGGTTCTCGTCGCTGTGACGGCCCGTCAAGGTGTCGCCGGAATGGGGCGACGGCGGGCGTCGGCGCCGGCGAGGGTCACGGTGTGGCCGCTGTGCGCGGTCCCGGCGTTCGGCGGGTGTCCCGCCCCGGTAGGGTTCGCCTCCGGGAAGGGGAAGGTGAAGGAGCCCGATGATCAGGGATCACAGCCGGTGCGGCCTTCGCAGGCGTGACCGGAACGCTCTCATAGCGGCCTCGTTGACGGTTTTGTCGTTGACGGCGAGCGGATGCGTGGTGGTGCACGGAGAGCGTGAGGTGCTGCCCGCGACCACGCGCGCCGAGGCCGCCGAGGCGCTTCAGGAGTTCACGACCGCGTACAACAAGGCCGACAAGGACTACGACAGCACGCTCGACGCCGACCACGTCACCGGACCGCTCGCCGACATCGACGGTGCCCGGCTGAAGGCGGGCCGGGCCAACAACCCCGGCGGCAACCCGAATCACAGCCCGCTGGAGTTCTCCGACGCCGAGTACACCATCCCCAAGAAGGCCGGCTGGCCGCGCTGGTTCCTCGCCGACGCACAGGCGAACAAGGGCGGTCAGGCCCGCTGGCTGCTGGTGTTCACCCGCGACTCCCTCGACGAAGCGTGGCAGGTGTCCTATCTGACACTGGTCGCCCCGGCCGACGTACCGGAGTTCAAGACGGACAAGGACGGCTGGGCCGAGGCCGTCCCCGCGAACTCTCCCGAACTGGCCGTCTCACCGGGCGACTTGAGCGAGACGTACACCGGCTATCTCAAGGACGGCGGCGACGCCTTCGCGGCCGGCACCCACACCAGCCAGTGGCGGGCGCTGCGCAAGAAGAACGAGAGCAGGCCGGGCCTGGCCACCCAGTACATCGACGAGCCGATGACCTCGGGCGCCTACGCGCCGGTCGGGCTGCGCACCAAGGACGGCGGGGCGCTGGTGTTCTTCACCACCCGCCACTTCGAGAAGCAGACCGCGCACGCGGGCACCTCCGTGCCGGTGCCGAACAAGGACGTGCTGGCGCTCACCACGGGCGAGATCAAGCAGTCGCTGACGATGGAGTTCGTCTCCAACGAGGTGGCGCTGGACCCGAAGAAGGGCTCCGGCGAGGTGTCCGTGCTCGGGCGGATCCAGGGACTGACGTCGGCGAAGGGCGAATAGCGCCTCAGCGCCGGAGGGGCCAGGCCGCGCCCGTGTGGCCCGGCTCCTCGCCGGCGTAGCGGGCGCAGGCGTCGGTGAGGTGCTCCAGCAGCGTCAGCGGGTCGGGCAGCGGGTGCTCCAGGCCCCGCACCCAGCGCACGCTCCGGCCGTCACCGGGCAGCCGCGCGGGCGGTACGAGGACGTACGAGCCGCGGCAGTGCCAGCGCAGGCCGGGATGCTCGTCCATGGTCTCGGGATGGCAGTCCAGCTCGCACGGCCACCACTCGTCCTCGTCCTCGGGGGTGCCGCGGGTGAGGGTGAAGAACAGCATGCGGCCGTCGTCGCTCTCGGCGACCGGTCCGACCTCGACCTGTGCGGCGAGCAGTTCCCGCAACGCCACACGACCGGCCTCCAGGGGCACGTCGAGGACGTCGTGCACCATGCCGGTCGCGGTGATGAAGTTGGCCTGCGGCTGGTGGCGGGCCCAGCGCTCGATCTGGGCGCGGTCCGTGGTGGACTGCGTCTGCCAGGCGAAGGACACCGGGTGCCGGGCGGGCGTCGGACAGCCGACGCGGTCGCAGGAACATCGATAACCGGGCGCCGGGTGCGCGGCGGGCGCCAGCGGCAGCCCCGCGGCGGCGGCGGCGAGCAGCAGGGGCTCCCGGCTGTCGTCGTCGGCGGCGTCCTTGGTGCCGCCTCCGCGCAGCCACTGGGAGAGTTTGCCCCGCAGGCCGGTCCGGCCGCCGAACTCCGCGCTCATCTATCCCCTCGCCTCGCCTGTCGTGCGGACAGCATGCCCTATCGTCCCACCATCCTGCGCTCCGGGGGGCCCAAGTACCCAACCGGGGTAGGTGGGACGAGACGCACTCCACACCTGGACCGGGACACATCGGGCGCTTCGCCGGGATTCGGGGCGGCGGCGGGCCGGGCGCTCAGCGGGGGGCGAGGCCGTACAGGGCGTAGTCGACGAGGGTGTCCGTGTAGTCGTAGGAGATCGGGCCGGTGCGCTGGAGCCAGCGCTGGGCCAGCGGGGAGACGAACAGTTCGAGGGCGATGCGCGGGTCGACCTCGGGGCGGACGTCGCCGGAGTCCTGGGCGGCGCGCAGCCGGTCGACGTACAGCTGGAGCGAGGGTTCGAGCAGTTTGGTGACGAAGACCCGGCCCATCTCCTCGTTGACCACACCCTCGGCGGCGAGGGCGCGGGAGGGGACCTCGAAGCGCGGGTCGAGCAGTTCGTCGACGGTGGCGCGCAGTACGCCCTTGAGGTCGGCGGCGAGGTCGCCGGTGTCGGGGATGGCGTACTCGCCCTCGGGCTGACCGGCCTGTTCGGCGGCCTGGTCGGCGAGGTCGAGGAAGGCCTCCAGCAGGACGTCGGCCTTCGAGGACCACCAGCGGTAGATCGTCTGCTTGCCGACGCCGGCGCGGGCGGCGATGCCCTCGATGGTGGTCCTGGGGTAGCCGACCTCGCCGACGAGGGCGAGCGCGGCGTCGTAGATCGCGCGGCGGGACTTCTCGCTGCGACGGGTGGAGTCGGGGGCGGTCTTCGGGGACATGGTCCGAATCTATCAGGTTGACAAGACGGTGCGTCTCGCCACACTCTTGGAGAGCAATATTGCGAGACGATACGTCTCGTTTCAGTATGGCGCGACGAGGAGGCACACCCATGACCCGAGGCGGAGCAGGAAGCATGCTGGGCGTCGGCGGCACGCGGCGGAACCTCAGCCGCAAGGCGCTGCGCGGCGGTGGCAGGGGCGGCCGGATCGGCGGCGCCGGCCAGGACCCCCAGGCGCAGAAGCGGGAGCTGCTGCGCAGGCTCCAGGAAGAACGGAAGTGACCTGAGGGCCTGTCTGACAGGCCTAGGCCGGGCCGTCGGCGTCGTCCCGCGCCGGCGGCCAGGCGTCGCCCCAGTCGGCGTCGCGGGCGGCCCGGTAGTCGTCGCCGTGGCGCTTGGTCACCGTCGTCCGGCGCAGCCGCTCCTCGGCCTCGCACAGGTCGAGCAGCACCTGGCCCTTGCGGATCTGCGGGCGGCGGACGACACGGGCCGGTGCCGGGGCGACCGGGAAGCGGGCGGCGGCGACGTAGCTGAACTTCTCGTCCTCGTAGGCGAGCGAGCCGCCCTTGACCTGGCGGTGCAGGGAGGACCGGCTGACCCGGGCCGAGAAGTGGCACCAGTCGGTGCCCGGGGCGATGGGGCAGGCGGCGCTGTGCGGGCAGGGCGCGGCGATGTGGAAGCCGGCGGCGACCAGGCGGTCGCGGGCGGCGAGCATCCGGGCGTAGCCGTCGGGGGTGCCGGCCTCGACGATCACCACCGCCCGGGCGGCCGCCGCGGCGGCGTCGACGAGGGCGGCGCGGTCGGGCTCGGACAGCTCGTTGAGGACGTAGGAGACAGTGACGAGATCGGTGCTCTCCAGTGTGAGCGCCGCTCCGATCCGAGAGCGCTGCCAGCGCACGTCCCGCAGGGCCGGCTGGGCTGCGGCGATCTCCCGGCCGAGCGCGAGCGCCGGCTCCGCCCAGTCCAGCACGGTGACCGGCCGCACGCCCGGCCAGGTCGCGCCGACGGCCCAGGTGGCGGCCCCGGTCCCGCCGCCGACGTCGATGTGGCTCTCCGGCACCCAGCCAGGCACCGCGTCCGCGAACGCCCCGAGCGCCGACCGCACCGCCTCGAAGGTGGCCGGCATCCGGTACGCCGCGTACGCCACCACGTCCGCCCGGTCCCGCAGGATCGGCGCGTCCGTCGGCGTGGCCCCGCGGTAGTTGGCGATCAAGCGCTCCACGGCCTGCGCGGCCTGCTTCGGCGGCAGCCCGTCGAGCAGCCCGGCGAGAGCGGCCCGCAGGGTCTCGGCCGAGGCGGACCCGGCCGAGGCGGACCCGGCGGTGGCGGACCCGGCGGTGGCGGCGGGCGTGGCGGCCGGCGTGGAGGCGGGGGTCGGAGCGGGGGCGTTCACCTTGCGATTCTCTCAGGTCCCGAGGACACCCCGCCGAACCCCCTCACGCCCCCCGCACCGCCCGGGCCACCCGGGACGCCGCCAGCGCGCGCGGGCGGCTGTCCGGCGGGTGGCGTCTGGGGTGGACGGTGTTGGCGAGCAGGACGAGGAAGGTGTCCGTCGCCGGGTCCAGGACCAGAGACGTGCCGGTGAAGCCGGTGTGGCCGGCCGCGCCGCGGCCCGCCAGGGCGCCCATGAACCACTGCTGGTCCAGCGCGAAGCCCAGCCCGGGCGGGGACAGCAGCAGCTCGACGAAGTCCGGCCCCAGGATGCGGGCCGGCCCGTACGCGCCGCCCGCGAGCAGCGCCCGGCAGAAGACCGCCAGGTCCCGCCCGGTGGAGAAGAGGCCGGCGTGCCCCGCGACCCCGCCCAGCGCCCAGGCGTTCTCGTCGTGCACGACGCCTCGCAGCATCCCCCGGTCCGCCTTGGCCCACGGCCGCCGCTGGTCCTCGGTGGCCGCCGCGCCGGGGCAGGGCCCGAAGTGCGTGGCGGTCATGCCCAGCGGGCGGGTGATGCCGTCGCGGACCAGGGCGTCCAGCGCGCGCCCGGTGACGCGCTCCAGGACGTGCTGGAGCAGCAGCATGTTCAGGTCCGAGTAGCGGTACACGCCGGGCTCACCGGTCGGCGGCTCGGCGCGCAGCAGGGCCAGCCGTTCGGCGTCGTGGGCGCAGTCGTACAGCGGTAGTTCGGGGCGCAGTCCGGAGGTGTGGGTGAGCAGCTGGCGCACGGTGATGCCGTGCCGGGCCGCCGCCCGGAACTCCGGCAGGTACGCGCCGACCCGCGCGTCGATGCCGAGGGTGCCGCGCTCGATCTGCTGGACCGCGGCGACCGAGGTGAACAGCTTGGTCAGCGAGGCCAGGTCGAACGGCGTGTCGACGGTCATCGGCACACGGGCCGCCTCGGGCAGCTCCACTCCGGTGTCGCGCTGCGGGTCGTAGGCCGCGTACCGCACGGCCCAGCCGGCCGCCTCCGCCACCGCGAGCACCGGCCCGCGCCCGGCGACCACCACCGCGCCGGCCGCCCAGGGGCGCTCGCCGGTGGTGAGGTCGCGGACCTCGCGGACGAGCCGGCCGAGTTCGCCGGGGTCGAGTCCGGCCCGTTCCGGTGTGCCGCCGCGCAGTCTGGGTGCGCTCAGCGTTCCGCTCCCTCCGCGATCGCCCGAGTCTTCCAGGGGCGGCACATTCCCATGAAGCAGACGGCCGCCACCAGCGTCGCCACCAGCTGGACGACGGCCATCGGAACGGCGGTGTCCTCCCCGGCGACGCCGACCAGCGGGGAGGCGATCGCGCCGATGAGGAAGGAGGAGGTGCCGAGCAGGGCGGAGGCGGAGCCCGCCGACTGCCGGGTGCGCTGGAGCGCGAGGGACTGGGCGTTGGGCAGGGTGATGCCCATCGCGGACATCAGCACGAACAGCGCGGCGGCCACCGGCGCCAGCCCCACCTCGCCGAGGACGCCGAGGGTCATCAGCAGCAGCGCGGTCGCGGCGAGCACGATGATCACCAGGCCGACGGCGATCACCCGGTCCAGCCGGACCCGCCCGATCAGCACCTTGCCGTTGATCTGCCCGGCGATGACCAGCCCGATGGAGTTCAGGCCGAACAGCAGGCTGAAGGTCTGCGGGGAGGCGCCGTAGATCTCCTGGACGACGAAGGGCGAGGCGGAGATGTAGGCGAAGAGCGCGGCGAAGACGAAGCCGCCGGTGAGCAGGTAGCCGGTGAACGGCGGGTCGGCCAGGAGTGCGCGCATCGAGCGCAGCGCCTCGCCGACGCCGCCGGAGTGCCGTTCGGCGGCCGGCAGCGTCTCCGGCAGCCGCGCCCACACCACCGCGGCGAGCAGCGCCCCGACGACGGTGAGCACCACGAACACGCCCCGCCAGTCGGTGATCCGCAGGACCTGTCCGCCGATCAGCGGGGCGACGATCGGGGCGACTCCGGAGATCAGCATGAGGGTGGAGAAGAAGCGGGCCATCTCCACGCCGTCGTAGAGGTCGCGGACGACGGCGCGGGCGATGACGATCCCGGCGGCGCCGGCGAGGCCCTGCGCCAGCCGGAAGGCGACCAGCGACTCGACGGTGGGCGCGAGGGCGCACAGCGCGGTGGCGACGACGTACACGGCGAGGCCGGCGAGCAGCGGGCGGCGCCGGCCCCAGCGGTCGCTCATCGGGCCGACCACCAGCTGTCCGAGCGCCATGCCGGCCAGACAGGCGGTGAGGGTGAGCTGCACGGTGGCGGCGGGGGCGTGCAGGGAGCGGGTGACCTCCGGCAGCGCGGGGAGGTACATGTCCATCGCCAGCGGCGGTGTCGCGGTGAGACCGCCGAGGACCAGGGTCACCAGCAGTCCGGTTCGACGCTCCGCACGCCGGGGCGGCCGCGTCCTCGGCGCGGCCGCCTGTGACAGTTCCGGTATGGATGCCCCGCCTTCGGGCATGTGCCCCTCCCTTTGTCCGCGGTCGGCTCCCTATGCTCTCAGCTCGAACAGAGTGCCTGGTGTCACTGAGACGAGCGTGGGGCGGCAAATGACGGCGGACAGCGTGCGGTGGGGGATCCTGGCGACGGGCGGGATCGCGGCGGCCTTCACGGCGGACCTGGTGGATCTGCCGGACGCGGAGGTGGTGGCGGTGGCCTCGCGGACGGCGGCCTCGGCGGAGGCCTTCGCGGAGCGGTTCGGGATCGCGCGGGCGTACGGCGGCTGGGACGCGCTGGCGCACGACGAGGAGGTCGACGTCGTGTACGTCGCCACGCCGCACTCGGCGCACCGGGCGGCGGCCGGGCTGTGCCTGACGGCCGGGCGGAACGTGCTGCTGGAGAAACCGTTCACGCTGAACGTGCGGGAGGCCGCGGAACTGGTGGCGCTGGCCCGGGAGCACGGACGCTTCCTGATGGAGGCCATGTGGATGTACTGCTCACCGCTGATGCGCCGGCTGAAGGCGCTGGTCGACGACGGGGCGGTCGGCGAGGTGCGCAGTGTGCAGGCGGACTTCGGGCTGGCGGGGCCGTTCCCGCCCTCGCACCGGCTGCGGGATCCGCTCCAGGGCGGCGGCGCGCTGCTGGACCTCGGGGTGTACCCGGTGTCCTTCGCGCAGTTGCTGCTGGGTGAGCCGTCGGGGATCGCGGCGAGTGCGGTGCTCTCGCCGGAGGGCGTCGATCTCCAGACGGGAGCCGTGCTCTCGTACGAGAGCGGTGCTCTCGCCTCGGTGCACTGCTCCATCGTCGGGGGTACGCCGGTGGCGGCGTCGGTCACGGGCTCGCAGGGCCGGATCGACATCCCGTACGGCTTCTTCCACCCCGAGCGGTTCGTGCTGCACCGCACCGGCCGCGAGCCGGAGGAGTTCGTCCACGACCCGGCCCACGCCCCGCACAACAGCCTCAAGCACGAGGCCCGCGAGGTGATGCGGGCGCTGCGCGCCGGGGAGACGGAGTCGCCGCTGGTCCCGCTCGACGGCACGCTCGCCGTGATGCGCACGCTCGACGCCATCCGGGACCGCGTCGGCGTCCGCTACCCCGGTGACGCGCCCGACACCGACCCGGCGGCGGAGCTGCTGCCCGTCTGACGCCCGCACATCCGCCACGGTCATCCACATGGCGGATAGCTGTTTCCGCATAGCGGAGTCTGCCGTACGCTGCGGCTCCATGGACGCAAACCGAACGGACAGCCAGGCGGACAGCCGGACGGACCGCCGGACGGACCGCCGGTCGAAGATCGCCGTGGTGACCGGCGCGGGCTCCGGCATCGGCCGCGCGGTCGCCGTGGAGCTGCTGCGCGCGGGCTGGTCGGTGGCGCTGGCCGGCCGCCGGACCGGGACACTGGAGGAGACGGCGGCGCTGGTGCCCGCGGGCGCCTCGCTCGCCGTACGGACGGACGTGGCGCGGCCCGAGGACGTGGCCGCGCTGTTCGCCGCCACCGTCGAGCGGTTCGGGCGGGTGGACCTGCTGTTCAACAACGCGGGGACGTTCGGGCCGGGCGGGGTGCCGGTCGAGGAGCTGCCGTACGACGCCTGGCGGCATGTGGTGGACACCAACCTCAACGGGGCGTTCCTGTGCGCGCAGGCGGCGTACCGGCAGATGAAGGAGCAGTCTCCGCGGGGCGGCCGGATCATCAACAACGGTTCCGTCTCGGCGCACACACCCCGTCCGCACTCGGTCGCCTACACGGCCACCAAGCACGCGCTGACCGGTCTGACCAAGGCCCTGTCGCTGGACGGCCGGCCGTACGGCATCGCGGTCGGGCAGATCGACATCGGCAACGCGGCGACCGACATGACGGCCCGGATGCAGACGGGTGCGCTCCAGGCCAACGGCGAGGTCGCGCCGGAGCCCGTGATGGACGTCGCCGATGTGGCGCGCACGGTCCGGCACATGGCGGAACTGCCGCTGGAGGCGAATGTGCAGTTCGCGACGGTGCTGGCCACGGCGATGCCGTACGTGGGCCGCGGCTGAGTCGTCCAAGCGTCAACCTACACAAGCGGAGTTCGACCTTCCGACCTCATTGCCGCCGATGGGCGGCTTATGCTCAACCCCTCTCCACGAGAACTCCACACTTGGAGCCCATGGCTTCCGTCGGCCAACACCAGGGGGAGGAGGCGGCAGCCGTTCCCGGCACCGGATGGGGGTGGACCTCGCGCGGGACCGCGGGGTGCGCACCGGGCCGCGGAACGGCTGCCGCGATGACCCCAGGGCACCCGTCACACACGGCTGCCTCACACGCCGACCGGGTCGCGTCCCAGGATCCGGTCGATCTCCGCCAACTGCCCAGCCGTCAGTGGCCCCTTGGCGAGCGCGCCCGCGTTCTCCTCCGCCTGCGCGACCGAGCGGAAGCCGGGGATCGGCACCGCCCGCGGGCTGCGCGCCCAGAGCCAGCCGAGCGCGCCCTGGGTGAGGGTGCGGCCGTCGGCGGTGAGCACCTCGCGCAGCGCCTCCACCCGCGCCAGCCACTCCGGGTCGGCACCGGAGCCGTCCCCGAACCCCTGAAGCCAGGCCGGCGGCCGGCTGCGGATGTCCCCCGCCTCCGGACGTGGCCGGCCCGCGTGGCGACCGGTCAGCAGACCCATCGCGAGCGGACTGCGCACGATGCTCGCGAGCCCCAGCTCCCCGGTCAGCGCGAACATGTCCGGCGCGTCCTGGAGCACGTTGGCCGTGTGCTGGACGGCCGCGCAGTGCTCCCCCTCGGCGAAGAGGGCGGCGCGGGCGGGGTCGTCGGTGCTCCAGGCGTACGCGCGGATCAGCCCCTCGCGGACGAAGTCCTCGCACGCCTCCCGCAGCAGCACGGCCCGCTCCGGATCGGCGTCGGGCAGATGGAACTGGTAGAGGTCGACGTGGTCGGTGTCCAGGCGGCGCAGCGACTCGGTCAGCGCCCGCCGGGCGTACGCCACGGAGTCGTCGCCGCCGGTGAAGGTGCGGGTGGCCGCGTCGAAGGTGAACCCCCACTTGGTGGCGATCACCGCGTCGGCGCGGCGCTTGCCGAGACCGCGGCCGAGGACGCGTTCGCTGTGCCCCGTCCCGTAGGAGTCGGCCGTGTCGAAGAAGGTGACGCCGAGGTCGAGGGCCCGGCGGACGGCCCGTACTGATTCCTCGTCGTCGACCCGGCCCCAGCCCAGGGGCTGCCCGTCGGGCGTGCGGTACTCGCCGCCGATGGCCCAGCAGCCGAAGCCGAGGGCGCTGACCTGTATCCCGCTGCGTCCCAGGACGCGTGAAGTGCTCTCCATGCCCGCCGACGCTAGGAGTTGAAGCGCACGCGAAGGCAAGAGGGACGGCGGCGGCGGACGGCCTGCCGGGCGCTACGCCTGTCCGGTCTCGAAGCGGGAGATGCGGCCGTCGTCCCCGACCGTGAAGCGCCACCGGGTGCGCATCTCGCCCCAGGTGTCGTTGCTGTAGCGGGCGACGAGCGCGCGGCCGCCGTTCGACTCGTTGTCGACCTCCATGTGGCCGTGGGAGGTGAAGATCTCCTGGTCGATCCACTCGGTGAGGTCCCGGTCCGAACCGTCGTCGGCCATGGTCGCGTCGGGCGCCAGCAGCGCCAGGAACGCCTCGCGGTCATGGGCGTTGACGGCCGCGACGAAGGCACGCACGGCCGGGTCGCTGAGCTTGGCGGTCTGAATCGTCATGCCAGCAGCGTCACACCGCCCCACGGCCCCCGCCACCGCACCTCGTCCGCCCGCGTCCCTCCTCGCGCCACCCGAACGGCCGCCGCGAAAGGGACCCCTGAGCCTGGGGATGCGACGGTTGACGCGGGGAAACCGGGGCGGGGACGTCCGACAGCTGTTCCGCTCATCCGCTCCGGGAGACAACGTGACCTTCTACCACCGACGTGATCTGGGCCTGCTGCTGCTTCGGCTGGGGGCGGGCGGGGTGCTCGCGGCGCACGGTACGCAGAAGCTGTTCGGCTGGTTCGGCGGCCACGGCATCGAGGGCACCGGACAGTTCATGGAGTCCGTCGGCTACAGGCCGGGCAAGGCCAGCGCCACCGCGGCGGGCCTCGCGGAGACCGGCGGCGGTGTGCTGCTGGCCCTCGGCCTCGCCACTCCGGCGGCGGGCGCGGCGGCGGCCGGCGCGATGGCGGGCGCGGCCGCCGTGCACACCCCAAACGGCTTCTTCAACCAGAGCGGCGGCTACGAGTACGCCGCCACCCTCGGCCTCGCCGCCACCGGCCTCGCCGTGACCGGCCCCGGCCGTCTCTCCCTCGACCACGCCCTGCGGCACGTCCTGGACCGCGGCTGGATGGTCCCGGCCGCGCTCGGCGTCGCGGCGGCGGTCACCACGGTGGTGGTGGGCACCCGCAACAAGAGGGTGCAGCAGGAGTCGGGCGGCGGCGCCGAGCAGGACGCCCTGTTCGAGGAATCACCGGCCTGACCGGGCCCGGCTGGGCCTGCCTGGCTGGGCCCGGTCAGGCCGGCTCGCTCACCACCGGCTCCCCCCGGCCCAGCTCACCGGCCTGACTCAGTCACCGCCGACTCCGCCCAGCCCGGCTCAGTCGCGGCCGCACACGGGCAGGTGCTGCTCGACCCTCAGCCGGTCCAGTTCGGTCAGCAGGTCCGTCAGCTCGGCCGGCTCGACGAGGTAGCGCAGCACCGCCTGGTGGAAGGCGTCCCGGGTGGCGCGGGGCATCGCGTCGGAGGCGTCCCAGCAGCGCCGCTCCCCCGGCTCCCGCAGGATCTCGCCGATCTCCGTGCGCGTCCCGTCCCGGTCGCCGTCGTCCGCCGCCTTGTTCACCGTGTACTGCGGCAGGGCGGTCGCGGGGTCGGCCAGGTAGCGGATCAGCTGCTCGGCCTCGTCCGTCGGGTTCAGCAGGGCCGCGAGGTCCCCGGAGATCTCCCAGGCGCCGGCCTCCTCGCCCACGTCCGGGACGACGGCGGAGGAGTGGACGTAGTCGCCGCCCTCCCGCTCCCAGTCGTCCGCGCGGAAGGAGGCCTGGTGCTCCAGGCGGGACGGGTCGCAGGGCTCCCCGAATCCGGCCGTCAGCGCCTTCTCGGCCGCGGGGCCGCCCGCGCCGACCATCTCGCCCCAGGTGGTCCAGGCGTCCTCGACGGCGTCGGCGGTCCAGGGCAGCTTGCCGTTCGCCCAGTCCTCGTACACCCCGGGCCCGGCCTGCTGGAGCAGGATGTCCTCCACCCAGTCGGTGCCGGGCCAGCCGGAGGTGGCGCCGGACTCCATGCCCAGGCACCAGCGTCCGGGGCCGTCCGCGCCGCGCACGGTCGGCCGCTCCCCCGTGTACCAGACCATGCTCTTCAGCCCCGTCTTGACCGGCAGCCAGTAGGTGTGGCTGCCGCGGTCCTCCAGCCGCACCTGCGGCGCCCAGATGTCGTCGTAGTCCCGGCGGTCGAACAGGTCGTCCAGCGGGTGGAGCCGGCCGTCGACGGCATAGGCGAGCAGTTCGCCCGGCCCGGGCAGCACGGCCACGTCGGGCGGGGTGCCGGCCGCTATGTCGGCGGCCAGCACCTGGCTGAGCGCGGAGCTGCCCTGGTAGACGACGTCGATGCGGTACTTCTTCTCGAACGGCTCGATGACGTTCTCCTCGAACCGGTCGTACTCGGCGTCGCTCCAGTTCGCCAGCAGGGTCACGGAGCCCTTCCAGCCCTGCGCCCAGCGCACGCCCGCGAACACGCCGGCGCCGAGCAGGACCAGGCAGACACAGAGGACGCCGAGGGTACGGGGCCTGGGCCGCCGGTTCATCGCGGCACCCTGAACCGGTACTCGGAGATACGCGGCCACAGCCCCCACGCGGTCAGTGCCATCACTACCGCCCCTCCCAGCAGCACCCAGTCGGACAGCGACGCCCAGAACCCGGCGTCACCCAGCTCGTGGCGCACCTGCCCGGCGACTCCCGGTATGTCGTCGGAGTCGGTCCGCGGCGCGCTGATCGCGGTGACGGACCGCGCCATCGCGTCGTGCGCGACGCGCGAGAGCCAGGCCAGCACCGGCACCGCGGCCGCGCACAGCACGGTGGCGGCGAGCAGCCGCAGCTGCACCGGCCGCCGGAAACGGCGCCGGACGTAGCGCTGCGTCTCCAGCAGGGCCGCGCACAGGGCGACGTACAGCAGCAGGACCGTGCTCCATCCGAGCCACAGCTGCCAGGGGAAGTCCGCCTGCCGGCCGGCCTCGTCCAGCTGCTTGTCGCGCAGGTCGCCGAGGCGGCTCAGGATGTCCTCGCCGGTCGGGGTCCCGGCGCCGACGCCCAGCACCCGTTCCGCGTAGACCAGATAGGCGGCGCGCAGCGGCGAGCCGTCCGGTTCCCGGCCCCAGAGCTCCACATAGCCGGAGTAGACGGCGATCAGCCCGGTGATCGTCTGGAGGTCGTGGCGGCCCTCCACGCCGATGACGTCCTCGGCGGCGGCGCGCGCCAGGCTCTGCTGGGCGACCGAGACCTGGGTGTGGAACTCACCGCCGGTGGCGCCCCGCGGCCCGCTGTCGCGGACCACCTCGTGGGCCTCGCGCATCGCGTTGCGCGCGGTGTCGACGGCCAGTATCCCCGGGGCGCTGTCCGCCGCCAGCGGCACGGTGTCGTCGTGCACGCCCCGGTAGGCGAGGAACAGCACGGCGGTGGTGGCGGCCGTGAGCGCCAGCAGCAGCCGGAGTCTTCTCGTCAGGTCGCGGCGGGTGGTGCTCACGGCCGCTCCTCGAAGCGGTGGCCGCAGGAGGGGCAGAACCGTCCGCCCGCCGGCGCCTTGGCGGAGCAGGCCGGGCAGCGCACGGTGGCCCCGCCGGGCCGCGCGGCGCCGGTGCCGGACGCGGGGCCGGACGCGGTGCCGGACGCGGGGCCGTAGGTGCTGTGGCTGCTGGCGGTGATGAGGTGCTCGAAGTCGACGGCCGTGACGTCGGCCCGCAGCCGCACCCGCCCGGACGCCGCGTCCTCGATGGCCACCAGCCGGGCCAGCCGCACGAGTTGCTGGTCGGCGCCCATCGCGTGGGCGAGCTGCACGGCCCGGCCCAGCTGGTGCTCGGCCGACCCGCGTTCGCCGCGCCGGTACGCGTCGGTGGCGGCGGCGACGGCCTCGCCGAGCCGCTGGTGCTGCTCGAAGTGCTCGACCTGGGCGTCGGTGTGCCGGGACAGGGCGGGATCGTCGGTCCAGTGGACCACGCACGCCTGCGGCGGCGGCAGCCGCACCTCGGCGGAGCCGGGCACGTCGACGGCGACGACGGCGAGCTGGAGGTCCTCGCGGCGCGGCCGGCCGGCCGGGTCGGCGGTCAGGCACAGCTGGTAGCGGCGGGTCTCGTCGCCCCAGGCGCGGGTGGTGAACCGGCGGCCGCCGTCCTCCGCGGCGAGTTCGGCCTCGGTCGGGAAGACCTGCTTGAGGTAGCGCACCTCGGTGCCGGGCATCGGGGTGACGGTGATGCCGAGTTCGGGCACGGTCTTGGTGAGCAGCCGGTCCATCAGCTTCTCGTACTCGGCCGCCAGGGCCGACTCCTCGCGCACCGAGGAGGCGCTGCCGTGCAGCCGGCGGGTGATGCGCAGCAGCTCCCGGCCGTCCCAGCCCTCGCCGATGCCCCACGCGTCGCACACGAACCGGCCCGCGCAGGTCTCCAGGACGTCCGCCAGCGGCATCTGCTCGTCGTGCTGGTTCTTGCCGTCGGTGAGCAGCAGCACGTGGCCGATGGGCGCGTCCTGCTCCGTCAGCAGCCGGCGGGCCAGGTCCAGCCAGGCGCCGATGCAGGTGCCGCCGCCGGCGACCAGCCGGAGCACGGCCCGTTCCGCCGCGGCCCGCTGCCGGTCGTCGGCGCGTGCCATGCCCGGCGTGTCCGGGTGGACCATGGCGGCGCCCTCGGTGCCCCGGACCACCGCGAACGGGGTGCCGTCGGGCAGCATCCGGATCGCGGCGACGGCCGCCTGCTGGGCGGCGTGCAGCTTCTCCACCGGCCAGGTCATCGAGCTGGAGCAGTCCACGGCCAGCACCTGCGCCAGCACCGGCCCGCCCGAGCCGCCGCCCTCGGTGCCCTCGACGCCGACGCTGAGGATGGCGTGCATCTGCGGGTCGTTCGCCTCACCGGACAGGTACTTCCACTGGCTGATCTCCAGCCCGACGCTGACCTGTCCGGTCGTCTCGCCCGTACGGGGCGTTCCGGTCTCCACGATGTCCGTGCTCCTCGCCCTCGTCGTCGCTCCCTCGCGCCGTGGCGCCGTCATGCCGTACGCCGCAGGCCGCGCAGCAGCTCCCGGAAACCGGCCGGTTCGGGGAGCACCGCGTAGGCCCGGTCGAGCAGGTCGCCCCGGTCCCGGGCGTCACGCGCCTGGTCCGCGAGCCGCTTGAGCGACCGGGACAGCAGGACGGCCGACGCCTGCGGGGTGTCCGCGGGGCCGAACAGTTCACCGGCGGGCAGCTCGTGCTCCCATCCGCCGGGCGGGCGGCAGACGAGCGCGTGCTCGCGGAGTTCGGTGACCAGCCGGTCCCAGGCGCCGCTGCCGTCGAGGTGCAGTCCGGGCAGCCGTACGGCGGCCTCCCGCAGCCCCGCCGGGGAGGGCTCGTGTCCACCGGGGAGCCGGCCGGACAGCGCCCGGACCGCGGCGACGAGCGCGGCGTCGTAGTGCCGTGATGTCGTCGGCACCTCGTCGAGCACGGCGACCGCCCGCAGCCGCTCGCCCCGGCGCAGGTGGATACGGGCCAGGCCGAAGGCGGCGCTGCCCTGGGCGGGGTCCCGTCGCCGGACGGCCTCGTAGTACTCCTCGGCCTGGCGCTCCCGGGCCTCGGCGCGCCTGAGCCGCTGCTCCTCGCCGCGTTGGATCCGGGCCGGGCCCGCTCCGGCGGCCGCGCCCGTGATGTTCTCCTCCGCCGCGTCCCGCAGCCGCTCGGACAGGTACTCCGAGCAGTAGCCGAGGGCCAGTTTCGGCGCCCACTCGCCGGGCAGCGCGGCGTAGCCCGCCGCGAACTCGCCCTCCGCCTTGTCCACCTCGCCGCGCGTCAGGTGCAGCAGGCCCCGGTGCCAGAAGATCCGCCAGTCGTGCTCGTCGGTCCGCTCCCGTGCCCGGTCCAGCCAGCGGCCGGCCCGGCCGGCGTTGCCGGCGCCCAGGTAGGAGCGGCACAGCCACAGCGCGGTCTCCACCGTGCGCAGCGCCGGGTCGTGCTCGGCCCGCTCGGCGATACGGTCCGGGGTGGCCGCGGCGAGGCCGCCGAGCAGTACGGCGGCGCCGTCCCGGGCGTCGGGGATCGGCACGGGCAGTGCGCGGGCGGTGCCGCGCGGGTCGGGGGCGCGGGCGGGCAGTTCCGGCACCTCGGTCCCGGTCCGGCCCGTCCAGTGCTCCAGCGGCGGGACGGTGCCGAGGGCGGCGCCGAAGAGCGCGGCGGTCGGCTCGAACCGGGTGGAGCGCTCCGGGTACGGCTGGTGCCCGCTGAGCGCCTGGTGCTCGCGCAGCACCTCCCACAGCTGGCGGGACATCTCGGCGGCGGAGCGGAACCGGGCGTCCCACTGCGGGTTGGTGGCGCGCCGGATCAGCGCCTCGAAGGAGCGGGCGGCGAGCCCGGCGGGCGGCGCGGCGCGCTCGGCGAGGACCTTCAGGGTGCGGCCGACGGTGTAGAGGTCGCTGTCGATGTGCAGACCGCGTTCGTCGCGTTCCTTCTTCGGCGGCGAGTAGCCCATCGTGTACACGAGCCCGGAGGAGCGGTCGTCGGTGCGGCGGATCGCGCCGAGGTCGATGACCTTGATCTCGCGCCCGTAGTGGATGACGTTCTCGGGCTTCATGTCGCAGTAGAGCAGGCCCTGGTCGTGCAGGTACTCCAGGGCGCCGAGGATCTTGCAGCCGTAGGTGATGACGTGCCCGAAGTCGAAGCCGCCGCCGAACAGCCGGGCCAGCTCCTCCTCGGGCGCGAAGCGGATCCAGGCGAGGGAGCGGCCGCCGACGTACTCCATCACGATGTAGCCGGTCGGCTCGCGCTCCCCGGCCGTCTGGTGCTGGACGTACGTCACGATGCGGACGATGTCGCGGTGGTGGAGCGTGGTCAGCGAGCGGCGCTCCTCGACGGCGGCCCGCCGGGCGACGGCGTCACCGGTGTTGATCAGCCCCTTGAGGACGACGTGCAGGCCCGGCACCCGGGTGTCCTCGGCCAGGTAGACCCAGCCGTGTCCGCCCACCGCGAGATAGCCGAGCACCTCGTAGTGGCCGCCGACCCGGTCGCCGGGCCGCAGCTTCGGTCGGAACGAGTACTCGGTGCCGCACTCTGTGCAGAACCCGTGGTCGGGGGCCGGTCCGCCGTCGTACGACACCCCGATGGTGCCGGCGCAGCCGTCGGCGCCGCAGCGCCGCCCGCCGGTGGGCGGCCGGGGGGTGGTCTCGGCGGCCTCGGAGGGCTCCGGGGAGGGCAGGTACGGCAGCACCAGCAGGCCGTCGCGGTCCAGTTCGCCGGTGACCGGACCGGTGGGGCGGTGGACGGGGCCGTGGGCGGGGCCGGCGGGCTCGGCGGGGTCGTCCCGTGCGGTGCGCGGGGGCTCGGGGGCGGCGGGGGCGAGCGGGCGGCGGAAGCAGGTGTCGCAGAACCCGGTCCCCATGATCTGGCCGCCGCCGGGGCAGTCGGGTCTGACACAGGCCGGCGCGGTGGTCATCGGGCGGAATCCCCGCCGGACCCGCCGCGCTGCCCCCGCCGGGTGCCGCCGTCGCCGCCGTCGACACTGCGCAGATACGCCTCCACCGCCGCCTCGGCCGCCCGTACGTCGCAGGGTCTGGCCTGGAGCAGTTCGTGCGCCCGGAGATAGAGAGCGTCCACCGCGGGGTCCTCCTCGCCGAAGGTGGAGTACTGGTGCAGGACGTGGTAGCTGCGCAGCCGGCCGCCGAGTTCGTCGCGCCGGTCGCGGAGCCGGTCGAGGCGGGCGATGTCCCGGGCGAGCCGCGCGGCCACCCGTTCGGCCAGCCGCTCGTACCGCGCCGGGTCGGGCCCCTGCCCGGGGTCGCGGCCGGTGCGGGTGAGGTCGGCCAGCGCGGCGTGCGCGGCGACGAGGTCGGAGTCGGCGGGCCGCACGCCCTCGGCGAGGATGGCGGCCCTGCGCTCGTACAGGGCCCGGGCGAGCGGCCCGGTGATCTCCTCGAGCCGTTCGACGAGCCGGGCGCGGCGCTGCTGCGCGGGCCGGACGAGGAGCTGGTGGCGGGCGTGGCGGTGGCAGGCGCCGGCGGTGCGGAAGACGAGCAGCAGCCGGCTTCCGCCGGCGCGCAGCACCTCCAGCAGATCCAGCAGCGCGGGCGGGTCGACCGCCTCGTCGACGCCCACGACGACCAGGTCGAGGCTGACGTTCGCGGACCGGATCCGGTCGGTCGCCGACTCGTCGGGGTGCTGCCACAGGCCCATGCGCTCGGCGATCCGCTCGGCTATCTCGGCGCTGGTGAGGCCGTCGGCGTCCACCGCCAGATCGTGGCCGCCGGCCGACGGGACCGTGTCCGGCGGGTCGAGCGAGACCCGGTCGACGGACACGGCGGTGCGCAACTCGCGGTCGGCGAGGGTGATCGCGCGGCGCAGGGTGGCGGCCCGGGGGCCGTCGCCGTGCCGGACGACACTGATCTTCACCTGCTGTCCGTCGTCCCGCAGCCAGGCGGCGAGGCGCTGGGCGAACGGCTCGTCGAGCAGGGCCTCGGAGGCGTCGTCGGCGGTCGAGCGGAGCCGGTCGTCCACGGCTGTCCGGCCGACCGTCCACCGGTCGACGACGGGCAGGTGCCGGATGATGGTCTCGGCCGGGGACATGAAGGAGAACAGGTTGCCGTGCCGGTCCCGCATGGCGCTGAGCACCATGCCGATGACCTCGCCGGTGCGGCTGTCGGCCACTCCGGCGCCGCTGCATCCGGGGCTGGCCAGCTCGCCGGGGCTGGTCGGGATGAGCTGCACCTGTCCGTCGCGTCCGCGTCCGCCGACGACGGTGGCCCGGAACCAGATGCCGCCGTTGTGGTCGTACGGGAAGCCGTACATCCGCACCTCGCGGTTGGGCGCGGACAGCCGGTGCAGGCGGACCGTCTCCGCCTCGGGTCTGGGCCGCTCCAGCCGGAGCAGGGCGACGTCCCCGCTGGGGTCGCCGTCGGCGTCCTGGGTCTCCGGCACATAGGCGTCCGCGTCGACCCAGGCCGGCACCGACGGCACGGTGTGGTCGGCCGCGCCGACGAACTCCGCGGTGACCCGGCGAGCCGCCCGGTCCACCACATGGGCGCAGGTCAGGACCCGGTCGGGGCTCAGCAGAATCCCGGCCCCCGCGATCTCCCCGTCGGCTCCCCGGATCCGCACCACCCAGGGCGGTGTCTCCATCGACGAGGCGGCATGGACTCCCCCGCCAGCAGCCATATCGAAACTATACGGGCGCTTGGTGGCCCCGCATACTGACGTGACAGTTTTTCAACAGACCGTCCTAGGAGGCGACTTGACCGACTCGACTGCCGAACAGGGATTCGTCGGACTGGCCGAGGTGATCCGCCAGATCCGCGGCGAACTGGAGGAGGCCCGCGAGGAGGCACAGGGCCGCGCCCTGGGTTTCACCGTGGAGAACGTGAGCCTGACCTTCACCGTCCAGGTGCACCGCGCGGGCACCGGCCGCGCGGGCGTCCGCATCGGCGTGGTCACCGCGGAACTGGGCGGCCAGATCGACCGCCAGACCACCCACCAGGTCCAGGTCGACCTGACCCCGGAGCTGGCCGGGGAGCGGGTACGGGTGAGCCGGACGGGGGCGGGCGGGGACGGACAGGGGCGGCGCTAGCGCGACGGGGCGCCCGGGCTGACGTGCGGGACGGCGGCGGCCCATGCCGGGGAGTCGGGGCAGATGAGGCCTCGGTGCCGTCCGGACGGCACCCGCCCCAGCTCGGTGACGGACTCTCTTGCGACCGGTAGGTCAGACCGGCAGGTTCCAGGAGCGGCCGTCGGGTGTTCCCAACCACACGCGTTGGGTGCCGTCCGGGTCCACGGTCAGCCCGAGGTCCGAGTGTGGGGGCGAGCCCGCGTCCTGCCAGGCGGTGAGAGCGTCTTCCACCTGATCCCAGAGGCGAAGAGGGCCGTGCTGGTGCACCGTCCAGCCGTATCCGTCCGGTTCGGTCCACGCCTGTGATCCGGTGGCGACGTCCACGAGGATCACGCCCGTGCCAGTGGTCATGAGTTCGGCGGACGGTGCGGCGAGCTGAGCGAGGAACTGCCCTGTCCAGTCTTCCAGGAGTGCGGGGTTCACGCGGGTGGTGCGGGTGTGGCCGGGATACTGCTGGAAGATGGGCCGAGGCGGGCGTTCGTGGGGGCGGGCGAGCATGTAGCCCATCTGGTCGGGGCGGAAGCGGCCGGTGGCGGTGCCGTCGTCCTGGACGGTGAGGCGGACGAGTCCGGAGGCGAGCATCCATCCGCTGATGGTGGTGGTGACGGTTCCACCGGCGCGTACTTGGTACAGCCATGCTGGGGGGATGTGGCGGACGGCGCAGGTGGCCACGATGTGGTCGTATTCGGCGTCGTCCTTGTGTCCGGCGAGGCCGTCGCCGGTGATCAGCGTGGGGTGATAACCGGCGGCGTGGATGTGGTCGGCCGCCGCGGCGGCCAAGCCCGGGTCGTACTCGATGGAGTACACGTTGTCGTCGCCGAGGCGGCTGCACAGGATGGCGGTGGAATAGCCGGTGCCGGTGCCGATCTCCAGCACCTTGTGGCCCTCGCTGACCCCGGCGACGTCGAGCATGCGCACGATCAGGGAGGGCAGCGTGCTGGACGAGGTGGGGCGGCCGGTGACGGGTCCGGTGGCGTCGACCGCGGTGGTGCCGTCGACCTGGGTGACCCAGGTGGTGTCCTGGTAGACGAGCCTCATCCACTTTCCGGGATCGGTCCAGTCGCGGTGCACGGGGGCCCACCCGCGGCCGTCGAACTGGAACAGGCCGTTGCCCAGGAAGAGTTCGCGGGGCACCGTTTCGAGGGCTGTGCGCCATGCCGGGTCGCCCACGGGGACGGCGGCGGCGAGTCGGCGGCGCAGGTCGGCGGGGTCGGTCATGCGAGGGCTCCATGCTGTAGGCGGTCGGCGATGGCGTGCTTGATGGGAGCAGTGATGTGGTCGGGGAACCAGGCCCATTGACCGTTGGGGTTGCACTCGTACCAGTGCCAGACGCCATCACGGTCCAGACCGAAGTCGAAGGCGCCGAAGCCGAGTCCGAAAGCTTCGGGGTAGGCGCGCACTCTTCTGGCGATGGCCGGGGGGACGGGCACGGGGGTGTAGAGGAGCCGCTCGTAGTGGCGGCGCCAGTCCACGCCAGGTGAACCGTCGATACGGACGGCGGTGAGGTAGTCGCCGACGGCAGTGAGGCGGATGTCGGCGGACTTGCTGACGCGCTGCTGGAAGAGGTGCGCGGTGTGACGTAGACGGTCGTCGATCTGTTCTGGGGTGACGTCCTCGATCCACACGGTGAGCGGGCGGCCGGTGTCGTCGGTGTGCTCGGTTTCCCTGAGCGGCTTGTAGAGGACCGGCCCGTGTTCGGCGGCGAAGGTGCGGGCGCGCTCGGGGTCGTTGGTGATGAGCGTGGGTGGCACGGTGAAGCCGCAGGCGGCAGCCGTGGCCAGTTGCGCCGGCTTGTACTCGGCATCCCGGTTGCGCCATGGGTGGTTCAGGTAGTGCGCGCCGGGCAGAGCGGCGAGGATGCCGCCGAGGCCGTACCGGGCTTCTTCGACGGCCCACCGTCCGGTCTGCTCGTCCATGGCAAGGTCGGCGGTGTAGGGGGTGGGCCGCCGCCAGTACACCGAGCGAACGTTCCCGAGGTCGACGCTCCGGGACGCGGTGGCGAGAGTGCCGCCGGTCCGGATGCCGGCGAAAGTGCCCGACAGGGTCACCTCGCGGGGAAAGTCGCCGGGATCCAGGCGGACCACTGGCACGCGACGCTGGTTCAGTTCGGTGATCACTTCATCCGCGGTCGCGTCGTCCAGGCGCGTGACGACGAGGACGGGCGGCCCACCCACAGCCATCAGTCAGAGTCCCCGTTCTGGTCGCTTCCCTGGTCCGGGGTGCCGTCCAGACTGGTCTTCGTGCTCGTCTCCTGCGACGTCTCCGAGCGCTTGTGCTTGGCCTCCGCCGTCAGCGGTGCGCCGTCGGGGCCGACCCACGCGGGGACCTGCGTGTGCGGGTCGAGGACGGGCCGGGCGGCGGAGAGGACGGCCGCAGTCGGGTAGGGCCGCATGCGTCCGAGTCCCCAGGGCTTGACCTGAACCAGTGGCGTCAAGGGCTGTTGCATGAGTCTCCTCGTCTCTCAGATGATCCGACAGTGGAAGTCGCCGCCCAGGGCTTCCGGACGGCGGAAGGGCTCAGCCCGCTGCGCACACCGGCAGGGATGGCTATGGGGGCGGTCCGGTGTGGCGAGAGCCGCTACGTGCGGCTCCTTGTCGGGAACGGAGTGCGCAGCCGGGGCAGAATCCGTGTGGACTTCGTCGAAGACCATGGACACCACCAGCCCGAGCCCAACGGCGACGGCCCCCAGGAGCCCGGTGCCGGCGGTTGCCCCGTCGGCTTGCAGCATGCGGCGACGGCCGATCATTGGTTGCCGACCTTGATCGCGATCTCGGCCCAGACGCGCTTACCCCAGGGAAGGACATCGGTTCCCCAGCGGTCGGAGAGGGCGTCGACCAGGAGGAGGCCACGACCGCCGATGGCATCTGGTCCAGGGATGTGCAGCTCGGGCATGCGGCGGGACTTGTCGACCACGGCGACGCGGAGCCGGCCGGGGTGCGGCTGCTCGGCGATCACCCGGACGCTGTGAGAGTGACCGTGGCGGACTGCGTTGGTGACGATTTCGGAGATCAGGAACGTGCCAGTCTCTGCGGTGTCCTGGTCCATGCCCCACTCCGCGCACGCCTCGCGGACTATCTGACGCGCCACTGGAACACTCGCGGCCTCGCTCGCGAGGGTGACGCTCTGGCGCGGGTATCGCCCGGGGCTCACTCGCTCGTTGGTCATGGTCATCGTCACGCCTTGGTCTGGGCGGCTGGGGGATGGCCCGCCCGCGCGCCTCGGGGGAGAAGCCTGCGGGCGGGGCGGCGCCGAGATGCGTGCACAGGTGCGTCTCCCGGCGGCTGACAGTCAGTCAACGCGCGGAGGAGAGGGCGGGGAGACTCCGGAAGGTGACTCCAACGCGGAGTCAGGTGAGCGGCGCTGGCCTTAGCATCGGCTCCATTCGCTACTCGGGGGAGTCACAGATGGACCGTCTGTCACCGGACCCGCGTGAGGTCGTCGCCGGTCTGCTCGGGGACGAACGCCTGCTCCATGCCTGCGCCGAGCGGGACATGGGCGCGGTGTTCCGGATGCTCAACGCGCGCGGTGTCAGTACGCGGCGCATCGCTGCCGCCGTCGACATCACGCAGGGGCGGCTGTACGACTACATGAACGGCAAGAGCCGGGTGGAGAAGCTGACCCTGTTCGAGCAGATCTCCGACGCCTTCCACATCCCCGGCCGTCTGTTGGGGCTGGCTCGACGCTCGTGGGAGCCCGCGCCGGCGACCGCCGAGCACGAGCGGACGGACCGGCCGCCGGACGGTGACGACCTGGTGGCGATGGATCATTTCCGCAGCGCTGACCAGCAAACCGGCGGCGGCAGGTTGTACGGGGCTGTCGTCCGGCATCTGTCGGACCGGGTGGCGCCCCGGCTGGTCGACATCGGCAGCGGTCCGCAGGTGTTCGCCGCAGCAGCCGCGCTGACGGAGATGGCGGGCTGGATGGCTCACGACTCCGGTCATGACGACCGCGCGGCCCAGCATTTCGCCCGCGCGCTCCCTCTGGCCCGCGCCTCTGGTGACCTCCCGCTGGCCGCGCACGTCGCTGCGAGCAGCGCCCACCTTGCCCTTGAGACCGGGGATGCGGCCGGTGCTGTCGGCTGGGCGCGGACCGGGCTCGAACTGGCAGCGCAGGGGCCTCGGATTCCCGCGCTGACGGCGCGGCTGCACTCCATGCAGGCGCGTGCGCTGGCGGTCGCGTCCCAGCGCACCCCGGCCGCCCACGCGCTGGAGGCCGCGCACCGCGACCTTACGGCTTCACCCGCTGCTGATCACCCGTGGCTGAGCCCGTTCGACGCCGCCGCGCTGGCCAGCGAGTCAGCTCTGATCCTGCGTGACCTGGAGCAGTACGACGAGGCACTGTCGCATGCCGAACAAGCTGTTGCGCTGCGCGAGGCGGGCCGGGCGCGGTCCCTGGCTCTCAGCCGGATCAGCCTGGTGGACATCCACGTGCGCCGGGGTGACCTGGACGCCGCGGTGAGCGTCGGCCACGACCTCCTCGGTACGAGCCGACTCTCGGTTCGGTCCGCGTGGTGCAGCAGCTTGACGGGCTACGACGGCTGCTGGAGCCACACCGGGGGTACCGGCCGGTCCGGGAGTACCTGGCGCGGTTCGATGATGCACGCCGCGCCAGAATGCTCCTGCTGGCCGATCTGATCCCGCCGCCCCAGAGAGGCACCACCGCATGAGGCCCACAGCACCCGATCCCGCCGACACCGACGCGTGGAATGCGTACCTCGCGGAGGGCAACGCCAAGCAGGCCCGCAAACGCGTGGCGGCCGATGTGCTGCTGCGGGATCCGTCCGGCCGTGTGCTCCTGGTGAACCCCACCTACAAACCGGGATGGGATCTGCCCGGCGGCATGGCGGAGGCCAACGAGCCGCCGGAGGACACGGCACGCCGTGAGCTGATGGAGGAACTCGGCGTGCGCATCACCCTGCTCGGGCTGCTGGTGGTGGACTGGGTGGCCCCGCACGGCCCCTGGGACGACCAGCTCGCGTTCGTCTTCGACGGCGGCACCCTGGACGAGGACCAGGCCGACCGGCTACGGCCACGGGACGACGAGCTGTCCGAAGCCGCCTTCGTCACGGCCGCCGAAGCCGCCGGCCGCCTCCGGGACCGCGCCCGGCGCCGGTTCGAGCACGCTCTGAAGGCACTGGACGCGGGACGGCCGCTGTACCTCCGGGACGGCGCACCCGCCATATGAGACCGTGTCGCCCGGTTTCAGCGCCCGAGGTACGGCTGCCTTCATGGCTGCGTACGTAGCCGCGCGATCCGGTCCGAACCGGTGTGGACCGGGGTCCAGCGAGGCCCACCAACACGCGAAAAAGGGCGACTGAACTGCACTTTCGCCGGCCAGAAGCCCTGAGCGGCAGACGAGTCGGGCTGTACGCCGGGTTCTGTTCCCGGGGTTCCTCGCGGAGCCCCGGGCGACGGCCATCCATCTAGGGCCGGCGTTGCCGCCGGCCTCGTGCGGTCTACCCGCGGACTCGGGCGGGCAGCCCTCATGCGTCCGCGCAGGAACCCCTGGGGGTTCCCTTTTGACCTTGCTCCGGGTGGGGTTTACCTAGCTGCCCAGGTCACCCTGGGCACTGGTGGTCTCTTACACCACCGTTTCACCCTTACCGAGGACCGAGGTCCCCGGCGGTCTGTTTTCTGTGGCACTGTCCCGCGGGTCACCCCGGGTGGCCGTTAGCCACCACCCTGCCCTGTGGAGCCCGGACGTTCCTCGGGAAGCCCCCTAGGGGGACTCCACGCGGCCGTCCGCCCGGCTCGTCTGCCGTGCCGACCATGGTACCCGCCGGATCCGGCCGATCTCCCGCTTCGGTGCCGCGGCCGTGGCCAGCACCGAGCCCGCCAGGATGAGGGTGAAGGCGACGCCGATGCCGAGGGTCAGTTCCTCGTCGAGGAAGAGGGCGCCCGCGGCGACGGCGACCGCCGGGTTGACGTACGTGATGACGCCGGCGCGGGTCGGGCCGATCTCCTTGATCAGCTCCAGGAAGGCCACGAACGCGATCGCGGTGCAGACGACGCCGAGGCCGGCGAGGGCGGCCAGTACCTCGCCCGGGGGCACGGTGGCGGGCCGGGTCAGGAAGGCGGCCGGGGCATAGACGATGGCGGCCAGGGCGAGGCAGGGGGTGATGAGCTGGAGGGTCGGGACGTCCTTGAGGTGCCGGGCGGCTATCAGCGGCGCGACGGCGTAGCCGACGACCGTGACCAGCACCTCGGCGAGGGAGCGGGCGTCGCCGCCGGTGAGGTGCGGCAGGGTGAGGACGGTGACGCCCGCGAGACCGAGGGCGAGTCCCGTGACACGGCGGGCGCCCACGCGTTCCGCCGCGCCGAAGAAGCGGGCCAGGACGATGCCGACGATGGGCACGCCCGCGATGAGCAGTCCGGCGGTGGAGCTGGACAGGTGGCGTTCGGCGTCGGTCAGGGTCCACCAGGGGCCGACGATCTCGATGACGGCGAAGGCCAGCATGGGCTTCCAGTGCGTGCGCACGGTCCGGGCCAGACCGCCCTGGCGCAGGGCGAACGGGAGCAGGAGCGCGGCGCCGAGCGCACATCGCGTGAACACCACGACGGACGGGGACAGCTCGTCCACCGCCACCTTGATCATCAGATAGGGGACGCCCCAGACGACTCCCATCAGGGAGAACAGGGCCCAGCCGCGTGCAGTCATGGCGGCAGTCTGGCCGCCGCGGCTAGCGGCGGTCTTGAACGCTGTTGCGGTACGCCGCCGGGGTCACCCCCAGCACCCGCCGGAACCACCGCGTCAGATGCGCCTGGTCCGCGAACCCGACCAGGGCGGCCACCTCGGCGGGCCGCAGCCCGCACTCCAGCAGCCGGCGCGCCCGGTGCACGCGGTACTGGGCGAGCCAGGCGTACGGCGGCACGCCCATCTCGGTACGGAAGGCCCGCAGCAGCTGGTAGCGGGACAGGCCCAGGTCGGCGGCGAGGGCGGCGAGGGACGGCGGTTCGGTGAGTTCGTCGGCGAGGCGGTCGCGTACGGCGCGTACGACGGCACCGGCGCCCGGCACGGTGTCGCTGACGGGGCGGGCCGTGGAGTGCCGCCGGGCCAGCGCGGTCAGCAGCCACGGCACCCGCGACTCGGCCTCCAGCGGGTCGGGGCAGGCGCTCAGCTCGGTGTGGGTGTTCAGCAGCGCGGCGGCGAGTTCCGGGTCGTCGAGCACGGCGTCCTGGAAGTGCCGCTGCCCGGCGCCGAGCGTGCCGTCGGCGAGGAGGTCGGGCGCGGCGTAGAGCGCGCGGTAGGAGTAGCCGACATCAGGGGTGGCGGGGCCGCCGGTGTGCATCTCGCCGGGTTCGAGGATGACGATCGAGCCGGGCCCGGAGCGGATGCGACCGCCCCGGTAGTCGATGGACTCCAGTCCGCCGACGGTCACTCCGACGGTGAACTCGTCGTGCGCGTGCGGCGCGTAGACGTGCCGGTCGAAGCAGGCGGTGAGCAGATCCAGCGCCGGCCCGCACCGCCCGAGCCGGGCCCGCGTCCACCGCGCGTTCTCCCTCACGTCCACCGCACACCCCCGGGGACAGGGGATCAGAGGAAGTCGCCGGTGTCCAGATCGAACCCGAAGGGCTCGGGGAGGGTGAGGGGCTTGCCGAAGGCGAGCGTGCGGAGTTCCCGGTGTTCGCCCTCCTCCGGGGCGCTGAACAGCGTCACCACAAAGGCACCGCGGTCGACGAGCAGGTGGAGCGGGATGCCCCCGCGGGCGTAGCAGCGGCGCTTGGTCTCGCGGTCGGCCTGCGGGCCGTTCCCTCGATCGTGGCACACCCGGCTCCCCTCACGCGGGCACGAACCGGACCGTGGCCGTTGCCGGGTCCGCCTGTGTGAGGCGTACCCGGAGACGGTCGCCGAGCGGGAGGGCGGTGCCGTCGACGCGGCCGATGACCGCCGGGTCGGTGAGCTGGACGGTGCCGGTGTCCGGGTGGTGTTCCTCGACGTCGATCACGCAGGCGTCGAAGGTCTCGCCCACCCGGCCGGCGAGGACCGCCGCCTCGACCACGTCGACGCACTCGCGCTCCACCGCGCCGGCCCGGCGGGCGCCCGTGCTCATCTCGGCGGGCAGGGAGGCGAGCGCGGCGAGCACCCAGTCGGGCGGGTCCTGACCGGCGACGGCGGCCAGGCACAGTTCGGCGGTGTAGCGGTCGGCGAGGCGGCGCAGGGGCGCGGTGCAGTGGGTGTAGGGGGCGGCCACGGCGGCGTGGGTGGTGATGGCGGGCAGGGCGCCGTCGCGGAAGACGGTGTAGCCGGCGCCGCGCAGCAGCGTGGTGCACTCCAGGAGGAAGGCGGCATGGCGTGGCGTGTGCGGGTCGAGGGAGCGGACCAGGTCGGCGTACGAGACGTGGTGCGGCCAGTCGACGCGCAGGGCGTGCGCGGTGCGGCGCAGGCGGCCGACGGCGCCGTCGGGGGCGGCGGGCAGGGTGCGCAGCACTCCGGTGCCGTGGGTGAGCATCAGCTCGGCCGCCGCCATGCCGGTGAGCAGGGAGATCTGGGCGTTCCAGCCGTCGGCGGGGAAGGGGGCGCGATAGGCCAGGGCGTAGGTGCCGTCCTGGGGGACGATCTCCTGCTCGGGAACGTTGAGGGAGATGCCGCCGCGTTCGGCCTCCAGGCGCTCGCGCAGCAGGCCGACGGTCTTGAGCAGGGCGACGGGTTCCTCGGCCCGGCCCTCGTCGAGCTGCCGCTGGACGCCCGCGTAGTCCAGTCTGGCCCGGCTGCGGACCAGGGCGCGGCGGACGTCGACGGTGAGGGTGCGGCCGTCCGCGTCGAGGTCGATCGTCCAGAGCGCGGCGGGCCGGGGGCCGTCGGGGAGCAGGCTGGCGGCGGCCTCGCCGAGCGCCGGCGGGTGCAGGGGGACGCGTTCGTCGGGGAAGTAGAGGGTCGTCACCCGCCGGTGGGTCTCGGCGTCCAGCGCTCCGCCGGGGGCCACGAAGGCGGCGACGTCGGCGATGGCGTACCGGACGCGGTAGCCGGTGCCCTGCCGGGACAGGTGCATCGCCTGGTCGAGGTCGGTGGCGGCGGGCGGGTCGATGGTGAACAGGGGGATGTCGGTGGCGTCGTACGACGGGAGGGTGGGCGTCCTGGCCGCCTGTTCGGCTTCGGCCAGCACCTCGGGCGGGAAGCCGTCGGGGACGCCGAGTTCGGTGCGCAGCGCGGCGAGGGCGGCCCGCAGCGGGGCTTCGGGGGCGCCGGTCACGCGGAGGGGACGGCGGGGCATACGGCGAGCGTAGGCCGCGGGGTGCCGGGTGGCACGCCGTACGCTGGCGGGAGTTCTACCGAAGGAGTTCGTGTGCTGGTCCTGCTGCCGCCCTCGGAGGGAAAGGCCTCCTCCGGCCGGGGCGCCCCGCTGAAGGTCGAGTCGCTGTCGCTGCCCGCGCTGACGGAGGCCCGTGAGGCCGTCCTCGGCGAGCTGGTCGAGCTGTGCGCGGCGGACGAGGACAAGGCGCGCGAGGTGCTGGGGCTGAGCGAGGGCCTGCGCGGTGAGGTGGCGAAGAACGCGGAGCTGCGCACGGCCGGGGCGCGGCCCGCCGGGGAGATCTACACCGGTGTGCTGTACGACGCTCTGGACCTGGCCTCGCTGGAGACGGCGGCGAAGCGGCGCGCCGCGCGTTCGCTGCTGGTGTTCTCGGGGCTGTGGGGCGCGGTCCGGGTGACGGACCGGATCCCGTCGTACCGCTGCTCCATGGGTGTGAGGCTGCCGGGGCTGGGGGCGCTGGGCGCGTTCTGGCGGGCGCCGATGGCCGCGGCGATGCCGGAGGCGGCCGGGGACGGGCTGGTGCTGGATCTGCGGTCGGCGGCGTACGCGGCGGCGTGGAAGCCGAAGGGCGGGACGGCCGGGCGGACGGCGACGGTGCGGGTGCTGCACGCGCCGACCCGGAAGGTGGTCAGCCACTTCAACAAGGCGACCAAGGGGCGGATGGTGCGCGCTCTGCTGTCGGCCGGGGTGACGCCGTCGGGGCCCGCGGAGCTGGTGGAGGCGCTGCGGGACCTCGGGTACGAGGTGGAGGCGCAGGCTCCGGCGAAGGCGGGGCAGGCGTGGGCGCTGGATGTGCTGGTGGACGAGATCCACTGACGCCGTAGTCACCGGGCCACACCCGGCGCGTTGCAATATGCGCAACGCCCTTTGCGCACAGCGCTTCACCAAGGGCAGGATGACGCCATGGTCCTGCCCTCGGTTCCCCCTGCCGCCTCCGTCCTCGACCTCGCGCCCGTCGTCCCCGTCGTGGTCGTCGCCGACCCCGCCGACGCGGTGCCGCTGGCCCGCGCCCTGGTCGCCGGCGGACTGCCCGCGATCGAGGTGACCCTGCGCACGCCCGGCGCCCTGGAGGCGATCCGTGCGATCGCCGCCCAGGTGCCGGACGCGGTCGTCGGCGCGGGCACGGTCATCACGCCGGAGCAGGTCGGCGAGGCGGTGGCGGCGGGGGCGCGGTTCCTGGTGAGCCCGGGCTGGACGGAGGTCCTGCTGACCGCCATGCGGGAGTCCGGGGTGCCGTTCCTGCCGGGGGTGTCGACCACCTCGGAGGTGGTGGCGCTGCTGGAGCGCGGGGTGCGGGAGATGAAGTTCTTCCCGGCCGAGGCGGCGGGCGGTACGGCCTATCTGCGGTCGCTGTCCGGGCCGCTGCCGCAGGCGCGGTTCTGCCCGACCGGCGGGATCGGCCCGGACTCGGCGCCCGGCTATCTGGCGCTGCCCAACGTCGGCTGTGTGGGCGGGAGCTGGATGCTGCCCGCGGACGCGGTGGCGGCGCGGGACTGGGCGCGGATCGAGGACCTCGCCCGGGAGGCGGCCGGGCTCAGCGCAGGTGCGAGGTGTCGTTGAACAGGCGGACGCTGGGGTTGCCGTCGGCGTAGTAGGCCACCACCGACAAGGAGGCCGCCGACAGCTCCATGCGGAACAGGGACTCCGGCGGGGCGCCGAGGGCCAGCCGCAGCAGCGTCTTGATCGGCGTGACATGGGTGACCAGCAGCACGGTGCGGCCCGCGTACGCCGCGACCAGCTTGTCGCGGGTGGCGGCGACCCGGGTCGCGGTCGCCGCGAAGCTCTCGCCGCCGCCGGTCGGTTCGGCGTCCGGGGAGGTCAGCCAGGTGCTCAGGTCCTCCGGGTGGCGCTCGTGCACCTCGGCGAAGGTCAGCCCCTCCCAGGCACCGAAGTCCGTCTCCCGCAGCCCGTCGTCGATCCCCACCTCCAGGCCGAGGCGGGCGGCGACGATCCCGGCGGTCTGCCGGGTGCGGGCCAGCGGTGACGACACGATCGCCTGGATCGTCCCGCGCCGCGCCAGCGCCGCCGCGACGCGTTCGGCCTGTTCGCGGCCGACGTCGGAGAGGGACGGGTCGCTGCCGCCGCTGCCGGAGAAGCGCTTCTGCGGGGTCAGCGGTGTCTCACCGTGGCGCAGCAGCACGAACGTCGCCGGCGCCCCGAGGTCCGGGGCGGAGCCCCAGCCGACGGTGGGGGTGGCGACGGTACGGGCGGCACGCAGGTCGGCGGCGGCCCCGGCCGGGGAGGCGGCGGCGGGCTCGCTCACGGAGACGGCGGTGGGCCCCATCGGAGAGGCGGCGGCGGGTCCGCTCACGGGAGCGGCGGTCGGCTCCACCGGAGAGACCGGCTCCACCGGAGAGGCAGCCACCGGCTCCACCGCAGAGACCGGCTCCACCGGCGAGGCGGCCACCGGCTCCACCGGCGAGGCGGCCGCCGGCTCGAGCGGTGCGGCGGTGGGTTCGCCCTGCGCGGCGGCGGTGGGCTCGGCCGGGGAGACGGCCGTGCCCCGGTCCATCGCCTCGTTCGCCAACCGGTCCGCGTGCTTGTTGCGCTCGCGGGGGATCCACTCGTAGGTGACCTGCTCCGGCGGGAAGACCCGGGACGCCTCCATGGCGAGCGGCTTCATGTCGGGGTGCTTGATCTTCCAGCGGCCGGACATCTGCTCGACGACCAGCTTGGAGTCCATCCGGACGTGGATCCGGGCGGTGGGGTCCAGGGCGCGGGCGGCGCGGAGCCCGGCGAGCAGGCCCCGGTACTCGGCGACGTTGTTCGTCACCACGCCCAGGAACTCGGCCTCCTCGGCCAGCGTCTCGCCCGTCGCCGCGTCGATCACCACGGCCCCGTAGCCCGCGGGCCCCGGGTTGCCCCGTGACCCGCCGTCGGCCTCGACGATGAACTCCCGCACCGCGACTGCCCCTACAGGCCCGACTCGGCCGTGCGCACCAGGATGCGGCGGCAGTTCTCGCACCGCACCACGGTGTCCGCGGCGGCCTTGCGGATCTCGTTCAGCTCGGTGATGGCCAGCTCCTGGCGGCAGCCCTGGCAGGTGCGCGCGTACAGCTTGGCCGCGCCGATGCCGCCCTGCTGCGCGCGCAGCTTGTCGTAGAGCTTCAGCAGGTCGGCGGGGACGGCCGCGGCCACGACCTCGCGCTCCTTGGTGACCGAGGCGGTCTCGCCGTCGATCTCCTCGAACGCGGCGTCCCGGCGCGCGGTGGCGTCGTCGATCTTCGACTGGACGGAGGCGACCCGCTCGGTCAGCTCGGCGACCCGCTCCTGCGCGGACTCGCGGCGCTCCATGACCTCCAGGACGACGTCCTCCAGGTCGCCCTGCCGCTTGGCGAGCGAGGCGATCTCCCGCTGGAGGTTCTCCAGGTCCCTGGGCGAGCCGACCGCGCCGGAGTCGAGGCGCTTCTGGTCGCGTGCGGCGCGCTGGCGCACCTGGTCGACGTCCTGCTCGGCCTTGGTCTGCTCGCGGGCGGTGTCGCTCTCCTCGGTCTGCGCGGCCACCAGCAGGTCGCGCAGCTGCGTGAGGTCCTTGGTCAGCGACTCGATCTCGGCGTGCTCGGGCAGCGACCTGCGCTTGTGCGCGAGCTGCTGGAGGCGGACGTCGAGGCCCTGGACGTCGAGGAGGCGGATCTGGTCGGCGGGCGCGGCGTTCAGTTGGGGGCTCCCATTGCGCTAGAGGTCGTGGTGGACGCCGCGTGGGCGGTCCAGGGGTCGGTGACCGTCTTCGAGACGTGGACCCGCAGGCCCCATCCGTGACGGTCGGAGATTTCGTCGAGCTGGCTCGCGGCCAGCTCGCACCAGGGCCACTCGGTGGCCCAGTGCGCCGCGTCGAGCAGCGCGAGGGGACTGTGGGCCACCGCTTCGGAGGCCGGGTGATGGCGCAGGTCGGCGGTGAGGAAGGCGTCCACTCCGGCCGCCCGGACCTGCTCGAAGAGGCTGTCGCCGGATCCGCCGCTGACGGCGATCGTACGGACGGTGGCCTCGGGATCGCCGGCCACCCGGATGCCCTGCGCGGTGGCGGGCAGCCGCTCGGCGGCGCGGGCGGCGAGCTCGCGGACGGTCAGCGGATGGTCCAGTTCGCAGATCCGGCCCAGGCCGCGGCGGCCCTCGGGGTCGGTCGGGTCCGTCACCAGCGGTCCGACGACCCGCAGGTCCAGCGCGCCGGCGAGGGCGTCGGAGACTCCGGGGTCGGCGGTGTCGGCGTTGGTGTGGGCGACGTGCAGCGCGATGTCGTTCTTGATCAGGGTGTGCACGACGCGGCCCTTGAAGGTGGAGGCCGCGACCGTCGTCGTCCCGCGCAGATAGAGCGGGTGGTGGGTGACCAGCAGGTCGGCGCCGAGTTCGACCGCCTCGTCGACGATCTCCCGGACCGGGTCGACGGCGAACAGGACCCGGGTGACCTCCTGGCCGGGGTCGCCCACGACCGTGCCGACCGCGTCCCAGGACTCGGCCCGCTCGGCGGGCCACAGGTTCTCCAGCGCGGTGATGACTTCAGACAGACGGGGCACGGAAGACAGGCTACCTGCCTGTTTCGCGCGGCTGAACCGCTGTCGCCCGCGCTCCGGGGCCGGCGCCCCGCGGAGCACAAGCGTCCCCGTTTCCTCAGGCGAACCGCCAGGCGGCCACCCGTATGTGTGAAGCGGCGGTCGGCCGGTCCTCCGTCTGTGCGTACGAAAACTAGCTTCGTCGCCGGAGGTGACCGAACGATGACGGCGTGTGCGATCGAGCCTGCGGCGGGTGACCAGGACGGCTTCTCCCCGCGGGCGGGCTGCGTGATCACGGTGGACGGCGGCTATGCCGCGCGCCTCGCCCGCAGCGGCGACAGCTGGTTCCCGGAGCGCTGGACCCTGGACGGCCCCGAGCCGTACGCCGTGCCGCTGCCCGGCAACCAGCCGGAGGAGCCCGGCACCGAGGTGCAGCCGATGGGCGACGGGCGGGTCCTCATCCGCCGTCACGTCGACGGCCGCCATCTCTTCTCCCTGCTGTACCCGACCGGGCCGGGCACCGGCGAGCTGCCGCTGGGCGCGGTGGAGGGCGCCGACGCCGAGTTGTGGCTGCTGCCGCCCGCGCCCGGTGGCGACCGGGCCTACGCGCTCGCGGTGGGGGCGAGCTCCAGCGCGGTGTGGCTGGTGGCCGGGGGCGCGTTCGGGCCGGAGCACCTGGCCCTGATCCCGGGGCGCTGCTCGGGCGGGGTGTGGCTGGACCGCACCGGGCGGATGCTGGCGCTGGACCGGGAGCAGGACGGCCGCACCAAGACCGTGGTGGTCGATCTGGAGCGGGGTGGCGAGGTGTCGCCGCTGCTCCAGATCGCCGCCGACAGCGACGACCGGCTGCTGCTCGCCGATCTCGACAGCGGGCTGCTGCTGATCACCTCCGACGCGCCTTCGCCCGGCCGGGCCCGGCTGGGCTGGGGGGTGCTGGGCAGCACGCTTCCGGTGCGGTTCCCGGACTGCCTGCGGGTGGCGGAGGACTGCGCGGTGACGCCGTTCGCCGTCCAGCCGGGGCAGATCCTGACGCCGGAGAGCTGCGGGGTGGCCCTGCGGATCGACGGTCCGGCGGGCAGCTGGCTCGGGGTGTGGCGGGCGGCGGAACGCCAGGTGCACCATCTGCCGGCGCCGGAGGGGTGGCTGACGGGCACCGGATGGTGGACGGCGGCGGGGGTGCTGCGGCTGCCGTACGCCACGGAGGCGGTGCCGTGCGGAGTGACCGAGGTGGCCGCGCCCGCACCGCCGGCCGCTCCTCCGGCACCCTCGGCGCCCTCCGAGTCCGCCGCGCACGCGGAGAAACCGGCGGAACCGGATGCTCCGGCCCCGGTCGCGCCGCGTCCGGTGCCGTTGCAGCAGGCTCCGCTGGGGCGTCTGGTAACGAAGTAGTGGCGGTCGGCGTGGCCGTCTGGATTCGGCCCGAGCCCTGCCGGTTAAACTCCCCCGCTGTAGGAATGATCATGTTTTGACGGGGTGAATTCTTCCGATGAGCGACGCCAGCACGTCCCAGCCGCTGTCCGCCGACGCCGCCACGGCGCCGGGTCACGGCAAGCACCGCGGTCCGGTCTCGGCGCAGGAGACCGAGACGGCCCCGCACGGCCGGCACCGCAGGCCGAGGGAGCAGCAGGCCGAGTCGGCGGCCTGACGGCACCCTTCTCGGCAGTGTCGAGCCCCGTTCACCGCACGGTGGGCGGGGCTTCGCCGTGCCGCGCGTCAGCGGTGCCGGACGACGGTGTCGGCGAGGACCGGCGCGTCCGCCCGCTCGACGGCGCCGACGGCGGCCCGGATCTCCCCGTCGCCGCGCCACATGCGCACCCGCAGGGTCTCGCCCGGGTACACCACTGCGGCGAAGCGGGTGGCGAAGCCGCGCACCCGGGTCACGTCCCCGCCGAGCAGGGTGTCGACGACCGCTTTGAGCGTGATGCCGTAGGTGCACAGGCCGTGCAGGACCGGGCGGTCGAATCCGGCGCGCGCGGCGAAGTCCGGGTCGGCGTGCAGCGGGTTGCGGTCGCCGGAGAGGCGGTAGAGCAGGGCCTGGTCCTCGCGAACGGGGCGCTCGACGGTCCGGTCGGGTGCGCCGGCGGGCGGTTCGCGCCGGGTGGCGGTGCCCCGGTCGCCGCCCCAGCCGCCCTCGCCGCGTACGTGGACGTGGGCCTCCTCGGTCCACAGCGGGCCCTCGGCGTCGGCGGCGTCGGTGCGCAGGACGAGGACGGCGGCCCTGCCCTTGTCGTGGACGGCGGTGATCCGGGAGGTGGCGGTGGCCCGGCCCTCCGGTGGGATCGCGCGGTGCGCGGTGAGGGACTGTCCGGCGTGCAGGACGTGGGCGAGGTCGACGTCGACGCCGGGCATGGACAGGGCCCGGATCACGCCCGGCGGGCCGCCGCCGGCGACGGTGGCGAAGCTCGGCAGGACGTGCAGCCGGGACTCCAGGGTGTAGCGCAGTTCGCGGGGGTCGCGGGCGGGCACGCCGGCGCCGATGCCGAGGTGGTAGAGCAGGACGTCCTCGGCGGTCCAGGCGATCTGGCGGGTCCGTGGTCCGGCGGCGAGCGCCTGGGCCGCGTCGATGGGCATGTGCTCCTCCTGCCGGCGCTCGGCGGTGCTGACGGTACGTCGGCTACGGTGCCGTGCGCCGCAGCACGCGCATCGACCCCGTCGCCGACACCTCCGTGAACGCGCCGGACTCCAGCGCCCGCAGATAGATCCGGTAGGGCGCCTGGCCGGTGAACTCGTCGACCGGGTCCGGGAAGACGTCGTGGATGACGAGGAGTCCGCCCTCGGCGAGGTGCGGGGCCCAGCCCTCGTAGTCGGCGCCGGCGTGTTCGTCGGTGTGGCCGCCGTCGACGAAGACCAGGCCGAGAGGAGTGGCCCAGAACGCGGCGATCTGCGGGGAACGGCCGACCAGGGCGACGACGTGGTCCTCCAGGCCGGCCCGGTGCAGGGTGCGGCGGAAGGTGGGCAGGGTGTCCATCAGGCCCAGCTCGGGGTCGACGGTCTCCGGGTCGTGGTAGTCCCAGCCGGGCTGCTGCTCCTCGCTGCCGCGGTGGTGGTCGACGGTGATCGCGGTGACGCCGGCGGCGCGGGCCGCGTCGGCGAGGAGGATCGTGGAGCGGCCGCAGTAGGTGCCGACCTCCAGCAGCGGCAGCCCGAGCCGGCCGGCCTCGGCGGCGGCCTCGTACAGCGCCAGCCCTTCGTCGACGGGCATGAACCCCTTCGCGGCCTCGAAGGCGGCCAGGATCTCCGGCTCGGGTGCCGCGTTCATGGGGTTCCTCTCGGTCGTACGTGCGCAACTGGCGCCCCATGCTGCCGTACCCCCTGGCGCGGGACGGCAGGGGGTACGGGAAGGCGGACACGGCCGGGCTTCCGGCGCCCGGCATGATCGGCGAGACACCCCCTAGGCGCTGACCGTCTCGCCCGGCAGCGACAGGTCCAGCTCGACCAGGCGGTCGTCGCCGGCGTGGGTCGCGGCGGAGGCGTGCGGGGCGTGGCCCGCGGCGCGGGCGGCGACGACGTACGGGCCGGCGGCGGATACGGCCAGGGCGTAGCCGCCGTCCGCGCCGGAGAGGGTCGCGCCGGCGCGGCGGCCCCGGTGGTCGATCAGGGTGACCCGGGCCTGGGCGACGGGCGCGCCCTCGGCGTCCAGGACCCGGCCCCGGAAGCCGCCCAGTGCCGCGGTGGCGCGCTCCAGGTTGGCGTCCTCCTCACTGGCGGCGCGCAGCTGCGGCTTGCCCGAGGGGCGCTGTCCGGGCAGGAACAGGGCGAGCAGCAGGCCGACGGCGACGGCGGCGGTGGCGATGAGGAAGGAGACCCGGAAGCCGTGCATGGTGGGGACGGCGACGCCGCCGGTGACGTTCGCGGTGTCGGCCAGCACCATGCCGATGACGGCGCTGGAGACGGAGGTGCCGATGGAGCGCATCAGGGTGTTGAGGCCGTTGGCGGCGCCCGTCTCGGAGGCGGGGACGGCGCCGACGATCAGCGCGGGCAGCGAGGAGTAGGCGAGGCCGATGCCGGCGCCGAGGACCACCGAGGTGACGACGGTCTGCCAGGCGGCGTCCATCAGGCCGAGGCCTCCGGCGTAGCCGACGGCGATCACGACGAGGCCGGTGATCAGGGTGGTCTTGGGGCCGTAGCGGGCGGAGAGGCGGGCGTAGAGGGGCGCGGTGAACATCATCGTCAGGCCCAGCGGCGCCACGCAGAGGCCGGCGACGACCATCGACTGCCCGAGGCCGTAACCGGTGGCGGAGGGCAGCTGGAGGAGCTGGGGCAGGACGAGGGAGACGACGTAGAAGGAGACGCCGACCATGATCGACGCGAGGTTGGTGAGCAGCACCTCGCGGCGGGCGGTGGTGCGCAGGTCGACGAGGGGCGCGGCCAGGCGCAGCTCCATCAGGCCCCAGAGCAGGAGCACCAGGACGGCCGCGGCGAACAGGCCGAGGGTGGTGCCGGAGGACCAGCCCCAGTCGCTGCCCTTGGTGACGGGCAGGAGCAGCAGGACCAGGCCGGCGGAGAGGCCGAGGGCGCCGGGCAGGTCGAAGGTGCCGGGGGCGCGGACGGGTGATTCGGGGACGACGAGCAGGGTGAGCGCGATGGCGAGGACGCCTAGGCCCGCGGCGCCGTAGAAGAGGGCGTGCCAGTCGGTGTGCTGGGCGACCAGGGCGGCGGCGGGCAGCGCGAGGCCGCCGCCGACGCCGATCGACGAGCTCATCAGGGCCATCGCCGAGCCGAGCCGTTCGCGCGGCAGCATGTCGCGCATCAGGCCGATGCCGAGCGGGATGGCGCCCATGGCGAAGCCCTGGAGGGTGCGGCCGACGATCATCGGCAGCAGGGTGCTGGTGAGGGCGCTGACGAGGGCGCCGACGACCATCACGGCGAGGCTGGTGATCAGCATGCGCCGCTTGCCGTAGAGGTCGCCGAGCCGGCCCATGATCGGCGTGGCGACGGCTCCGGACAGCAGGGTCGAGGTCAGGACCCAGGTGGCGTTGCTGGGTTCGGTGTCCAGCAGCTGCGGCAGGTCCTTGATCACCGGGACGAGCAGGGTCTGCATCACCGCGACCACGATGCCCGCGAAGGCGAGGACGGGGACGAGGGCCCCGCTCGCGCTTCGGGTGGGCCGGTCGGTCGTGAGCGTCATGGGAAGGGGCCTCCAGGCAGCCGGCTCGATGAGCGGAAGTGAGGGACGGCGGTATGTGTGCAGGATGAACCCCGTCTGCCCGGGCAACTATTCCGATGCTTTGAGTCGCTAAGCATTTCTTGACCCAGTCATGGCGATCTGACCCGCCATCAGCACAGAAGCCCAGCGAAAGTTTCGCTCCGCTGTGCGCCTCCAAGAAGGCCAAATCCCACCCCTGCGCACCCCGTTGACGCGTCCGCCGTATGCCCGTACCGTCTGCGCACCAATCGGAAACCCGCACGAAACTTTCGGGAGACATTCATGCACACCAGCACGTCCTCCCGTGCCCGAAGGGCACTCGTCCTCGGCCTCGCCGGTCTCCTCGCCGCAGCCGGCGTGACCGTCGCGTCCGGGACCGCCGGGGCGGCGAGCACGCTCGGGGCGGCGGCCGCCGAGAAGGGCCGCTACTTCGGCACCGCGGTCGCGGCCAACCACCTCGGCGAGGCGGCGTACGTCTCGGCGCTCAACACCGAGTTCAACTCGGTGACCCCGGAGAACGAGATGAAGTGGGACGCCGTCGAGCCCAGCCGCGGCTCGTTCTCGTTCGGCGCCGCCGACCGGATCGTCAGCCACGCCCAGGGCCGCGGCATGGCGGTCCGCGGCCACACCCTGGTCTGGCACTCCCAGCTGCCGGGCTGGGTCTCGGGCCTCGGCGCCTCCGACCTCAGAACGGCGATGAACAACCACATCAACCAGGTCATGGCCCACTACAAGGGCAAGATCCACTCCTGGGACGTGGTGAACGAGGCCTTCCAGGACGGCGGCAGCGGCGCCCGCCGCAGCTCGCCCTTCCAGGACAAGCTCGGCAACGGCTTCATCGAGGAGGCGTTCCGCACCGCCCGCGCCGCCGACCCGGCCGCCAAGCTCTGCTACAACGACTACAACACCGACGGCGTCAACGCGAAGAGCAATGCCGTCTACAACATGGTCAGGGACTTCAAGGCGCGCGGCGTCCCCATCGACTGCGTGGGCTTCCAGTCCCACTTCAACAGCGCCTCCCCGGTCCCCGCCGACTACCAGGCGAACCTCCAGCGCTTCGCCGACCTCGGCGTCGACGTCCAGATCACCGAGCTGGACATCGAGGGCTCCGGCACCAGCCAGGCGACGAGCTACGGCAACGTCGTCAAGGCCTGTCTGGCCGTCACCCGCTGCACCGGCATCACCGTCTGGGGCATCACCGACAAGTACTCCTGGCGGTCCAGCGGCACCCCGCTGCTGTTCGACTCCAACTACGTCAAGAAGCCCGCGTACACCGCCGTGCTCACCGCGCTCGGCGGCTCCTCCGGCGGCGGCACGCCCGGCGGCGCGACCTGCACCGCCACCTACAGCAAGGCGGAGGAGTGGAGTGACCGCTTCAACGGCCGGGTGACCATCACCGCGGGCAGCACGGCGATCACCGGCTGGAGCACCACGGTCACCGTCACCTCGCCGCAGAAGATCGTCACCACCTGGAACGGCTCGCCCACCTGGGACAGCAGCGGCAACGTCATGACGATGCGGCCGAGCGGCAACGGCAGCCTGGCCGCCGGCGCCTCGACCAGCTTCGGCTTCACCGTCATGAAGAACGGCAACTCGGCGGCCCCGGTGATCGGAGCCTGTACGGCCTCCTGACCCGGACCTTCGTCCCTCCTCGGTCGTACGACCCGCTCCGGGCCGTACGACCGAGTCGGTTCCGGGACGAAATACCGATGCCTGAGGCACCCGGTGGTTGAGAACATGGCTCTCATGCTCCGAGCCGCTGACACCACCACCCGAGTCCCGCGCCGCCCCGCGCCCCCCGCCTGGCTGGTGGTGGCGCTCGCCTGCGCCGGACAGTTCCTGGTCGTGCTCGACGTGTCCGTCGTCAACGTGGCGCTGCCGTCGATGCGCACCGACCTCGGGCTCAGCGGTCCCGGACTCCAGTGGGTGGTGAACGCCTACGCCATCGCCTTCGCCGGGTTCATGCTGCTCGGCGGGCGGGCCGGCGACCTCTACGGCCGCAAACGGATGTTCCTCGTCGGGCTGGCGCTCTTCACGCTGGCCTCGGCGGCCGGCGGGCTGGCCCAGGAGGGCTGGGAACTGCTGGCCGCGCGGGCGGTGCAGGGACTCGGCGCCGCCGTCCTCGCCCCGTCCACGCTCACCCTCCTCACCGCCGCCGTCCCCGAGGGCGCCGCCCGGGCGCGGGCCATCGCCACCTGGACGGCGGTCGGCGCGGGCGGCGGCGCCGCGGGCGGGCTGGTCGGCGGCGCGCTGGTCGAGGGGCTGTCGTGGCGCTGGGTGCTGCTGATCAACGTGCCCGTCGGCGCCGTCGTCCTCGCCGCGGCCCTGCTCCGGCTCACCGAGAGCCGCGCGGGCGACGGCCGCCGCCTCGACCTGCCGGGCGCGGTGCTGGTGACGGCGGGGCTCGGCACGCTGGCGTACGGCATCTCACAGACCGAGGCGGAGGGCTGGGCGGCGTCCGCGACCCTGGTCCCGCTGGTCTCCGGGCTGCTGCTGATCGGGCTGTTCCTGCTGGTGGAGGCGCGTACGGCGGCGCCGCTGATGCCGCTGCGGCTGCTCGGGCTGCGGCCGGTGGCATCGGCGAACGCGGCCATGTTCCTCAGCGGTTCGGCGATGTTCTGCATGTGGTTCTTCATGACGCTGTACGCGCAGAACGTGCTCGGCTACGCGCCGCTGGAGGCCGGCCTCGCCCTGGTGCCCAGTTCGCTCGCCGTGGTCGTCGGCTCCAAGGCCGCCCCGCGTCTGATGCGCGGCCTGGGCGCCCGCCGGGTCGCGGTGCTGGGCACGCTGGTCGCGGCGGCCGGCTTCGGCTGGCAGTCGACGATGAGCGCGGAGGGGACGTATCTGACCGGGATCATGATTCCGGGCGTCCTGATGATGCTCGGCGCGGGCCTGGCGGCGACACCGCTCGCCTCCCTCGCCACCTCCGGCGCGGACCCGCGCGACGCCGGACTCGTCTCGGGGATGGTCAACACCTCGCGCACGATGGGCGGTTCGCTGGGGCTCGCGGTGATGTCGACGATCGCGGCGGCACGGACCGGGCGGAGCGCGGGGGCCGTGGAACTCACGGAAGGGTACGCGCTGGCGTTCCGGGTGTCGGCGGGCGTGCTGGTGGTGGGCGCGATGGTGATGGCGGTCTGGCTGCCGGCCGAGGAGCGGGCGCCGGCCCGGTGAGGCCGTAGGGTGGCCCCGTGTCGTACGCAGGTCCGGAATTCGATCCGCCCCCCGCCCGCCGTCCGCGCCGCAGGCTGATGGCCGTGGTGGGCGCCGCGCTGGTGGCCGGCGCGCTGGCCGGGTGGCTGGTGGTGCAGGGCACCGGCGGATCGGACGGCGGCGGCCGGCAGGCCTCGGGCACGGCGGGCACCTCGCCGTCCGCCTCCGGGTCCTCCGCCGCGCCCAGCGGCTCCGGCGACGCGAAGCCGGACCCGGCCGCCACCGGCCCGAGCGCCACCGCCGGCCCCCGCGGCGGTCCGCTCAAGGGCAAGGTCGTCGTCATCGACCCCGGGCACAACCCCGGCAACTTCCGGCACACCGGCGAGATCAACCGCCAGGTCGGGATCGGCACCGGGTCGAAGGAGTGCGACACCACCGGCACCTCCACCGACGACGGTTACACCGAGGCCGAGTTCACCCTCGACGTCGCCCACCGCCTGCGTGACCTCCTGGAGGAGCAGGGCGCGACGGTGAAGCTCACCCAGGACGGCGACCGGCCGTACGGGCCCTGTATCGACGAGCGGGCGCGGATCGGGAACGAGGCGGACGCGGACGCCGTGGTGTCCGTCCACGCCGACGGCTCCGGGGCCGGGAACCGCGGATTCCATGTGATCCTGCCGGGCGAGGTGCACGCCGGTGCCGCCGACACCCGCCCCATCGTGGGTCGTTCCGCGGACCTGGGTGAGCGCATCGCGGGGAGCTTCGTGCGCGTGACCGGCAGCGCGCCCTCCAACTACGTGGGCGGGGGTACCGGACTCGTCACGCGTGAGGACCTGGGCGGTCTCAATCTGTCAACGGTTCCCAAGGTGTTCATCGAGTGCGGCAACATGCGCGATACCAAGGACGCGGCACTGCTGACCAGCGGCGCCTGGCGGCAGAAGGCCGCGCGGGGGATCTCTGAGGGAATCGTGAGTTTCCTGCGCGGGTAGTGATCGGCGCGGGTATCCCGGCGGACAGCCTCACCGGGCGGGCGATAGGGTCGTCCGTACGATGAGGGGCCACCCCCGCGCTTCACACCCGGGCCTGACGGCGACATGGTGACAGCGATGCCTCCACTGACGACGAGACGACTGACGAAGGACCTGAAGTGAATATCCGCTCCCTCACTAGAGGCGACGGCGTGGTGATCGGAGCAGCGGTATTGCTGTTCATCGCGTCGTTCCTCGATCTGTACTCGATCGACGGGATCCCCGACAGCTACGACCTCCCGAACCTCTGGGCGAGCGGACCGGTTCTGCTCGGTGTCGTGCTCGCCGGTCTGATCGGCGCCGCGCTCGTCGTCGTCTCCCGGGGGCTGCCGCAGCCGCGCAAGATCGCGGGCCTGGACCTGGGCCAGTTCGGCGTCGCCTTCACGGTGTTCGCGGCCTGGAGCGCGCTCGGCAACATCTTCGACCCGGCGGGCGGCGCCAACAACGTCGGTGACACCAGTGACGGTCCCGACGCCGGCGTCGGCCTCATCCTGGCGCTCATCGCGACCCTGGTCCTGGCCGCCGCGGCCGTCGCCACCCCGCTGGTCCCGGCGCTCAAGGCCGCCCTCGTCGGCGCCCCGCGCCCGGCCGCCCCGCAGCCCTACGGCGGCCAGCCCCAGGGTGGTTACGGCTACCCGGGCGCGCAGCAGCCGTCGTTCGGCGGTCAGCCGCAGCCGGGTCCCGGTCCGCAGCAGCCGCCGTACGGCGGTCAGCCGCACCAGCCCCAGCAGGCGCAGGCCCCGCAGGCTCCGCAGGCCCCGGCGGGTGACTTCTCCCCGTTCTGGTTCGCCGTTCCGGTGCCGCGTCCGCTGTTCGCGGAGGACGGCTCGCCCACCCCGATCGCCGAACTGGCGCCGGGCACCTGGTACCTGGCCGTCGAGCAGCGCGGTGCGGCCCTGGTCGCGCAGACGCAGGACGGTCGCCGGGGTGTCCTTCAGGACACCAGCGGCATCCAGCGCGGCTGACAGCCCGCCGCAAGACGTGCACGGCCCCTCGCCCTTCCGGCGGGGGGCCGTCGTCGTGCGGGCGGTGTGTCACGGGAAGACGGCGCCGCCCGAAGGTCAACTCCGGTGAATCCGGGGGAAGCTGGACCGCACACGGTTTCGAGGCGGGCGGAGCGGCAATCCGACGTCCATGGCCTCTCGATATCGCTCCACCCAGGCAGGCCGGGCGATCGCGATCGTCGCGGACATCATGGCCCTCATCCTGGGACTGTGGATCCTGATGTACCTGTTCGACGCCAACCGCGGCAACGACTTCGTGCAGTTCGTGCACGACGTGGCCCGCTGGCTGGCAGGCTGGTCGCACGATCTGTTCACGTTCGACGAGGCGTGGGCGCGCGTGGTGGCCGGCTACGGTCTCGCCGCGGTCGTGTACCTGTTCGTGGGGCACGCGATCGCCAACCGCATCTACCGTCACTGACCACCGGCCCGGCGTCAGGCCTCGCAGCACTCCGGCTCGTCCAGGCCCCTGGGCAGCAGGTCCCCGCCGAAGACGGCGCAGGTCGCCTCGTGGCCGCCGAGAGCGGCGACCGCGAGCAGCAGGGAACCGGCCGTCCAGGAGGTCAGCTCGCGCGGCCAGACGGCGTCGTCGTCGAAGACGTAGCCCGTCCAGTACAGGCCGGTCTCCGGATCGCGCAGGTGCTGGATGGACTGAAGGACCTCCAGCGCGCGGTCCGACTCGCCCATCGCCCACAGGGCGAGGGCCAGTTCGGCGGACTCGCCGCCGGTCACCCACGGGTTCGGCACCACGCACCGCACGCCGAGCCCGGGGACGACGAAGCGGTCCCAGCCCTCCTCGACGCGGGCCTTGGCCTCGGCGCCGGTGAGGGCGCCGCCCAGCACCGGGTAGTACCAGTCCATGGAGTAGCGGTCCTTGTCGAGGAACCGCTCCGGGTGCCGGCGTATCGCGTGCCGCAGCATGCCGACGGCCAGCTCCCAGTCGGGCTGGGGCTCCTCGCGCTGTTCGGCGATGGCGAGCGCGCAGCGCAGCGCGTGGTGGATGGAGGAGGAGCCGGTGAGCAGCGCGTCCGCGGTGGACGTGCCGTCGTCCTCGCGCTTCCAGCCGATCTGCCCGCCGGGCTGCTGGAGTCGCAGGACGAACTCCACGGCGGCGTGCACCACCGGCCACATGCGGTCGAGGAAGGTGTCGTCGCCGGTGGAGAGGTAGTGGTGCCAGACGCCCACGGCGACGTAGGCGACGAAGTTGGTCTCGCGGCCCCGGTCGGTGATGTCGTGGGCGTCGCCGTCGGCGTACGCCGCGTACCAGGAGCCGTCCTCGTTCTGGTGCCGGGCGAGCCACAGGTAGGCCTGTTCGGCGGCGGTGTGCTCGCCGGCCGCGTCCAGTGCCATGGCGGCCTCGACGTGGTCCCACGGGTCGAGGTGGTGGCCGCGGAACCACGGGATCGCGCCGTCCTCGCGCTGCACGGCGAGGATGCCGCGGACGGTCGCGGCGGCCTGCTCGGCGGTGAGCACCCCGGGCAGGACGAGGTGTTCCGTCCTGGGTGTGGTCACTTGGCGTCCACCCGGGGCAGGTGCGGCTTGGTCGCGTAGACCACGAAGCTCTTGCCGATCAGCGGGTTGAGCGCCTGCTCGGCGACGCGGGTGGCGAGGGGCTTCTTCATGATGTCCCAGACCAGCAGCTTGTGGTACGCGCGCACCGGCAGGGCCTTGTCGTTGTCGACGCCGAACGCGCACTTCAGCCACCAGTACGGCGAGTGCAGGGCGTGCGCGTGGTGCGAGCCGTACGGCCTCAGCCCGGCCTCGCGGACCTTCGCGACGAGTTCGTCGGCCTTGTAGATGCGGATGTGGCCGCCCTCGACCTCGTGGTAGGCGTCGGACAGCGCCCAGCAGATCTTCTCCGGGCCGTAGCGCGGGACGGTGATCGCGATCCGGCCGCCGGGCTTGAGGACCCGGACCATCTCGGCGAGGACGCCCTTGTCGTCCGGGATGTGCTCCATCACCTCGGAGATGATCACGACGTCGAAGGACTCGTCGGGGAACGGCAGCGCCAGCGCGTCGCCCTCCATGGCGGTCGCGGTGGCGCCCTCGGGGGCCTCGCCGGCCTCCTTCATCGCCGCGAACCACTTGGCGACCTCGCGGATCTCCTCGGCGTTCTGGTCCAGCGCCACGACCTGCGCTCCGCGCCGGTAACACTCGAACGCGTGCCGGCCGGCGCCGCAGCCGAGGTCCAGGACTCGGTCGCCCGGGGCGAGCGGGAACCGGGAGAAGTCGACGGTCAGCACGTGGCCCTGCTTTCGGGGTAGACGCCGGTGACACTGGTGATGCTGGGGGCGCCCGAGGCGCCGGCGATGGCCTCGCGGTAGCGGGCCACCGTGCCTTCGGCCGCGCGGGCCCAGGTGAAGTGCCGCAGGACGCGGTCGCGTCCGGCGGTGCCGAGCCGGCGGCGCAGGTCCTCGTCGCCCAGCAGGCGGGCGAGGCCGGCGGCGAGCGCGCCCGCGTCGCCCGGCGGTACGGCAAGGCAGGTCTCCCCGTCCGCTCCGGCGACCTCCGGGATGGCTCCGCCGGTGGTGGCGACCAGTGGTGTGCCGGTGGCCATGGCCTCGGCGGCCGGCAGCGAGAAGCCCTCGTACAGCGACGGCACGCACGCCACCTGCGCCGAGCGCACCAGGTCGACGAGTTCGGCGTCCGAGATGCCCTTGACGAACTCGACGGCGCCTTCCAGCCCGTACCGTTCGACGGCCTGGGCGACCGGGCCCTCGGTGGGCCGCTTGCCGACGACGACGAGGTGGGCGTCGGGCTGCTCGGTGCGCACCTTCGCCAGCGCCTCGACGAGGAACACCAGCCCCTTGAGCGGCACGTCGGCGCTGGAGGTGGTGACGATCCGGCCGGGCACCTTCGGCACCGACGGGTCGGGCGAGAAGAGGTCGGTGTCGGCGCCGATGTGCTCGACGTGGACGCGGTCGCGCTCGACGCCGAGGTGGTCGACGATCTCCTGGCGGGAGGTGCCGGAGACGGTGAGCACGGACGGCAGGCGGCGCGCGACCCGCTTCTGCATCCGGGTGAACGCGTACCAGCGCCGCACGGAGTACCGGCGCTGCCAGCCCTCGGCCGCGTCCAGCTCCAACTGCCGGTCCACGGTGATCGGGTGGTGGATGGTGGTGACGAGGGGGGCGCCCAGGTCGCCCAACAGGCCGTAGCCGAGCGTCTGGTTGTCGTGGACGACGTCGAAGTCGCCGCGCCGGGCGCGCAGATGGCGGCGGGCCCGCAGCGAGAAGGTCAGCGGCTCGGGGAAGCCGCCGGTCCACATGGTGGCGACCTCCAGCGCGTCGATCCAGTCCCGGTACTCGCCGCGCTTCGGGGTGCGGAACGGGTCGGGCTGGCGGTAGAGGTCCAGGCTGGGCAGCTCGGTGAGGCTGAGGCCGTCGTAGCCCTCGTCGAGGATCGGGTACGGCTGGGCGCCGATGACCTCGACCTGGTGGCCGAGGCGGGCGAGTTCGCGGGAGAGGTGGCGGACGTAGACGCCTTGGCCGCCGCAGAACGGGTTTCCCTTGTACGTCAGGAGCGCGATGCGCAGCGGGCGCTCTCCGGAAAGGTCCCGACTGGCCTCAGCGGTCACTCCGGGCCCCCTTCTGCCTGCACTGTCCCGCGAGATTATGCCGGGACGCTAACCTAGAACAAGTTTCAGACTTGATCGTTCAAGAGGCTCTGAATCTACCGGCAGGTAGCGCCGCTGTGAGAAGTGGATCAGGTGATTCACGCCACGGCCCGCGCCCGCCGCGAACCCCTGCCATGCTGTGTGATCGCACACCCTCACGGACTGTCACGGAACGGGACCCATGGAGAAGGTGGAAGCCGCCCCCGCCCGCCCCGCCTCGCCCCTCACCGAGCGGCAGGAGGCCCGCCGGCGCCGCATCCTGCGCGCCACCGCGCAGCTCGCCTGCCGGGGCGGTTTCGACGCGGTGCAGATGCGGGAGGTCGCCGAGTCCTCGCAGGTGGCGCTCGGCACGCTCTACCGCTACTTCCCCTCCAAGATCCATCTGCTGGTCGCGACCATGCAGGACCAGCTGGAGCACATGCACGGCACCCTGCGCAGACGGCCTCCGGCCGGGGAGACGGCGGGCGAGCGCGTCGCGGAGACCCTCATGCGCGCCTTCCGCGCCCTCCAGCGCGAGCCGCAGCTGGCCGACGCGATGGTCCGCGCCCTGACCTTCGCCGACCGCGGCGTCAGCCCCGAGGTCGACCAGGTCTCCCGCCAGACCACGGCGATCATCCTCGACGCGATGGGCCAGGACCACCCGGACCCCGCCCAGCTCTCCGCCGTCCGCGTCATCGAACACACCTGGCACTCGGCCCTCATCACCTGGCTGTCGGGCCGCGCGTCCATCGCCCAGGTGAAGGTCGACATCGAAACGGCGTGCAGGCTGATCGACCTGACGGCGGCGGACGCCTGACGGCGTGACACCTTCCGGCGTCCCGTCCCCGCTCCACGGCCCCCGCCCCACGTGACGTACCACTCGGAGTGACCCCCTGTACTCCCCGGTAAAGTGGCCGCGTCGTCATCACACCCGTACGGGGGGAAGCCGGTGCAAATCCGGCGCTGACCCGCAACCGTGAGTCGGACCCCGGGGGTTCGGCGAGCCGGATCGCCTCGGGCGGACGTGGAACGGCTCAGCACCGTCGAGGTTCACGGAGCCGGGCCGCCCGGGGTTCTCCCGTGCCGCCCGGTTCCCCGTAGGGAAGGGCATCCGCCGATCATGAACGTCCGCCGCAGCGCCGCGGCCCTGGCCGCCGCCGCAGTGATCGGTGTCGCCGCGACCCCGGTCGCCCAGGCCGCCGACTCGTCCCCGTCCGCCTCACCGGCGATACCCGCCGGGCTGTACGGCGCCGGCGACCCGACCTACGACGGCGTGTGGCGGCAGTCGCTCGCGCTGCTCGCGCAGGACGCCGTCGGTGTGCGGCCCGCTCCGAAGGCCGTCGACTGGCTGGTGGGCCAGCAGTGCGCGAACGGCGCGTTCGCCTCGTTCCGCGCGGACGCCGCCAAGGCCTGTGACGCCAAGACCATGCTGGACACCAACGCCACCTCCGCCGCCGTCCAGGCGCTCGCCGCGCTCGGCGGCCGGGACGCGGCGGCCGGCAAGGCCGTCGCCTGGCTGAAGTCCGTGCAGAACGAGGACGGCGGCTGGGGCTACGGCGCCGGATCGCCCAGCGACGCCAACTCGACCTCGGTGGTCGTCGGCGCGCTCGCCGCGGTCGGCGAGAAGCCGGCGGAGGTGACGAAGAAGGGCGAGTCGCCGTTGGACGCGCTGCTCGGCCTGGCCATCGCCTGCGACGAGGACGGCGGCGGCGCCTTCGCCTACCAGCCGGACAAGAAGGGCGAGCTGGCCGCCAACGCGGACGCGACCGCCGCGGCCGTGCTGGGCTCGCTCGGCGAGGGCCTGGCCGCCCCGGCGGGCGCGAAGGCCGGCGTGCCGAAGTGCGCGGCGGCGAGGACGACCGAGCAGGCCGCCGCCAACGGTGCCGCCTATCTCGCCGACGCGGTCGCCGAGAGCGGCCACCTCACCTCCGCGCTGCCGGGCGCCGAGGACCAGCCGGACTACGGCAACACCGCCGACGCGGTCGTCGCGCTCGCCGCGCAGGGCGGTGCCGAGCAGGCGGAGAAGCCGCTGAAGTGGCTGGAGCAGAACTCCGCCGCCTGGGCGAAGCAGAGCGGTCCGGCCGCCTACGCCCAGCTGATCTTCGCCGCCCGCGCCGCCAAGGCCGACCCGCGGGACTTCGGCGGCCACGACCTGGTCGCCCTGCTGAACGCGACCGGCCCGGCGCCGGTGGCCGCCGAGAGCGCGGCCGGCGACGACGAGCGGACCGCCGACGAGGACGGGAACGACGACGGCACCGGCGTGTGGTGGATCGTCGGTTCGCTGTTCGTCGCCGGTGTCGGCGGCGGGATCCTCATCAGCGGTCGCCGCAAGGGGCGGACGGCGTGAGTCCGCGCCGTGCCGCCGGACTGCTCCTGGCCGTGCTGTTCCTCGTGCTCGGCACCGGCCAGGCGCAGGCCACCGGCTACCGCTACTGGTCCTTCTGGGACCGCGACGGCGAGGGCTGGAGCTACGCCACCCAGGGCCCGGCGACCGCCCGGCCCGCCGACGGTGACGTGCAGGGCTTCCGGTTCGCCGTCAGCGAGGACTCCGAGGGCTCCGCGCAGCCGCGCGGCACGGCGGACTTCGACGTCATCTGCGCGCGGACCCCGGAGCGGGACGACCGCAAGCGGGTCGCCCTGGTGATCGACTTCGGTACGGCGGCGGACGCGCCGTCCGGCGAGACGCCGCCGGAGCGCCGTACGGCGTGTGCGAGCGTGGCGCCGGACGCGACGACGGCCGAGGCGCTGGCGGCCGTGGCGAAGCCGCTGCGCTACGACACCAACGCGCTGCTGTGCGCCATCTCCGGCTATCCGGAGAAGGGCTGCGGTGAGCAGGTGAGCGGCGACAGCGCGACACGGGAGGCGAAAAGCGCCGGGGAGGACGACGGGAGCGGTCCGTCCGTCGGTCTCCTCGCGGGCGCGGCGGCGGTCCTGGTCCTGGGCGCGGCGGCGGTCTGGCAGGCCCGGCGACGCAGGCATGGCTGACGCGCGCTCCCGGCCCGGCCCCTCGCTTCGTCCCGGCTCTTCGCTGCATCCCGGAGCCTGGTGGCTCTGGGCGCTGTCGCTGGGTGTCGCCGCGACCCGCACCACCAACCCGCTGCTGCTCGGCGAGCTGATCGCGGTCTCCGCGTACGTCGTCGCGGCCCGCCGCCCGAACGCGCCGTGGGCGCGTTCCTACGGGGCGTTCCTGAAGCTGGCGCTGCTGGTGATCGCGATCCGGATGGTGTTCGCGGTCGCCCTGGGTTCGCCGATCCCCGGCACCCACGTCCTCGTGTCGCTGCCGGAGGTCCCGCTGCCCGAGTGGACGCAGGGCATCCGGCTGGGCGGTGACGTGACCGCCGAGGTGGTGGTCTTCGCCTTCTACGACGGTCTGAAGCTGGCCGCGCTGCTGATCTGCGTGGGCGCGGCGAACTCGCTGGCGAGCCCGTCGCGGCTGCTGAAGTCGCTGCCGGGCGCGCTGTACGAGACGGGGGTGGCCGTGGTGGTGGCGCTCACCTTCGCGCCGCATCTGATCGCGGACGCGCGGCGGCTGCGTGCCGCCCGCCGGCTGCGCGGCCGGCCGGACCGCGGGGTGCGCGGCCTGCTCCAGGTGGGCCTGCCGGTCCTGGAGGGCGCGCTGGAGCGGTCGGTCGCGCTGGCCGCCGCGATGGACTCGCGTGGCTACGGCCGTACGGCGCTGGTCCCACCGGCGGTCCGGCGGACGACGGCCGCGCTGACGCTGACCGGTCTGCTCGGGGTCTGCGCGGGAACGTACGGACTGCTCACCGCCGACGGCGCCGGCTACGGCGTCCCGGTGCTGCTCGCCGGACTGGCGGCGGCGCTGGCCGGGCTGTGGCTGGGCGGCCGCCGCTCGCTGCGCACCCGGTACCGGCCGGACCCGTGGGGTGCGCGCGCCTGGCTGGTGTCGGGCTCCGGTGCGGCGGTGGCCGCGGCCCTGACGCTGGCCGCCTCCGCCGATCCGGCGGCCCTGCATCCGGGCGTCGTGCCGCTGGTCGCGCCGACGCTGCCGGTGTGGCCCGCGGCGGCCGTCCTGCTCGGTCTGCTCCCCGCGTTCGTCACCCCATCGCCCGAGAATCCGAAGGAGCCGTCGTGATCCGCTTCGAGGACGTCTCCGTGACCTATGACGGAGTCACGGAACCCACCGTCCGGGGCGTGGACCTCGAGGTGCCGGAGGGTGAGCTGGTCCTGCTGGTCGGCCCGTCCGGCGTCGGCAAGTCGACGATCCTGGGCGCGGTCAGCGGTCTGGTCCCGCACTTCACCGGCGGCACCCTGCGCGGCCGGGTCACGGTGGCCGGCCGGGACACCCGCACCCACAAGCCGCGCGAACTGGCGGACGTGGTCGGCACGGTCGGCCAGGATCCGCTGTCGCACTTCGTGACGGACACCGTCGAGGACGAGCTGGCCTACGGCATGGAGTCGCTGGGCCTGGCGCCGGAGGTGATGCGCCGCCGGGTGGAGGAGACCCTGGACCTGCTGGGCCTGGCCGCCCTGCGGGACCGTCCGATCGCCACCCTGTCGGGCGGCCAGCAGCAGCGGGTCGCGATCGGCTCGGTGCTCACGCCGCATCCGAGCGTCCTCGTCCTCGACGAGCCGACGTCCGCGCTGGACCCGGCGGCGGCCGAGGAGATCCTGGCGGTCCTCCAGCGGCTGGTCCACGATCTCGGGACGACGGTGCTGATGGCCGAGCACCGGCTGGAACGGGTCGTGCAGTACGCCGACCAGGTCCTGGTGCTGCCCTCCCCCGGCGCCGCCCCGCTGCTGGGCCCGCCGGCCGAGATGATGGCCGTGTCCCCGGTGTGTCCGCCGGTGGTGGAGCTGGGCCGGCTCGCCGGCTGGTCCCCGCTGCCGCTGACGGTCCGCGACGCCCGCCGTCGCGCGTCCGGCCTGCGTGAACGCCTCCGGGACGAGGAAGCGCCGGCCGCGCCGGCCCTGCCCGTGGCACCGCGGCCGGACGCCGTCCCGCCCATGCCGCGCCGCTGGTTCCGCCGGCCGTCCGAGGCCGCCGCGCCCGCCGCCGAGGTCCGCGCGCTGGCTGTCCGCCGGGGCCGGATCGCCGCGCTGCGCCATGTCGACCTCACGGTCCGCGCGGGTGAGACGGTCGCGCTGATGGGCCGCAACGGCGCCGGCAAGTCCACGCTGCTGTCGTCGCTGGTCGGGCTGGTGCAGCCGGCGTCCGGCTCGGTCCGCGTCGGCGGCGCCGTGCCGCACCGCACCTCGCCGCCCGACCTGGTCCGCCGGGTCGGCCTGGTCCCGCAGGAACCGAGAGACCTGCTCTACGCCGACACGGTCGCCGCCGAGTGCGCGGCGGCCGACGCGGACGCGGGCGCGGAGCCGGGCACCTGCCGGGCGCTGGTCTCTGAGCTGCTGCCCGGAGTCGCCGACGACACCCATCCGCGCGATCTCTCCGAGGGCCAGCGGCTGACCCTGGCCCTGGCGGTGGTGCTGACCGCCCGCCCGCCGCTGCTGCTCCTGGACGAGCCGACCCGCGGTCTGGACTACGCCGCGAAGTCACGGCTGGCCGTGCTGCTGCGCCGGCTGGCCGCCGAGGGCCACGCCATCGTGCTGGCCACGCACGACGTGGAGCTGGCGGCGGAGATCGCGCACCGGGTGGTGCTGCTCGCCGAGGGCGAGGTGATCGCCGACGGGCCGACGGCGGAGGTGGTGGTGTCCTCTCCGTCGTTCGCGCCGCAGGTGACGAAGATCCTCGCGCCGCAGGAGTGGCTCACGGTGAGCCAGGTGCGGGAGGCCCTGCGATGACCGACCGCCAGGTTCGCCCCGTCCGCCTCGGACCGCGCTCGATCGCCACGCTCGTCCTGGTCAGCGCCGTCGGCGTGGCGGCGGTGGTGTGGCCGTTCTTCGCCATGCCCGAGGCGGCGGTGACGGCGCACAGCCAAGACGCCCCATGGCTGTTCGCGGGTCTGCTGGTCCTGCTGGTCGCCGTCGTGGCCGCGTCGATCGCGGAGTCGGCGCTGGGCGCGAAGGCGGTGGCGATGCTCGGTGTGCTGGCCGCCGCGGGGGCCGCGCTGCGGCCGATGGGCGCCGGGACCGCCGGCATCGAGCCGATGTTCTTCCTGATGCTGCTGAGTGGCCGGGTCCTGGGTCCCGGCTTCGGCTTCACGCTCGGTTCGGTCAGCATGTTCGCGTCCGCGCTGCTCACCGGAGGCGTGGGTCCGTGGATGCCGTTCCAGATGCTGTCGGCGGGGTGGTTCGCCATGGGGGCCGGGCTGCTGCCGGGTCCGCATCGGCTGCGCGGTCGCGGTGAGCTGCTGCTGCTGGCCGTCTACGGCTTCCTGGCCGCGTTCGCCTACGGCCTGGTGATGAACGCGCAGGGCTGGCCCTTCCTCCCACGGGACGGCTCGGACATCGCGCCGGATCCGAACCTGGGTACCGCCGCGAACGTGGCCCGCTTCCTCGCCTACTGCCTCGCCACCTCCCTCGGCTGGGACCTCGGCCGCGCGCTCGTGACGGTCCTCCTCACCTTCGCCGTCGGCCCGGCCGTGCTGAAGGCCCTCCGGCGGGCCACCCGACGGGCCGCTTTCGAGACCGCGGTCACATTCGAGGGGCCGAAATCGGACATCGCGCGTGAAGCGGCCCACAGGACCCAGGTCACATACGACACGAAATAGTAGACAAATCGGACGCCATGCTCACCTCAATACTGCGCCTGACCTGCGCATTGAGAGCCACGTCACACAAGGGACCTTCGTCAGGTATGCGGCCACAACTAGTAAAGGGGGTCATTGCGGACGGCTTTCCTGGCTGCTTCTCTGGATGACGTCGCACGGCGCCGACAAGCCCCCACGGGCCTCGGCGCCGACGCGTGTCAGGCACTTCGCATCGCGGGGTCACGGCAGGCAGCGACACCACCGTCCCCGAAGAAAAAGGTTCTCCGTGACTGTCGCCCGCATCGCCCGCCGCATCGCGTCCCCGAAGAAGGCCCTCACCACCGCCGCCGTGGCCGCCGCCACCGTCGGCATGGCGCTGACCGCCGCTCCGGCGCACGCCGCGACGAACGCTTCGCCCAGCCAGGCGAAGGCGATCGCGAAGCAGCTGATCCCGAACGCCGCGCAGTACAACGCCTTCAGCAAGATCGTCGAGCACGAGAGCGGCTGGGACGTCGACGCCACCAACCCGTCGTCCGGCGCCTACGGCCTGGTCCAGGCCCTGCCCGGCAACAAGATGGCCGCCGCCGGCGCCGACTGGAAGACCAACCCCAAGACCCAGATCAAGTGGGGTCTGGACTACATGAACTCCCGCTACGGCAGCCCCGTCGGCGCCTGGAACTTCTGGCAGGCGAACGGCTGGTACTAAGCCGAACCTGCACCCCTGAGGCACGCCCGAAGGCGGTGGCCCCTGATCCCCGGGCCACCGCCTTCGGGCGTTTTCACGTCAGCGGTTCAGCGCTGGGCGGCCCAGCCGATGAACTCCGAGAAGGTGCCGGGGGCCAGGGCGAGGATCGGCCCACCGGGGTTCTTGGAGTCACGGACGGCCACGGTGGCGGACAGTTCGGCGATCTCGACGCAGTCGCCGCCCTGATCGCTGCTGTACGACGACTTCCACCAGTCCAGCCCGCCGATCGGCGCGCACTCGACGCACTCGCCGCCCTGATCGCTGCTGTAGCTCGACTTACGCCACTGAGCCCCCGCCGCAATCGCGTTGCTCGCCATAGCGTTCCTCCATCACGCGTCGGATCAGCTCCGCCGAATCTCTGAGGGAGAGGGCGGCGGCTCGCAGATGATCGTAACGGAGTGAGCAGTCGTTGACGGTCTCCGGGTTGGCGCTGGGATGGCCGCTGCCATAGCCCTCCGTGTAGACGATGGCCGGGTCGCTCGTGAAGCGGAAGAGGGTGAATGAGCCGGTCAGTCCGGCGTGTTCGCCGACCTCGTACGGCAGCACCTGGATGTTGATCCTCGGGTTGCTCTCGAACGACAACAGGCGCTGAAGTTGCCCGAGCATGACCTCCCGGCCGCCGATCTCCTGGTGCAGCGCGGCCTCGCTCAACACCGCCCAGAACACCGGCGGTGTCTCCTTCTCGAAGATCTGCTGACGGGCCAGCCGCACGGCGGTGCGGTCGTCGAGGTTGGTCTCGTCCAGCACACCGAGCACGGCCCTCGCGTACGCGTTGGTCTGAAGCAGACCGTGGACCATGTTCATCTGGAAGGTGCAGATCTCGGCCGCCCGCGCCTCCAGCTCCGCCACCTGCCGGAACCACGCCGGAAGCTGACTGCGCAGCACCAGCGACACCAAGCGGGACAGCAACCCGTCCGACCCCAGCGCCGCGTCCACCCGCTCGCTGAACTCCGCCGTCGGAACCTTCCTCGCCGTCTCGATCTGGCCCACCAGCGAGCCGGTGTAGTTGACGATGTCGCCGAGCTGCCGTTGCGTGAGCCCCGCGGCCTCTCTGAGTCTGCGCAGCTCGAAGCCGTAGTAGTCGAGCGGTGAGGCCCCCGGGTCAAGGACGTTGATGTTCACGTACGGCCCCTCTCTGACAACTCGGTCCACACCAGGACCCGTTGTGTCCGTTCGGTAGCAAAGAGTAGCGACGGCCCGTCAGCCTCGTACCGTGAACGCATACTTTCTCCCGCCCCACCTGGGGCCACGCACTCCCCAGTACCGCATGTCCCTCACCGTCGGGACGCACTCCGCGCGGCACATCCGCCGGATCGTGCGGTCCTTCCTCGAGGAGTGGGACATGGCCGGGCTGGCGGACGCCGCCGAGCTGGGGGTGACCGAGCTGGTCGCCAACGTCGTACGCCATGTCCCGGACCGCCGCTGCACGGTGGTGCTGCTGCGGCAGACCGCGGCGGTCCGGGTGGAGGTGACCGACGGGTCGGATCACCTGCCGTCCCTCTCCGCCGGCTTGTCCGCCGACTCGGAGACCGGCCGCGGGCTGGTGCTGCTGGACGCGGTGGCGGACAAGTGGGGCGTGGACGCCGTGTCCGGCGGCGGCAAGACCGTGTGGTTCGAGTGCGCGGCGGCGACGGCGGCCCTCGGGCCCTGAAGGGCGTACGCGAGGCCGAAACCGCCGAGGACGACGGCCGCGCCGCCCGCCGCGTCCAGCACCCAGTGGTTGCCGGTGGCGACGATGGCCAGGCCGGTGAGCAGCGGGTGCAGCAGTCCGGCGGTCTTCATCCACGCTCGGGGCGCGACGATCGCGATGACCAGGCCGCACCACAGGGACCAGCCGAAGTGCAGGGACGGCATCGCGGCGTACTGGTTGGTCAGCGCGGTCAGGGTGCCGTAGTCGGGCTGGGAGAAGTCCTGGACGCCGTGGACGGTGTCGATGACGCCGAGGTCCGGCATCAGCCGGGGCGGGGCCAGCGGGTAGAGCCAGAAGCCGACGAGGGCGAGCAGGGTGGTGAGGCCGAGCGTGGAGCGGGCCCAGCGGTAGTCGACCGGGCGGCGCCAGTAGAGGAGGCCGAGGACCGTCAGCGGGACGGCGAAGTGGAAGGACGTGTAGTAGAAGTCGAAGAATCCGCGCAGCCAGACGACGTCGACGACGGCGTGGTTGACGGCGTGCTCGATGTCGAGGTGGAGCACGCGTTCCAGGGACAGGATCTGCTCGCCGTGACGCTCGGCCCGCTCCCGGCCGCCGGAGATGGTGCCGCCGGTCGCGGCGAGCCGGACCTGGGAGTAGGCGGCGTAGGTGACGCGGATGAGCAGCAGCTCCAGGAGCAGGTTCGGCCGGGCCGGCACCCGGTGCAGGAACGGCAGCAGCGGCACCCACCGGAAGCGGGCCGCGACCGGCGCGGCGTACTCGGTGGGGATCGGCGAGCGGTAGTACGGCGAGGTGCGGGAGAGGAAGGGGACGGCCGCGGCAGCGAGGAGGGCCACGAACAGCGCCGTGTTGTCCCGCAGTGGGTGCAGGAAGCCCATGTCCGGCAGCATCATCCCGGCCGGGAGGGTCATGACGAGGATGACGGCGACCGGCCAGACGGGGCGGTCGGCGGCCCGTCTGCCGACCCGGCCGACGACCGCGAGCAGCACCCACAGGAGCTGGTGCTGCCAGGTGGCCGGCGAGATCGCGATCGCCGCGCAGCCGGTGACGGCGACGGCGAGCAGCAGCTGGCCGTCGCGCGCGTAGCGCACGGCCCGGCGGACGCCGAGGACGGCGACGGCCGCGCCGAGCGCCAGGAAGAGGCCGATCTCCAGTGGGCCGGAGAGGCCGAGGCGGAGCAGCGCGCCGTGCAGGGACTGGTTGGCGAGGTCGTCGGCGGGCCCGTCGCCGGTCAGGTGGCGCACCCAGGAGGTGTACGAGTCGTGCGGCGTCGCCGCCCAGGCCGACGCCGTACAGACGGCGAAGGCGGTGCCCAGCGAGGCGGCGGCGGTGCGGCGGCCGGTGAACCACAGCAGGGGCGTGAACAGCAGCAGGGCCGGCTGGAGGGCGGCGGCGATCCCGATGAGCGCGCCGCCGGCCCGCCGGCCGCGCACGGCGAAGCAGCCGAGGAGCACCAGCAGGACCGGCAGGATGCTGCTCTGGCCGAGCCAGAAGGCGTTGCGGACCGGCAGCGACAGCATGAGCAGGCTGATCGCGGCGGGCGCGGCGAACAGCTCCGTGCGGTGGCTGACCGGCTGGGGCAGCGCGCGGGCGGCGACCAGGCCGAGCGCGACGACCAGCAGCAGGGTGCCGAAAGTCCACCCCCAGGCGGGGGCCTGTTCCGCCGGACGGGTGAGGAGCGCGAGGGTCAGCTGCCGTACGGCGAGGACCGCGGCGAGCAGCCACAGGCCCAGGCGGGCGGCCCGCAGCCGCGCTCTGGTCGCGCCGACCGCCGTCGCCCCGAAGGCGCCCGCAGGTCGCTCGCTGTGCTCCGCATTCGCCACGCCTCGCCGGCCTCCCGCCCATAGGCCCAGGTGTGTGTTCCGTGGGCGCTGTGCATCGATGTGCGCACCTTATGAGAGGGTCGCACCGGCTTATACGGAAAGACGCAGGTCGCACTCTCTGTCACCTGACATCCGATTTTCATGTTGTCTGAAAGACGCCACCGGTGGAACCGCGCGGTCCGCCCAGCCGTCGGCAGCTCAGAGAGAGCGGCTCCACGAAAGGGACGGCGAGAGTGATGGGCACAGCCAGGGCGCGGACCCGGGGACGGCTGGTCGCGGTGGTCCTCGCACTGCTCGGCCTCCAGATCGGCTCACTGCTGATCGGGCCGGCGTACGCGTGCGGCTGCGGGGCGATGGTGCCGGACGACGCGCGGCGGGTGCGGGTGGACCGCGAGGAGTCCGTCCTGCGCTGGGACGGGCGGCGGGAGCAGATCGTGATGAGCCTGACGGTCGAGGGGGACGCCGAACGGGCCGCCTGGATCATGCCGGTGCCGGACCGGGCCACCGTGAGGCTCGGCGACCCGCGGCTGTTCGACGAGGTGCGGGCCGCGACCGCGCCCGTGCACCGGGACCGCACCTACTTCTGGCCGCAGCACGGCGACTGGCCGTTCACCGCGGACGGGGACAGCGCCGGAGCCCCGATGCCGGGCGACGCGGCCGGGTCCGGAGTGGGGGTCGTCGGGCGGCAGCGGCTCGGCGCGTTCGACGTGGCCCGGCTGACCGCGACCGACCCGGCGGCCCTGGACACCTGGCTGCGCGACAACGGCTTCGCCTTCCCGGCCCGGCTGCGCGAGGCCCTGGCGCCGTACGTGGAGCGGCGCTGGGAGTACGTGGCGATCCGGCTCGCCCCCGACGCCGACGGCCTCGCCCTGACCGGCACCCTGGACACGATCCACCTCGAATTCGCCGCCGACGCCCCGGTCTACCCGATGCGGCTGTCCCGGCTCGCCATGACCCCGCAGTCGCTCGGCCTGTACGTGCTCGCCGGCCACCGCATGGAGCCGCGCGACGACATCGGCGGCGCCGCGCCGCGGGTCACCTACGCCGGGCGGGTCGGCGAGACGTCCGGACCGCTCGCCGAACTGGCCCAGGGCACGCCGTTCCTGACCGCCGTCGCCCAGGAGTTCCCGGCGCCGGACCGGATCTCCGGCGACCACGAGCTGCGCCGCACGGCCACGGACAGCACCTACCAGCAGGTCGTCTACGAGGACAGGCTGCGCACGATCGCCGGCGTCCCGGCGTGGCTGCTGACCGTGGGCGGGGCCCTGGCGGCGGTCGCGGCGGCGGTGGCGGTGCTCGTCGTACGGCGGTCCCGGGCCGGGGCACGGCGTGCCCTACCGGCCGGGGAACCCGGACCCGACTACCTTCGTTAGCGCATCTAGTTAGGTCTTCTAATCGACTGTGAGAGGGCAGAGAGCATGAGCGAGTCGCAGATCTGGGACGCCGTCGACGGATACCTCTCCTCGCGCCTCTGCCCCGAGGACGAACCCCTCACCGCCGCCCTGCGCGACAGCGAGGCCGCCGGACTGCCGCAGCTCAGCGTCACCGCCGCACAGGGCAAGCTGCTCCGGCTGCTCGCCGAGATCCAGGGCGCGCGCAGCATCCTGGAGATCGGCACCCTCGGCGGCTACAGCACCATCTGGCTGGCCCGCGCGCTGCCCGCCGACGGCCGGCTGGTCTCCCTGGAGTACAGCCCCCGGCACGCCGAGGTCGCCACCCGCAACCTCGCCCGCGCGGGGCTGGACAAGATCGCCGAGGTGCGGGTGGGCCCCGCCCTGGAGTCGCTGCCCCGGCTCGCCGACGAGAACCCGCCGCCCTTCGACCTCGTCTTCATCGACGCGGACAAGGACAACAACGCCCACTACGTGGAGTGGGCGGTGAAGCTCACCCGCGCCGGCAGCCTGATCGTCGTCGACAACGTGGTGCGCGGCGGCCGGATCGCCGACGCGGACAGCGACGCCCCGGACGTCCGGGGCACCCGCGCGGCCATCGAGCTGATCGGCTCCCACCCGCGCCTGAGCGCCACCGCGATCCAGACCGTGGGGGCCAAGGGGTACGACGGGTTCGCGCTGGCGCGGGTGCTCGCGTAGGACCCGTCAGACCTCGTGGTAGAAGCCGACGTTGACGCTCTGCGGGGCGGTGCGGTCCTGGATCACGATCTCGCCGTTGCCGCCGCGCGGCAGCGGCACCGTGCCGCCGTAGGCGAGCGGCTGCGCGTACTCGCCCATCACCAGCCGGACCTCCGAGGACGGCTCGGGCTGGGAGCCGCGCAGCCAGGTCACCTGCCAGCCGCCGTCCGGGCCGCACAGGAACTCCAGGTGCACCCGCGAGACGAACAGCCAGTCGTCCGGGGTCACCAGACGGCACACGGCCCTGTCCCGCCCCACCCTCAGCACGGCCCCCGGTTCGCTGGGCGCGTCAGCCATGAGCATGCCGGCCGTGGCACCCGCGTCCGCCCCGGAGACGGAGGCCATGGTCAGTTCGAGCACGTGCTGCTCCTTAGTCCTGTGACGCCCTTCGCGCGACGGCCGGATCGGCCTGCCGCCGCCGCATGATAAATCGCCCGGCGCGGCGGCGTCCGGCACAATGGCCGCATGACCGAGCGAAAGCCACCCGGCGTGAGCTTCGAGTCCTGGACCGACAAGCAGATCCGAGACGCGGCGGCGCGCGGCGAGTTCGAGCGGCTGCCGGGAGCGGGCAAGCCCCTGCCGAGCGATGTGGAAGCCGCGTACGACGAGCAGTGGTGGATCAGGCGGAAACTGGCCCGCGAGGGGCTGTCGGTCCTGCCGCCGACGCTGGCGCTGCGCAAGGAGGCGGAGGACGCGCTGCTCGCGGCCGTCGCCGCGCCGTCGGAGCGGGCCGCACGCAGAATCGTCGAGGACGTCAACGTCAAGATCCGCGACATGATGTACAAGCCGCCGCCCGGCCCTCCGCTGGGACTGAAGCCGTACGACGTCGAGGACGTCGTACGCCGGTGGCGGGAGGGCCGGGCGGCGGGAGGCTGAGGGCGTCGGCCCCAGCCGTGCTGCCTCAGTGGTGCAGCAGCCGGTCCGCGAGTTCGCGGTAGTCGCGCAGCGCGAGCCGCAGCTGCTCGGTGTCGGTCGTGCCGGGGGTCGCCTCGTCCGTCTCCTGCCAGGAGTGGCGCAGGGTACGGCGGCGCTGGGTCACCGCGTCCGTGAAGCGGTTCGCGATCTCCTCCAGCACCTGGTCGGCCTCTTCCACGGCCGCGCGCGGACCGTCCACGAAACCGGACACCGCGTGCTGGAGCCGGGCCGAGAGCTTGTCGGCCTCGCTGTGCGCGAGCAGCGGCGAGGAGTGCGACGCCTTGGCGGAACGGGCGGCACCCGACTCCACCCCGGCGGTCCGCCCGCGCTCCGCGGCGGCCGCCTGGCCACCGACGGGAGACTGGCCGGTCTGCGTGACGTGGCCGGTCTGCGTGGCGCCCGTCTGCCCGGCCTGGCCGGGCGCGGTGTACGGCAGCTGTCCGCCCGAGCCCTGCGGCGTGCCGCCCGCGGTCTGCGGGACCGGTGCGGCACCCGGCGCCTGCGGCATCGCGCCGCCCGCCGACTGCGTGCCCGGCGTGTCCGTGCCCAGCGGCCTGCGTTCGTCACCGCTGCGGTGCGGGACCTCGGTCATATGGCTCAACTCCCCTTCGCGTGATGCCTGGTGAAGCCCCACGGCGCATGGGCGCCGCCGCGGCGGGCGTGGGACGGGGGACGGCGGTCGCCGGTGTCGTGGGCGTCCCGGTGGCCGACGGCCACCAGGTCCTCGAACAGGGCGCGGGCCTCGACCATGGCCTCGCGCATCTCCTCCGTGGCCGCGCCGTCGGTCCGCGCCGCACCGCCGTCGCCGTTGGCGATGCGGTGGACGCGCCGGTAGCCGTGCACATGGTCGGCGTGGTGCACGGACAGCGCCGCCAGCTGCTCCTCGTACTGGCCGCCGTCCGGGAAGCCCCGGACCCCGGCCACCTCGGCGAGCAGCCGGTCCGCCTCGGTCACCGCCTGCTGCGGCGAGTCGACGAACCGCTCCTGGGCGAGCGCCCAGCGCTCCTCGAACTGCTGCCGCTGAGCCGGCTCCAGGGGACGCTCACGCAGATCGCCGTGGCGCTCCAGGCGCTCGGTCAGTTCGCGCTCGGCGGCCTTGGTGTCTCCGTCGTGCCGGGCCACGACCCGCTCGTACTCGGGCCCGAAGCGCCGCTTCAGGTCCCGTCCGCCGGTCGCGCCACGGCGCGACCGCATGGTCAGCAGGACGGCCGCGATGACGACGACCGCCCCGATCACGATCAAAGCAACGATCAAGCCTGTGGACATCGGGTTTGCCCTCCGGTTCTCGAATCGTTGTCCGGGTTGCCCGAGGACCCCCGTCCAAACGAGAGCGGTCGCCCGCCACCCGGAATCCGGTTGCGCCCGCGCCCCCCGCCCTCCCGACAATGACCCCCATGACCCGCCCCCCGGCCTGGACCTTCGCCCCGGAGCCCGTCCGCTCCCCCGCCGCCACCGCGCTCTGGCGCGCGTACTACACGGAGGTCAGCGACCGCTGGTACCTGCTCCACGAGGGCCGCCGCACCGAACCGGCCGAGCTGGAGCGGGAGATCGCGGCCGGCGCGGAGGGCGGGCTCACCCCGCCCGGCGGGCTGCTGCTGGTCGCGCGGTACGGCGGCACCCCGGCCGGCACCGCGGGCGTCCGCCGCACCGCCGACCCGTCCGTCGCCGAACTCAAGCGGGTCTTCCTGCTGCCGGAACTGCGCGGCAGGGGCGGCGCCGCCCCGCTGGTCGCCGCCGCCGAGGACGCCGCCCGCGCGCTCGGCGCCACCCGGCTCGTCCTCGACACCCGCGGCGACCTGGTGGAGGCCCGCGCGCTCTACGCCCGCCTCGGCTACGAGGAGACCGCGCCGCACAACGACGAGCCGTACGCCGAGCACTGGTTCGGCAAGCGGCTCAGCTGAACCTCGGCGCCGGCCGCGACTCGTGCGGCTCCTCGCGCGCGGAACCGCACAACTCCTCGTTCAGCTCCTTCACCAGCCGCGACAGGTCGGTCGGCCGGTCCGGTCCCCACCAGTCGCCCAGCAGCCGCGCCAGCGACTCCTCCCGCGCGGCCGCCAGCCGCCCGGCGACCACGCGCCCCTGGTCGGTGAGGACCATGTCGAGGCCGTCGCGGGTGGCGAGCCGCCGCTCCTCCACCTGCCGGGCCGCCTCCAGGACGACGCTCAGCGGCACATGGGTGTCCTCGGCGAGCACCGCGGGCTCCACCCAGCCGTACCGTTTCATCCGCAGCAGCAGCCAGCTCGACGCGGGCAGCAGGTCGTAGCCCGCCCGCGCGGTGATCTTCCGGTAGACCTCCCGCCGGCCCTCTCGGGTGCCGAGCACCGACAGCGCCCGGCACACCTCGTCGTACGAGGACCGCTCCACCGGGTTGCTGGCCAGCGTCTCCGTCACGTCGGGTGCCGTGACGGACGCGCGCAGCCGGTCCTCCTTCAGGAACCAGGCCAGCACGAAGCCGACCAGGGCGACCGGCGCCGCGTACAGGAAGACATCGGTGATCGCCGTCGCGTACGCGTGCAGCGCCGCCGGCCGCAGCGAGCCCGGCAGCTCGGCCAGACCGCGCGGATCGGCCTCCAGCGCGTCCACGGAGACCCCGGGCGGCAGTTCGGCGCCCCGGAAGGCGTCGGTGAGCTTGTCGCCGAGACGGCCGGCGAAGACCGTGCCGAAGACGGCCACCCCGAACGCCGCCCCGATGGACCGGAAGAAGGTCGCGCCGGAGGTGGCCACGCCCAGGTCCTCGTACGACACGGCGTTCTGCACGATCAGCACCAGCACCTGCATGACCAGGCCGAGCCCCAGCCCGAAGACGAAGAAGAAGAAACTGATCTGCCCGTCCGAGCTGTTCTCGTCGAGTTCGTGGAGCAGCAGCAGGCCGAGCGTGGTGATGCCGGTGCCGGCGATCGGGAAGACCTTCCAGCGGCCGGTGCGGCTGACGATCTGCCCGGAGGCGGTGGAGGCGAGCAGCAGGCCCAGCACCATGGGCAGCATGTGCACGCCGGACATCGTCGGCGAGACGCCCTGGACGACCTGGAGGAAGGTCGGCAGATAGGTCATCGCGCCGAACATGGCGAAGCCGACGACCAGGCTGATGACCGCGGACAGGGTGAAGGTGCGGATCCGGAACAGCTTCAGCGGCAGCACCGGCTCCGCGGCCCGCCGCTCCACCACGACGAACGCCACCGCCAGCAGCACACCGAGCACCGCCAGGCCGACGATCTGTGCCGACGCCCAGCTCCAGGTGGTGCCGCCGAGGGAGGCGACCAGCACCAGGCAGGTGGCGACCGCGGCGATGAGGAAGGTGCCCAGGTAGTCGATGACGTGCCGGGTCCGCGTGCGCGGGATGTGCAGCACGGCGGCGATCACCGCGAGCGCGACCACACCGACCGGCAGATTGACGTAGAACACCCAGCGCCAGCTCAGGTGCTCGGTGAAGACACCGCCGAGCAGCGGGCCGAGCACACTCGTCGCGCCGAAGACCGCGCCGAACAGACCCTGGTAGCGGCCCCGGTCGCGGGGCGGCACCAGATCGCCGACGATCGCCATCGACAGCACCATCAGCCCGCCGCCGCCGAGCCCCTGCAAGGCGCGGAAGCCGATCAGCTGCGGCATGTTCTGCGCCATGCCGCACAGCGCCGAACCGATCAGGAAGATCACGATCGCGGTCTGGTAGAGCCGCTTGCGCCCGTACTGGTCGCCCAGCTTGCCCCACAGCGGAGTCGCCGCCGTCGACGCCAGCAGATAGGCGGTCACCACCCACGACAGGTGGTCCATGCCGCCCAGCTCGCTGACGATGGTGGGCAGCGCGGTCGACACGATCGTCTGGTCGAGCGCGGCGAGCAGCATCCCCAGCAGCAGGGCGCCGATCGAGACGAGGACGTCACGGGAGACATGCTCCTGGGTCCTCACCCCCCGCTTCGGACCCGGCACCTGGGCCGCCGTGCTGCGCGCATCCTCGGCCATGAAGACCTCCCGAGGCTCGATCGACACTTTCCATCGTGATCGGTGTGACCCGTTATGGCCTGTTGAGTCCCCTGGATCGACAAGGGCCGCGTCGATGTCCTCCACGGAATCTGCATAATCACTGGAGTCACAAGGGGAGGGGACGGACGCGTGGCGGAGCCGAAGGGGCATGCGTGCCCGGAGTGCGGGGCGGCCCGGGGGGCCGACAACACCCCGTCGTGCGGCTGCGGCCGGCGGGCGGCCGACGCGCTGCGCGACGCGCGCACGGCGGAACAGGCGGCGGCGGAGGACTTCGACCCGCTGCGCATCCGGCCGTACGTCGACCTCGACGGCACCGGCCCCGGCGCGGGCCCTGGACCCGTTCCGGGCCCCGGCCCGGGCGAGCCCCCGGCGGCCCCGCAGCCGGCGGACGCCGAGCTGACCATGCCGCTGCGCGCGGTGGAGCCCGAGCCGGTCACCACCGCGCTGCCGACGCCGCTGGCGCCGCCGCCCAACGCGCCCAGCGCGACCGACCTGCACCTGTTCGAGGACGCGCCGCGGCCGGCCGGCCCCGGACCGCAGCCCGAGAGGGCCCGCCGCCGACGCCGTACCGTGCTGCTCGCGGCGGCGGGCGCGGTCGTCGCCGTGGTCGCCGCGGCCGGACTGGCCAGCGGGTTCTTCTCCTACGACACGCCGTCGCGGGACACCGCGCTGCCCGAGGACGTCCGGGAGGCCGTACCGGACGCCCGGACCACCGAGGCGTCCCGCACCCCCAGCACCGGCGCCTCCCCGAGCGCCTCCGCCTCGCCGAGCCCGTCCGCCTCGCCGTCGCCCTCCGCGAGCGCCAGTGCGTCGGCCTCGCCGAGCCCGTCCGCGTCCAGCGCCTCCCCGACGCCCACACCCACCCCGACGCCCACGCCGACCCGGTCGGCGACGCCGGACCGGGCCACCGAGTCGAGCGCGCCCGCGGCGACCGGTCCCACCCTCCAGCGCGGCGACCGCGGCCCCGAGGTGACGGAACTCCAGCTCCGGCTGGGCCAGCTGTACCTGTACAACGACGAGGCCCACGGCTACTTCAACCACCCCCTGGAACAGGCGCTGCGCAACTACCAGTGGTCCCGGGGTCTCCAGGAGGAGCTGAGCGTGTACGGGCCCGAGACGCGGCGGATGCTGGAGGCGGAGACCCGCGAGCCGTGATCCTCACGGGTGCATACGGGCGCCCTTGAGCACCTTGTCGACCGCGTTGCGCGGCCCGTACACCGCGAGGCCGACCAGATCCAGCTGATCCCCCGGCACCGCCCGCACCGCCGCCCGGTTGTCGCGGTCGTTGCCGGTGGCGAACAGGTCCGAGGTGAACACGGCCCGGGGCAGTGCGCGGGTCAGAGCCCGGCCGTGCGCGGCGGTCAGCGTCTCCTTGGTGCCCTCGAAGACCAGCACGGGCTGGCGGAACATCGGCAGGTACGGCGTGCCGTCGGCGTCCTCGTACGGCTCGCCGACCACCTCGGGCAGCCGTGAGCCGAGGCCGCTGACGAGGAAGGCCGTCACGTTCAGCCGCTGCCAGGACTCCAGGTCCTCGCGCAGCAGCACGGCGATCTTGGTGTCGAAACGGACGGGGGCGTTCGCGGCGGCGTCATCGGTGCTTGTCATGGTCCGAGCCTGCCGTCCGCGCCGGCGGGCCGTCTTGTACGTTCTTTGCATGGTGGCCCGGCAGGAGATCTCCGCGTGGCGCCCACGGGTGCCGGGCGTGGTCGAGGTCCTCCACGCGCGCTTCACCGAGCACGCGTACCCGATGCACGTCCACGACTCGTGGACGCTGCTGGTCGTCGACACCGGCGCGGTGCGCTACGACCTGAACGCCGCGAGCACGGCACCCCGCACGACACCGTCACCCTGCTGCCGCCGCAGATCCCGCACAACGGCTCGCCGGCCACCGCGGACGGCTTCCGCAAACGTGTGCTGTACCTGGACCTGACCCGGCTGGACGAGACCCTCATCGGTCCCGCCGTGGACTCCCCCGACCTCGCCGACCCGGTCCTGCGGCACCGCGTCGGACAGCTGCACACCGCGCTGCGGCACCGGGGCGACGAACTGGAGGCGGAGAGCAGGCTCGCGCTGATCTGCGAGCGGCTGCGGGGCCATCTGCGTCCGCTGCCGGTCACGGCCCGCCCGGCGGACGGCCGAGGGGTCGCCCACGAACTGCGGGACCTCCTCGACGCGCGGCTGCGCGAGGGCCTGGCCCTGGAGGAGGCGGCGCGGCTGCTGCACGCCCACCCCACGCATCTGGTGCGGTCCTTCAGCGCCGCCTTCGGCATCGCCCCGCACCAGTACCTGATGTCCCGCCGCGTCGACCGCGCCCGGCGGCTGCTGCTGGACGGCCTGCGCCCGGCCGAGGTCGCCACCGAGGCCGGGTTCTACGACCAGCCACACTTCACCCGCCACTTCAAACGCGTGGTGGGCGCCACCCCGGGCCGCTACACGCGCCGCTGAGCGGCCGTTCGGGCCTCGGAGGAGCCGTCCCGTCCGAACCGCAGGCGGATCGTGCCGTCGCCCGCGTCCTCCACCCGCACCTCGGTCAGGTCGCGGACCAGGACGTCCGGGCGGTGGACGGCCGCGCGAGGGCCGACGCCGACGACGCGCATGCCGGCCGCGCGGCCGGCGGTGATGCCCGCGCCGGAGTCCTCGAAGACCACGCAGTCGGCGGGGTCGACGCCCAGTTCGGCGGCGCCCTTGAGGAAGCCCTCGGGGTCGGGCTTGCTGGCGCCGACGGACTCGGCGGTGACACGGAGATCGGGCAGCGGAAGGCCGGCGGCGGCCATCCGGGCCGTGGAGAGGGCGACGTCCGCCGAGGTCACCAGGGCGTGCGGGAGTCCGCGCAGGGCGGCGAGGAAGCCGGGGGCACCGGGGACGGGGACGACACCGTCCATGTCGGCGGTCTCCTCGGCGAGCATGCGCGCGTTGTCCGCGTGGTTCTGCTCCATGGGCCGGTGCGGCAGCAGCACGGCCATCGAGGCGTATCCCTGCCTGCCGTGCACCACCTTCATCACCTCGTCCCCGTCGAGCCCGTGCCGGTCGGCCCAGCGGCGCCAGACGCGCTCGACGACGGCGTCGGAGTCGACGAGGGTGCCGTCCATGTCGAGCAGGAGGGCGCGGGCGTTGAGTACGGCGGTGGCCGTCATCGGCAGCTCCAGAACGCGGGGCGGGGCGCAGGGGTGGTGGCCCCCGGAGGAACAGAGCGGCCCCGCCCGCCGGTCAGGGAAAACGGGCGGGAGCCACTTTGTTTCTCTACGGTACAAAATAAATCCGGCATCCCGCCAGCGCCCCGGCGAATCGTTCACCCACTGTTCAGCTCGGCGGTCGCCCGCGACCGGCTCACGCGGCCACCGCCTCCCACAGGCTCCAGACGCCCATCAGCAGCATGACGACCGCCGCGATCTTGGTGATCAGCCGCAGCGGCACCCGCTTCATCAGGGCCTTTCCGCCGACGATGCCCAGTCCGGCCACCGCCCACAGGGCCAGCACCGCACCGAGGCCGACGGAGAGCGGATCGTCGTAGCGCGCCGCGAGGTTCGCCGTCATGATCTGGGTCAGATCGCCGAACTCGGCGACGAGGATCAGCATGAAGCCGGACCCGGCGACCTTCCAGAAGGACTGGTTCTCCGGCCGGCGGATCTCCTCCTCGTCCTCGTCCTTCTTCATCAGCAGCACCGCCGCGCCACCCAGGAAGAGCACGCCCGTCAGCGCGTGCAGGATCTGCTGCGGCAGCAGGGTCAGCACACTGCCGGCCGCGACGGCGAGCGCGACGTGCAGCGCGAACGCGGCGGCCACTCCGGCGAAGACGTAGGAGGCCCGGTAGCGGGTGCCGAGCACGAGACCGGCGAGCGCGGTCTTGTCGGGCAGCTCGGCCAGGAAGACGACGCCGAAGACGAGCGCCGTCACGGTGAAGCTGATCAAGGTTCCTCAATCGGTCGGGACCGCCCCCACCGAGAGTGCTGAGCCCTTCGGACGACACCTCGGCAAGGACAGCACACGGCACCCGTGCCGTGGGGCACGGGTGTGCACTGCTTGCCGAAGGTCTCGCTGGCCGGTCCACGAGGGACCCGGCTCCGGGCGCCGGCCCAGCTGAGCTGAGCAGTATGTCGACGGTCCGGCGAAGAGCTACTCCCCTTCTGCGCTCCCCATGGTACGCGACCGCCCACCGACGACCGCTCACGTGTGCTCACGACCGAAAGTTCGAACCCGAACCTTTCGGCACCTTGTCGTGCCATGTGCACGTCACTAGCTTCTTACCGGACGCACACCCGTTCGCAACGCTCCGGCGCGAGCATTCCCACGCTCGCACGCCAACACCCCCACCTCGCAAGGGAGTTCGCATGGCCAGATTCTACGCGCGTCGACGGCTCGGCATAGTCGCGGCGTTCAGCGCCCTCATCGCCTCCATGGCGCTGTTCGCCGCCCCCTCCGCCTCCGCCGCCCTCCCCACCCCGGTCAGCGCCGCCACCGCGCGCACCTATCTTGCCTCCCTCACCGTCGCCGCCGAGGACCGCACCGGCTACAACCGCGACCTCTTCCCGCACTGGATCACCATCAGCGGCGCCTGCAACACCCGCGAGACGGTCCTCAAGCGCGACGGCTCGGGCGTCGTCACCGACTCCGCCTGCGCCGCCACCAGCGGCAGCTGGTACTCGCAGTACGACGGCGCCACCTGGACCCTCGCCTCCGACCTCGACATCGACCACCTGGTACCGCTCGCCGAGGCCTGGGACTCCGGCGCCGACAGCTGGACGACCTCCCGCCGCCAGGCCTTCGCCAACGACCTGACGCGCCCGCAGCTCATCGCCGTCACCGACAACGTCAACCAGGCCAAGGGCGACCAGGACCCGGCCACCTGGATGCCGTCCCGCACCGCCTACCGCTGCACCTACGTGCGCGCCTGGGTGCAGGTGAAGTACTACTACGGCCTCTCGGTCGACTCCGCCGAGAAGAGCGCGCTGACGAGCTACCTCGCCGCCTGCTGATCCTCGCGCCGCCCCGGCTGATCTCTTGCGCGACTCCTGGCGAACACTTGGCCGGAACCGCCGCGCTCGCCTCCGTCGTTCCGTACCGTACGGGGCGACGGAGGAGGCGATCACCGTGGCCGAACTGCGCCTGGGACCACTGCTGAGATTCACCGACGGCACGTCCGCGACCGTCTGGGTCGAGACGAGCCGCCCCTGCACCGCCGAGGTGCGCTGCGCCGACGGCGCCCGGGGGTCCTCCCGCACCTTCCAGGTCGCGGGCCACCACTACGCCCTGGTGACGGTCACCGGCCTCACCCCCGGCACCACGACGGCCTACGAGGTGATCCTGGACGACCACCACGTCTGGCCGCTGCCGGACTCCCGCTTCCCGCCCTCGGTCATCCGCACCGGCCTGACCGACGACCCGGTGCGGATCTCCTTCGGCTCCTGCCGCTGGGCCGCGCCGCCCGGCCACGGCTCCGACCCCGCGGGCCCCGACGCCCTGGACACCCTCGCCGAACGCCTCGCCGCCGCGCCCGAGGGCGAGCGGCCCGACGTCCTGCTGCTGCTCGGCGACCAGGTGTACGCCGACGAGGTCTCCCCGGCCACCCGCGACTGGCTCGCCGCCCGCCGCGACCTGAGCGAACCGCCCGGCGCCCAGGTGGCCGACTACGAGGAGTACACCCGGCTGTACTACGAATCGTGGCTCGACCCCGAGGTCCGCTGGCTGCTCTCCACCGTCCCCAGCTGCATGATCTTCGACGACCACGACGTCATCGACGACTGGAACACCTCCGCCGCCTGGCTCGAAGAGATGCGGAAGACGCCGTGGTGGCGCGAGCGGCTGCTGAGCGGACTGATGTCGTACTGGGTGCACCAGCACATCGGCAACCTGTCCCCGGCCGAACTCGCCGAGGACCCGCTGTACGCCGCCGTGCACGACACGGCCGACGCCACCGACCTGGTGCGCGCCTTCGCCGTCGGCGCGGACGCCGACGCCGCCTCGGTGCGCTGGAGCTACCGGCGCGACTTCGGCCGGGTCCGGCTGCTCATGGTCGACTCCCGCGCGGCCCGCGTCCTGGAGGAGGGCGCCCGCTCCATGCTCCACCCCGGCGAGGCCGCCTGGCTGCGCGAGCAGGCGCTGGACGACCCCGGCTCCCGCGACCACCTCCTCATCGGCACCTCGCTGCCCTGGCTGCTGCCACAGCTGATGCACGACGCCGAAGGGTGGGACGCGGCGCTGTGCCGGGGCGAGAAGGGCCCGCGCTGGGCCCGTCTCGGGGAGAAGCTGCGCCAGGCCGCCGACCTGGAGCACTGGGCGGCCTTCCCGGAGTCCTTCGCCGAACTGGCCGAGGTGATCGCCGAGGCGGGCTCCGGACCGGACGCGCCCGCGAGCGTGCTGGTGCTCTCCGGCGACGTGCACCACGCCTACGTGGCCGAGCCGGTGTGGCCCGCCGGGCGCGGCCCGGACGCCCGGGTGCTGCAACTGACCTGCTCGCCCGTGCACAACGCCGTCCCGCTGCCGCTGCGGCTCGCCTTCAAGGTCGCCTGGAGCGGTCCGGCGCGGTTCGTGGGGCGGCGGCTGGCCGGGCACGGGCGGGTCCCGCTGCCGCCGGTCGACTGGCGCAGGACCGCTGGGCCGTGGTTCGGCAACCAGCTCATGACGCTGACACTGCAGGGGCGTTCGGCGTTGCTGCGGCTGGAGCACGCGGGGGCGAAGGGGGACGGTCCGGCCCGGCTGACCACGGTGGAGGAGTCGGTCCTGACCACCCCATGAGGACCGTTTGCGGGACATCCGGGATGTCGGGGGCGCGCGTTGGCTTGTGTGGCGGCCGACGGCATGATGAGGCGGACCGTCCGCTTCCTGCGGGCGGTCTGCTCCAACGCGCCCCACACGCCCGGGAGTCACCCCTTTGTCTACCGCCAACGCCGACCACACCGAGACCACGGCACCCGCGCACCCCACGGCTCGGCTCTCCGTCGCCCTGGTCGGCGCCGGACCACGCGGCACCAGCGTCCTGGAACGCCTCTGCGCCTCCGCCCCTCAACTGCTGCCGCCCGGCGCCCGCCTGACGGTCCACGTCGTCGACCCGGCACCGCCCGGCCCCGGACAGGTCTGGCGCACCGCCCAGTCCGCCGAGCTGCTGATGAACACCGTCGCCTCCCAGGTGACCCTGTTCACCGACGACAGCGTCGACTGCTCGGGCCCGATCCGCCCCGGACCGAGCCTGTACACCTGGGCGGCCGGCGCCCTCGGCCCGGACGAGTACCCGACCCGCGCCCACTACGGCCGCTACCTGGAGTGGGTGTTCGCCCGGACGGTCCGTCAGGCGCCGCCCGAGGTGCGGGTCCAGGTCCACCGGGCCCGCGCGGTGCGGCTCGACGACGCCGCCGACGGCCGGCAGACGCTGACCCTGGACGACGGCCGCACCCTGACCGGCCTCGCCGCCGTCGTCCTCGCGCAGGGCCATCTGCCGGTCGCCGCCGACCCGGAACAGCGGCGGCTCGCGTCGTACGCCGCCCGGCACGGCCTGCGTCACGTTCCGCCCGCCAACCCGGCGGACACCGACCTGAGCGGCGTGGCGCCCGGCGAACCGGTGCTGCTGCGCGGACTCGGCCTCAACTTCTTCGACCACATGGCCCTGCTCACCACGGGCCGCGGCGGCCGCTTCGTGCGGCACGGACAGCGGCTGGCCTACGTCCCCTCCGGCCGCGAGCCCCGCCTGTACGCCGGCTCCCGGCGCGGTGTCCCCCACCAGGCGCGCGGCGACAACGCCAAGGGCCCCTACGGCAGGCACACCCCCCTCGTGCTCACCCCGGAGGTCGTCTCCGGCTTCCGCAAGCGCGCGGACTCCGGGGACGCGCCGGACTTCCTCGCGGAGATCTGGCCGCTGGTGGCGAAGGAGGTGGAGACGGTCTACTACGCCACCCTGCTGCGCAGACCCGAGGTCACCGACCGGTTCCTGGCCGTCCCGCACGGCGCCGCCGAGGAGGTGCGGCTGCTCGACGAGCTCGGCGTGCCGGAGGCCGAGCGCTGGTCCTGGGACCGAATATCCCGGCCCTACGGGGACCGGGAGTTCGCCGGGCCGCGGGAGTGGCGGGAGTGGCTGCTCGGGCATCTGCGCGAGGACGCCGCCCAGGCCGCCCTGGGCAATGTGCGCGGACCGCTCAAGGCGGCGCTCGACGTGCTGCGCGATCTGCGCAACGAGATCCGGCTGATCGTCGACCACGCCGGACTGACCGGCGCGTCCCGCCGGGACCACCTCGACCGCTGGTACACCCCGCTGAACGCCTTCCTCTCCATCGGCCCGCCCCGGCGGCGCGTCGAGGAGCTGGCCGCGCTGGTCGCGGCGGGCGTGGTGGAGGTGCTCGGACCGCGCCTCGAGGTGTCCTGCGCGGACGGTGCCTGGGTGGCGCGGTCGCCGCGGGTGCCGGGTTCGGCGGTGCGGGTCACCACGCTGGTCGAGGCGCGGCTGCCGGAACCGGACGTGCGCCGCACCGCGGACGGCCTGCTCGCCGCGCTGCTGGAGAGCGGACAGGCGCGCCCGCACACGGTCGACGGTTACGAGACCGGAGGTCTGGACGTGACGGCGCGGCCGTACGCCCTGCGGGACCGGCACGGCCGTCCGCACGAGCGGCGGTTCGCGTTCGGCGTCCCCACGGAGGGCGTGCACTGGGTGACCGCGGCGGGGGCCCGTCCGGGGGTGGACTCGGTGACGCTGTCGGACGCGGACGCGGTGGCGCGGGCGGTGCTGCGGAAGGCCGCGGAACCGCGAGCGGAACCTAAAGACTGGCTAAATGTTGAACTTGCAAGCATTGATTAGGCACACCTAACGTGGGCGCTCCACTCGGTTCTGTCCCCCACGGGTCCACCCGGCCCCACCGACCGAAGGAGCCCCCTATGACCGGACGTCTCAACAGTGCGCAGCCGTATGTGATCGGCCTGTTCCGCGCCGTGGTCGGCCTGCTCTTCGCCTGCCACGGCGCCGCCTCGCTGTTCGGTGTGCTCGGCGGCGCCGCCGGCACCGAGGGCGGCACGATCGACGCGGGCACCTGGCCCGGCTGGTACGCGGCCGTCATCCAGCTCGTCGGCGGCACCCTGGTGCTGCTCGGCCTCGGCACCCGAGCGGCGGCGTTCATCGCCTCCGGCTCCATGGCGTACGCCTACTTCGACGTCCACCAGCCGATGGCGCTGTGGCCGCTGGAGAACGGCGGCGAGGCCTCCGCGATGTTCTGCTGGGCCTTCTTCCTGCTGGTCTTCACCGGCTCCGGCGCCTTCGGCCTGGACCGGCTGTTCACCCGCCGCGCCACGGCCCCGGAAGCGGAAGCGGCCGCGCGGCAGTCGCCGGTCGCGGCCTGACCACCGGCGGGGCGGCGCCGAGAACACCTCGGGGCCGCCCCGCCTCCCCCGTCGCGGTGAACGGCCGTGGTGAAACGGTTGTCGTCGTGGTGAAACGGTTGTCGTCGCGGCGAAACGGTTGTCGTCGCGGTGAAACGGTCGTCGTGGACACGGTCGTCGTGAACACGCTGTGCCGAGCACACGAGCCCCCCGTGAACCCTCTGTCACACCCCAGGCGTAGGCTCGGGGGCTTACGGGGGACAACGGGGAGTGACGGTGCTGGAGAGTGTGGGGGTGCTGACCGGCAGCCCATGGATCTACGCGGTGGTCGCCGTGTCGATCCTTTTTGATGTGTTCCTGCCCGTATTGCCGAGCGGGGTGCTGGTCATCATGGCCGCCACCGCGGCGGCCGCCGGCACCGGCGCGGCGACCGGCAAGGTCCCGCACGACGTGCCCGACATCCTCGCCCTCACCCTGTGCGCCACCACCGCCTCCGTCCTCGGCGACCTGGTCGCCTACCGCCTCGCCTGGCGCGGCGGCGACCGCCTGGACCGCGCGATCGCCCGCTCACCCCGCCTCAGCCTCGCGCAGGAACGTCTCGGCTCGGCACTGGCCCGCGGCGGCGGCGCGCTGGTCGTCCTCGCCCGCTTCGCCCCCGCAGGCCGCTCCGTCGTCTCCCTCGGCGCCGGTGCCGCCCACCGCCGCGCCCGCGACTTCCTGCCCTGGTCCGCCCTGGCCGGCCTCTCCTGGGCCACCTACAGCGTCGCCCTCGGTTACTTCGGCGCCCACTGGCTGGGCGCCACCTGGCTCGCCACGGGCGTGTCGGTGCTCGCGCTGCTCGGCGCGGGGGCCGGAGCCACGTACCTGATGCGGAAGGCGTAGCCCGAGCCAGGGCGCGGGGCGGCGGCGCCCGGGCGCACCGGCCCGGGCGGCGGCCCCGGCGTCAGCCGGCCTGCCGGACGGCCTGCCCCCGCACCTCCAGCCCCGCCAGCAGATCGGCCGTGGCCTCGGCGATCACCTCGACGGCCCGGTCGAACACCTCCTGGTTGTGCGCGGCCGGGGCCCGGAAGCCGGACACCTTGCGCACGTACTGCAAGGCGGCGGCCCGGATCTCCTCCTCCGTGGCCTCCTCGGGCAACGCGGGCGGACGAAGGGTCTTGATGCTGCGGCACATGGCTCCAGTCTCACCCCGTCCGCGCCCTCACGTCTCGTCCTCCGGGCAACCGGTACCGGTCGCACCGCCCCGCTGCCATGATCGATCCGAGGCGGCCACCACTGAGGGGTCGACCGACGAGAGGAGCCACACCATGGCGCACGACGACCACCGCGAGGACCGCGGCACACCCGGCACGGGCGAAGCCCCGGCGGCCACCGAGCCCGGCGGGGAGCGGGAGGCCAGCAAGGCCGGCGAGGCCGGCGAGGAGCGGGAGGCCCGCGAGGCCCGCGACGCCCTTGAGACGCGCACCATCGCCGTCCTCGGCCCCGGCGGCGTGGGCGGTCTGCTCGCCGCCCTGCTCTCCCGCGCGGGCCACCGGGTGATCTGCCTGTCCGGCGAGGACACCGCCCGCGCCCTGCGCGCCGACGGCATCCGGGTGCGCAGCGCCCGCTTCGGCGACTTCACCGCCGCCGTCGAGACCGGCACCGAGCTGCGCGAGCCGGTCGACGCCTGCCTGGTCACCGTCAAGCACACCGCCCTGGACGCCGCCCTGGCACGGGTGCCCGCCGCCGTCCTCGGCGACGGCCTGCTCGTCCCGTTCCTCAACGGCGTCGACCACCCGGCGCCGCTGCGCGAGCGCTACCGCGCCGACCGGGTCGCACCGGCCGTCATCCGGGTCGAGTCCACCCGCGTCGCACCCGGCGAGATCGAGCACACCAGCCCGTTCGCGGAGATCGACCTGACCGGCACCGCGGTCCCGCGCGCCCGCCTCGACGCCCTCGCGACGGCGTTCGCCGCCGCCGGCCCGCTCACCCGCGTCCTCGACGACGAGGCGGCGGCCCTGTGGGCGAAGATGTCGTTCCTGGCCCCGCTGGCCCTGCTCACCACCCGGTACGCCGTCCCGCTCGGCGAGATCCGCACCCGGCACCGCGAGGAGCTGACGGCGCTGGTCGAGGAGACCGCCGCGGTGAGCCACGCCTGCGGCGGCCCGGCGGACCCGGCGCAGGCCCTGGCCCGCTACGACGCCTTCCCGGCCACCACCAGGTCCTCGATGCAGCGGGACGCCGAGGCGGGCCGGCCGCTGGAGCTGGACGCGATCGGCGGAGCGCTGTTGCGGGCGGCGCGGCGGCACGGCATCGCCGTACCGGTGGCCGAGAAGGTGGTGGCCGAGCTGCGCGCCGCGGGCCACTGACAGCCCCGAGGCAGGGCCGCCCGGCCGGTGGCCGCCCGGTCAGCCGGCCGCGTCGCCCCGCAGGTCGTACCGCCAGTCGTGGCAGGTGATCCAGCGGCCCTTCGGATACTCGAACTCGACCGGCCCGACCAGCGTGAACCCGGCCCGTGCGCACACCCCGTTGGACGCGGTGTGCGCCACGCCCGGAAAGGCGTGCAGCCAGCGGAACCCTCCGGCCGTCCGCGCCTCCTCCACCACGGCGCGGGCGGCCCGGACGGCGAGCCCGCGCCCCTGGAACTCGGGCAGCACGCCCCACCCGGCCTCCCACACCGGGGAGCCCTGCCACTCCTTCTCCCAGAAGCCCACCGAGCCGACGGTCTCGCCGCCGGCCAGCACCACCCGGTACATCCGCCCCACTCTCAGCTCGACGTACCGCCGGTGCCGGGCGAGCAGCTGCTCCTCGCTCTCGGGGCCGCCCAGGTAGGCGGTCATCTCGGGACTGTTGGTCCGCCGCAGCAGCCAGAAGTCCTCTTCCCCCCACGGCACCAGCCGCACCGTGCCGTCCTGACCCTCACCGTCCATACCGACCACGGTAGGCGCCGGGTCCGACAACGGCCTCGCTCCCGCCCCCGGAACAGACCCGACCCGGGAGCCGGACGATCCAGGGCTCCCGGGTCAGGGGGTGTCTCAGCGCCGGGTGTCTCAGTCGCCGCAGTTGTTGTCCGACGCCGGGTTGAGGAGCCCGATCAGGTTCACCGAGTTCCCGCAGACGTTCGCGTCGAGGTCCACCGGGATCTGCACGACGTTGCCGGACAGGAAGCCGGGCGAGCCGGCGGCGACACCCACGGCGCAGGCGCCGTCCTCGCAGTCGGCCTCGGTGGCGGTGGCGGTGGTGGCGGTCCCGGCCAGAGCCAGGGCGGCGACGGCGGTGACGGCGGTCGCGGCGATCCTCGCAGTGATGCGCACAGCATTTCTCCTCTGTCAGGAAAGAAGGTGATACGCCCTGATTCTGTGCACCTGGGTGGCCGCGCCGCCGCCGCTGGTACCCCGTTCGAGCGAAGCCACTCGCGACCCAAAATCGAACAGGCGTAGCATTGCGCTGTGGCTACGACCTACGACTTCCCCAGCGATCTCCGCGCCGGACAGGAGGAACTGCATCAGGTCAGGGCCGAGCTGTCGGCCCTGCTCAAGCGGCTGCCCTGGTCGGTCGAGCCCTTGGACGGCTTCAGTGACGACGGCGGCTGGCGCAAGGTGGAGCGCCCCGCCTCCCCCGGCTGGACGGCCGACGAGCAGGCCGAGGTGGAGAAGCTGCGCCGCCGGGAACACGAACTCGCGGTCTTCGTCAGCACCCACCGCTACTGGTCGGAACTGTCCGGCCCGGACCGGGTGGACGCCCGCACCGGACTGAAGCACGCCCATGAGACACCACAGGCCCCGGAGGAACCGGGACGCCTCTGAGACGACGAAGACCCCGGCCGAGGCGGCCGGGGTCTTCGTACGGGAGTGGGCGCGGACGGTTTCGAACCGCCGACATCCTGCTTGTAAGGCAGGCGCTCTACCCCTGAGCTACGCACCCGAGAACGAGTCGACAGCCTACATTGCCCGGGGCACTGTCCTGCAAACCCGATTCCTCGGGGGTCCGGCCCCGGGTTTTCCGGGGGATATCCCCACCCCTGATCCGGGAGTGTCCCGGATCCCCCGAGGCGTCGCGGATCCGTACGGTCGAAGGACATCACAGCCTGCCCAGGGGGAGACCGTCATGGCCCGTACCGTTCCCGCTCGTACCGCCGTCGTCGCCGGAGTCGTGGCGGTCCTCGTCGCGGGACTCGGCGCCTGTTCCTCGGCGGGCGACGACAAGGACCCCGAGCAGCGGTCCTTCGCGCTGGAGGGCACCACCCTCACCGTGGACTCCGACGACTCCGCGCTGGAGATCGTCGCCGCCGACGAGCACGCCGAGGGCCGTATCGAGGTCACCCGCTGGTTCGACGGCTCGGTCGTCGCGGGCGGCGACCCGGACACCACCTGGGTCATGGAGGACGGCGACCGGCTGGTGCTGCGGCAGAACTGCTCGGGATTCATCGCCGACTGCTCCTCCAAGCACCGCATCGAGGTGCCGCGCGGGATCACCGTGAAGGTGGAGGACGGCGACGGCAGCGTCCGGGCCAGCGGATTCGAGGACGCGCTGACGGTCCGCACCGGCGACGGCTCGGTCCATGTCACCGACAGCACCGGCCCGCTGGACGTGCGCACCGGCGACGGTTCGGTCCGCGTCGAGGACGTCACCGGACCGCTGCGGATGCACACCGGCGACGGCTCCATCCGTGCCGACGTCGACTCCCGCGCGGTCCACGCCCGCACCGGCGACGGCTCGGTCAAGCTCGAACTGGGCGTCGTTCCGGACCTGGTGGAGGCCCACAGCAGCGACGGATCGGTCACCATAGCCCTGCCCGACGCGACCTACCGGGTGTCCACGGAGACCGGCGACGGGGCGGTGGACGTGTCCGTGCCGAAGGCCGACTCCAGCGACCACGTGGTCTCCGCCCGGACCGGCGACGGCAAAGTCACGGTCCGTACGGCGAACTAACGGACCCGTGTGTTCGTCCTTAACCGGTGGGAGAATGACACCGGGCAGGGCGGATGACAGCACGGGAGAGGGATGTGACGGCGACACCGCAGCAGCCGTACTCGCCGTCGATGCCGCGTGGGCGTCACCGCCACCACGCCACCTCTCATGGGCTCCCCGCCGCCGCCCGGGACACCCTCGCCCTGATCGCCCTGCCCCTGATCGCCGCCCTCGTCCTGCCCGCCGCCTTCGCCGGTGGCGGCACCCGGCGCTGGTTCGGCGGCCGCGCGGAGAACCAGCGGGCGGAGGCCCAGGCCGCGAAGGACGACGCCGCCGCCGCGTTCTACGAACTGGACACCGCCCAGCGCGATCTGCGGATCTCGATCGAGACCATCGCCGCCGTCGACGACTCCCCCGCCGCCCGCAAGGCCGTCGCCGACTTCCAGGCGCTCGGCCTGCGCATCGACGAGGCGAGCCACCGCTACATCCAGGCGGTCGACGCCCACGACCTCGACCGGGACGACCTGGAGGCCTCGGCCGCCGCCCGGGCCCGCACCGAGCTGACCGCCGCCAAGGACGAACTGGACCGGGTCGGGCAGGAGCTGGACCGGTTCGCGCAGGGCCTCGGCCCGCTGCTCGGCAAGGCCGAGACCCAGCTGGCCCGGCTCGCCCCGGCCGTCGAACGCGCCCGGCAGTCCCTGCTCGCCGCCTCCAACGCGCTGGACGCCGCCCGCGGCGCGGGCCTGACGGCGGACGACCTCGCCGCCCGGCTGGCCGCCCTCGCCCCCGAGCTGACCCGGCTCAACCAGGGCGCCGGGCAGCACGGCGTCCCGCAGACGCTGGAGCGCGCCGAACGGGTCGCCCGCGAGGCCGAGACCATCCGCGCGCAGGCCGAGCGGCTGCCCGAGCAGGCCGCCGAGATCGATCACCGCCTGGTGTCCCTGCGCACCCGCGCCGAGGCCCTGACCACCCGGGCCGGCCAGGTCGACCCGATCCTCAGCGAGCTGCGGCGCCGCTTCACCGCCGCCTGCTGGCAGGACCTCCAGCGGGTGCCCGAGCAGGCCGCCGAGAGCGTCCACCAGGCCGAGCGCAAGCTCCGCGAGGCACAGGCCGCGCGGGAGGCCCAGCGCTGGCCGGACGCGACCGCGCTGCTGTCGACCGCCCGAGCCCTGCTGAACTCCACCGACGAGGCGGTCTCCGCGGCCGGGGACCGGCTGCGGCGGCTGAACGCCGTGCAGAAGGACCCGCAGCAGGAGATCGAGCGGACCCGCTTCGCCATCCGGGACGCCCAGCGGCTCGCCATGGCCGGCCGCAACACCCCCGACCCCCGGCACGCCCGCCCGCTGGACGACTCCGTGGCCCGCCTGGACCGCGCCGTCCTCACCCTGGAGGGCCGCCACCCCGACTACTGGCACTTCCTCACCGAGACCGAGGCGGTGCGGCGGGCGGTGGCGCAGGTGGTCGCCGCGATCCGCGACGAGCGCGGGGCGGGCGCCGGGCACTGACCTGTGTGGTGGCGCCATCTCCGGGGCAGGCGGATATTGGTGAACGAAAGGGACGTATGAGCCAGCCGCTGGCGCCCGAGGGAGGCGGATATGGCCACGCACGCAGTGCACAAGGGCTCGCGACGCATCAGCTTCAACGACCACCTGCCCGTCGATCACCGGCTGAACAGGGTGTACCGGATCGGCGCGGGCCTGATGGGCCTGGTGCTGGTCGTCTTCGGCATCCTCGGCCTGATCGACAAGGTCGGCTTCTTCGACACGCGCGGGGACGAGGTCGTCGGACTGAACACCAACGGCGCCCTGAGCGTGCTGTCGATCTGCGTGGGGCTGCTGCTCTTCGTCGGCATGGTGATCGGCGGCAACTTCGCGTCGACGCTCAACATGGTCGTCGGCGTGGCCTTCATCCTCAGCGGCTTCCTCAATCTGGGGCTGCTGGGCTCCGACAACAACTTCCTCGCGTTCCGCATCCAGAACGTGCTGTTCAGCTTCGTCTACGGCGTGGTGCTGATGACGTTCGGGATGTACGGCCGGGTCGGCTCGACCCTGCCCCGTGACAACCCGTACTTCCGCGCCCGCCATCCCGACCTGGCCGTGGAGGACGGCGAGGTCGACGAGGACCGGGTGCGGCGCGCCGGACTGCGGCCCAAGCCCCTGCGTCCGCCGGAGGCGGACCGCTAACCTGGGCGCATGCCTCGCTACGAGTACCGCTGCCGGACCTGCGGCGACACATTCGAACTGAACCGTCCGATGGCGGAGTCCTCCGCCCCCGCCGCGTGCCCCGCGGGCCACGACGACACGGTGAAGCTGCTGTCGGCGGTGGCGGTCGGCGGTACCGCCTCGGCCCCCGCCGCCGCGCCCCGCGCGGGTGGCGGGGGCGGCGGCGGTTGCTGCGGCGGAGGCTGCTGCGGCTAGCGCCTGACATCCGCCCGCGGGATGCGCGCCTCAGGGGCCGCTCCCGCGGGACGCGCGCCTCAGGGGCCGGTCCGGCCCTGGCGCTCCCGGACCGCCTTCAGGAACTCGCGCAGGGTGCGTTCGCCGGCCAGCACTCCGCGCTCCGGCAGGGCCGTGACGTTCGGGGCGCCCCAGCCGCTGTCGGCGAGTTCGCCGTGGCCGGGGCGCCATGCGCGGTCCGCGGCCAGCAGCAGGTCGGCGTCGAGCAGCGAGTCGCCGGCGGCCAGCGTGAGGTCGGCGCCGGTGCGGCGGGCGACCTCGGACATGGCGGCGCTCTTGGTGAGCGGCTTCGGCACGGCGTAGAGCTTGCGGCCCTGGAGGGAGACCGTCCAGCCGCGGTTCTCCGCCCACACCGCCAGCTCCTTCACCCAGTCCTCGGGCAGCAGCTCCCGCTCGACGACCAGATAGGCGAACAGATCCTCGGCGATCCGGTGCTTGCGCACCCACTCCGGGTCGGCGGTGGCCTCCAGATGGGCCCGCACCTCGTCCAGCGGCGCGCACTCGTCCGCCAGCCGCGCGGTCACCCGGGCGTGCCAGGCGGCGTCGGTGACGCCGTCCACCAGCAGGTGTCCGCCGTTGGCGCAGATCGCGTAGGCGGGCGGCGGGCCCGGCAGGCTGATGCGCTGGTACTGCTTGCGGGTGCGGGTGGTCGTCGGTACGAACACCGCCGCGTCCCCGAGATCGGCGAGCAGCCCGGCCGCCGTCTCCGTCATGAACGACAGCGGCTTGCTCTCGTGCACCTCCACACAGAGCAGCCGGGGCGCCCGCGGGTCCGGCATGGTCAGCGACAGCGCCGCCGACGAGTAGATCAACGTACGGTCCAGGTCGCTCGCCACGAGCACCGGCATCAGACGGCCACCGCCTTTCCGTCGGCGCCCGTGGCGCCGCGCGTGTACTTGGGATGGATCAGCCCCACGCAGGTGTAGGGCAGTTCGGTGACCTCCTCGACCGGCACCCCGCGCTGCTCGGCGAGCAGCCGGACGTGGTCGAGGTCCGCGCCGGCCCCGGCACGGGCGAGGATCTTCCACGGCACCCGCCGCAGCAGCACCCGGGTGGTCTCGCCGACACCGGGCTTGACCAGGTTGACGTCGTGGATGCCGTACTCCTCGCTGATCCGCTCCACGGCCGCCCAGCCCTCCCAGGTGGGGGTGCGGTCGGCGGCCAGGAGCTCCTTCACCGCCGCGTCCACCGCGTCGGTGACCTCGGTGAAGCGGGCGGAGACCGCGTCGAGGAACGCCACCGACACATCGGCGCCGGCGAGTTCGCGGTAGAACTTGGCGCCGTGGAAGTCGTGCGGGCCGACCAGGTCGGCGCGCAACACGGTACGCGATATCAGCCCCGAGACCGTGGAGTTGAGGCAGGCGGAGGGGATCAGGAAGTCCTCACGAGTGCCGTAGGTCCGCACGCAGGAACCGGGGTCGGCGAGCACCGCGATCTCCGGGTCGAAGCCGCCGACGCCCTCGGTCTTCTCGAACTCGGCGAGAGCGGCGGCCAGTTCGCGGGTGATGGCGCCCTTGCCGGTCCAGCCGTCGACGAAGACGACGTCGGCCGGGTCGTGCCGGTCGGCCAGCCAGCGCAGCGCGTTGGCGTCGATGCCGCGGCCACGCACGATGGAGACGGCGTAGTGCGGCAGGTCCAGTCCGTGCCGGTACTGCGCCCAGCGCCGCATCAGGACGCCGACGGGGGTGCCAGCGCGGGCCAGCGACACCAGCACGGGGCGCGGCGACCGCTCGGCCAGCACGGTCTCCGTGACCACGCCGACGGCGGTGGCGATGCGGGCCGCGGAGACGTCCAGCGCGCTGTGGAAGAGCCGCTGGTAGTCCTCGCTGGGCTGGTACTCCACCGGCAGCGACTCGGCGTAGTGGGCGCCGCCGCTCTGGATGGCCTCCTCGCGCTCCTCGGTCGGCGCCTCCAGGGTGACGTCCGACAGGTCCTGGAGCAGCCAGCCGACCTCGTCGGGCGCGTACGAGGAGAAGGCGGGGCCGCGAAGGGGCTCGGGCAGCATGGCGGGCCTTTCGGGGACCTGCGCGGCCCCGGGTACGTACGACGGGATGGCCGTGAGCAGGACGTGCGGGGTGTGCTCGGCGAGCCGGGCGAGCAGGCCGTCGGGGGCGTGCAGCGCGGGCGTGTCGGCGGCCGAGTCGACGACGGCGACGACGGCGTCGAAGCCGGCGCCGGCCACGTTGTAGGCGTAGCGCTCGCCGGGGCCGTCGGCCGGGTCGTCGTGGGCGGGGAAGACCAGGCGGGTGCGGATGGCGTAGCCGGGGTCGTCGACGGCGAGGACGGGTGAGCGGGTGGTGGTGGAGAACCGTATCTCCACGTCGGGCACAAGCCGCTCCAGCTCGGTCGCGAGGCGCAGCGGGGTGTACATCAGCTCTTCGAAGCCGAGGATGTGCACGCGGCGGGCGCCCTCGGGGAGGGCTTCGGCGATGCGGGCCGTCATGGCCGGGAGGGCGGCTTCCAGGCGGGCGCGGTGCCGAGGGGTGAAGCCGTGGCGGCCGCCGTCGGGGAGGCCGGAGGGCCAGCGCGGATCGACTCGGGTGACTCGGCCGACGAGGGCCGGCCGCGCCCCTGGGTCGGTGTCCTCGAACCTTGCCACCAGTTCCTGGCCCTTTTCCAGGACGCCGTCCGGGAGCTTCACCGTGCCCGAAGCCGTCGTGACGAGGTCCACCCGCGCGCCGATCTCCCGGGCGAGGCCGTCCAGGCGTCCGGCGTCCGCCGGTGAGCGCATGTCCACCAGGGCGACCACGACGTACCGCGTGCGCGGATAGCGGGCGTGCAACTCGCGGATGGTGTTCAGGACCGTGTTGCCGGTGGAGAACTCGTCGTCGACGAGGACCAGCGGCCCGCTGCCGGCGAGCAGCGCGGGATCCTCCGGAAGCAGCAGGTGGGAGGTTGCGTGCGAGTGCGACTCCTCGAAGCCGCCGGCCCGGGCGACACCGGTCACCGGGCGGCGGGTGGAGTGCAGGTAGGGGGCGAGGGCCAGGCCGTCGGCGACCGAGTGGCCGAGGCCGGTGGCGGTCTCCGCGTAGCCGAGGACGACCGCCTCGCGGGCCGCGTCGTCGCCGAGCAGCCGCCGCACCCGGCGGCCGAGCGCGAGGCCGTGGCCGTAGACCACGGAGGGTGACTGCGGCACGTGCTTGCCCAGCACGTTGGAGACCAGCAGATGCGCCCGCTTGGGGTTGCGGCGCAGCGCGAGGCCGAGCAGGTCGCTCAGTGTGTCGTCGCCCGCCAGTTCGAGTCCCAGCCGCTGGGCGACCCAGCTGCCGGACCAGACCCCGTTGTTCACTGCCTTGTTCATACGTCCCTTGAGTAGAGGCCGGTTCAGGTCGGGATGCCGGCCGCGAGCAGGTCCACGAAGCCGACGTCCTCGCGTGCCACACCGAAGACCTCGGCGCGCAGCAGGGTCCGCTCGGCCCAGGCGCGGTGCGGCTTCACCTCGTTCATCTTGTTCGTGTACGCCGACCTGAGCACCCCTCCGCCGCAGCGCTCGGGCCGCAGGATGTCCTGCGCGTCGCTGAACTCCTCGTGACTGACGACCGACAGGGCGTGCACGGGCAGCACATGGGAGGGATGGATGCAGGTCTTGCCGAGCAGGCCGTTGGCCTGGTCCAGCGAGATCTCCCGCAGCAGCCCGTCCATGGCGTGCTCGATCAGTCTCTCGCGCAGTTCCTCCGCCTGCCCCTCCAGGAACGGGCTGCGGCGCAGCTGCGGCTTGAACATGCGCTCCTGGACCCGGAAGTACTCCCAGACCGGCCCGGTCACCGTGAACCCGGTGCCGTCGGCGCGGGCCAGCATGTTCACCACGTCGCTGATCACGGAGGCGACGATCTGCACGTCGTAGGCGGTCATGTCGGGGGCCCTGCGCAGGCCGTACGAGGAGCAGAAGTCGGTGACCCCGAGCCGGAGCGCGAGCACCCGCTCGCGGTACTTGTCGACGGCCCGGGAGATCCCCTCCAGGGTCTCCACCCGCGACTCGCGGTAGAGCAGCTCCGGCGACTCCAGCACCGGCATGGCGAACAGCCGCCGTCCGCTCGCCGTCTCGGCGACGGTCAGGGCCTCCAGGAAGGGGATCCCGCGTTCCTCGGTGAACTTCGGCAGCACGAATCCGGACAGCAGCCGCACGGCGGGGCCGAGGCGGCGGACCAGGTCGGGGATCTGCTGCGGGGCGCGGACGCGGATGAACAGCAGCGGCAGTTCGGCGCCGCCCGTGCGGCCGGCCAGCTCCGTGAACTGCCGGACCAGGTTCTGCTCGCCCGCGGCGACGTCGTCGTCGCCGATCGAGTCCTCCAGGCACAGCACCATCGAGACCACGCCGCGTCCGGTCTGCTTCAGGATGTCGTCGGCGAGCCGCGGCCGGGTGGCCGGACTGTACAGCGTGGCGCCCAGGGCCGCGGAGAGCAGCCGGGCCGGGGAGTCGGCGGTGAACTCGCACGGCTCCTGGTGGAAGAGGCGCTGCCGCACCTCAGGGGCGAGGTGCCCGAAATGACGCATATAGCTCCCCCGCGGTGACGGATTGGCTGGTGGTGTGACCAGGAAATGTGCTGGTAGGTGGCCGGTAATAGTACGTAGAACTCCATGTCAGGGGTTCCCGACGGGAATGAATTTCAGGTAACGGGGTCCCCCGCGAAGCGCTCCGCGACACCCCACCCCCGCGTTGTCGTGACCAGGACGGAGAAGGCAGGATGACCGCATGACGCACGCGATGCTGAAGGGGTCGAACGTCCCGCTCGAAGCCACGACGGTGCGCGCCGTGCTGCGCTGGACGCCCGGGCAGGGGGTCCCGGATGTCGACGCCTCGGCGCTGCTCCTCGGCCCCGACGGACGTGTGCGCTCCGACGAGGACTTCGTCTTCTACAACCAGCCCCGGCACCCTTCCGGCAAGGTCTGGCGGCTCGGCAAGAAAAGGGTCGCCGAGGGCCTGACCGATACGATCCAGACGGATCTGGCCGGTGTCGAGTCCAGCGTCGGACAGATTCTGCTCGTCGCTTCGGCGGACGGCGTCACCTTCGACCGCGTACGAGACCTGCGCATCCTGCTGTACGACGCCGCCACACCGGACGCGGAACCGCTGGCGTACTTCGACGTCAAGCCCGAGACCGGCGAGGAGACCGCCCTGATCTGCGGCGAGCTGTACCGCCGCGGCGAGGGCTGGAAGTTCCGCGCCCTGGGCGAGGGCTACTCCAACGGCCTCGAGGGCCTCGCCACGGACTTCGGCATCTCGGTGGACGAGTCGGAGGCGGCGGAGGAGTCCTCCGCGGCCCAGACCGCCGAGGTCTCCCAGCCGCTCCCGCCGGAGCAGCCCACGACCGCGGTCCCCCAGCAGCCCTCCTACGGCTACCCGCAGCAGCCGCCGCCCACCGCCCCGGCCTACGGCTATCCGCAGCCCACCAGCCCGCCGTCGTACGGCTACCCGCAGCCGGTGTCCCAGGAGTTCCGGATGCCACCGCAGGGCCCGCAGTTCATCGGGCGGTAGGACGACGACACGCGGAGGCCGGGCGCGCGGGCGGAGCCCCCTAGCGCTCGGCCTTCGTCTTGTGTCCGCGCCCCCATTGCAGGCCCCACCCGTACAGCCGGTCCAGCTCCGCCTGGAACCCGTAGACGAACTTCACCTCGCGACGCACCAGCAACTCGCCCTTGACGTTCTCGATCATCACCACCGCGCAGGAGCGTGCCTGCGGGTGGCGTTCGTCGAGACCGATCTCGATCCGGGGCCCGTTGCTCGGATACAGCGTCACGATCGCGTGCGTGCGGTCGAACGCCGGCGTCTGGTCGTAGATGTAGACGAAGACCAGCAGCCGCTTGATCGACTCGCGGTGGTCGAGGTTGACGTAGATGGTCTCGCCGGAACCCGAGCCGAACCGGTCGTCGCCGGTGAGCTTCACGTACGGCGGCGCGTTCACGTCCCCGAAGTAGCCGCCCAGTGGCTGCACGACACCCTTCGTGCCGTCCTGGAGCTCGTAGAGGCATCCCAGGTCGAGGTCGACGTTGACCATGCTCTGGCTGTGCCCCATCACCTCCGGCGGCCTCAGCGCCTTGAGGGGGTGCCGCAGCAGGCTCTCCCGCTGCGGTCCGCCGATGTCGGAGCTGCGCATCCGCCAGGCCAGGTTGATCCGCAGGTTCCCGGTCGCCGCTCCCTGCTTGGTCAGCGACACCTGACCGTGCCGTTTGGTCAGTTCGATCGCGTTCGTGGCGGCGCTGCCCGAGTCGAACTCGGCCGCCCGCCCGCGCCAGAACCCGTCCAGCAAGCCCATTCCCGCCCCCAGAATCTCACCCGTCGCACAACACGGCGGGGCGGCCGCGAGAACGTCAGTCCTCGACGACCGCCCCGCTCAGAGCGTTCCTCACCCGCGAGGGGGTCACACCCCGGACGACACCTCGGTCTTGTCCGAGCTGCCGTCGCCCTCGGCCGCCGCCAGTGCCTTGTTGCGGCGGACGGAGGACCAGAAGGAGGCCGCGATCAGCACGACGCCGACGAGGCCGGTGATGATCTCGGAGATCTCGTACTGGATGGTGACCAGCAGGATGACCGCCAGGGCGCCGATCGCGTAGTGCGCGCCGTGCTCCAGGTAGACGTAGTCGTCCAGGGTGCCCTGGCGGACCAGGTACACGGTCAGCGACCGGACGTACATCGCGCCGATACCGAGGCCGAGGGCCATCAGCACGATGTCGTTGGTGATGGCGAAGGCGCCGATGACACCGTCGAAGGAGAAAGACGCGTCCAGGACCTCCAGGTAGAGGAACATGAAGAACGCGGCCTTGCCGGCGAGGACGATCGCCGGGCGCTTCTTGCCGGTGCGCTCGGCCTCTTCCTCCTCCTCGTGCTCGCGCTCCTCCTCTTCCTCGAGCTTGTCCTCGAAGTAGCCGGAGAGACCGCCGACGATCATGTACGTGATGAGACCGGCGACTCCGGAGAGCAGCACCGTCTCGGCCTTGTCCGCGGGCCCGGCGTGCAGATGGGCGTGGGTCGCGAAGGTCATCGAGGTGATCAGCAGGACGATCAGGGCGATGCAGACCGACAGCATGTCGACCCTGCCCAGCTTGGCCAGGGGGCGCTCCAGCCAGCCGAGCCACTTGATGTCACGCTCCTCGAAGATGAAGTCGAGGAAGATCATCAGCAGGAACATACCGCCGAAGGCCGCGATCGCCGGGTGGGCGTCGGTGACGAGCTCCTGGTAGCGGTCCTTGTCGGTGAGTGCGAGGTCGACGGCCTCGATCGGCCCCAGCTGGGCGCTGATGGCCACGATGACCACCGGAAAGACCAGCCGCATGCCGAAGACGGCGATGAGGATGCCGATCGTGAGGAAGATCTTCTGCCAGAAGGCACTCATCTTCTTCAGGATTCCGGCGTTGACCACCGCGTTGTCGAAGGACAGGGAGATCTCGAGGACGGAGAGGATCGCCACGATACCGAAGGCGGTCCACCCCCCGTAGAAGACCGCCGCGACGAGGCCGAGCGCGGTGACCGCGAACGACCAGCCGAACGTTTTCAGAACCACTGGCTACCCAACTCCTGTATGTACGGGTCTCCCCCGCGCCGCAGTCGGCTTTTTTACGAAACGTTGACTCCGAAGTCTAGAGCGATGCCCCGCAGCCCTGACGCGTACCCCTGGCCCACCGCCCGGAACTTCCATTCTCCCTGGTAGCGATAGACCTCGCCAAAAATCATGGCGGTCTCCGTGGAGGCGTCCTCGCTGAGGTCGTACCGGGCGAGCTCGACTCCGTCGGCCTGGTTGACGACCCGGATGAAGGCGTTGCTGACCTGCCCGAAGGTCTGGCCGCGCTCGTCGGCCATGTGGATCGAGACCGGAAAGACGATCTTGTCGCACTGGACGGGGACCTTGGAGAGATCGACCAGGATCGACTCGTCGTCGCCGTCACCCTCGCCGGTGAGGTTGTCACCGGTGTGCTCCACCGAGCCGTCCGGGCTCTTGAGCTGGTTGTAGAAGACGAACCACTCGTCGCCCATGACCCGGCCGCCGCTGCACACCAGGGCACTGGCGTCGAGGTCGAAGTCGGCTCCGGTGGTGGAGCGCGCGTCCCAGCCGAGTCCGATCATCACCTGTGTGAGGTTCGGCGCGGCCTTGGACAGGGAGACGTTGCCTCCCTTGGCGAGCGTGACACCCATGATCCTGTCCCTCCCCGAGGTGCTGCGTGGGCAGTGCTTCTGTGGCTGTCCTGCGCGTCCGGCGCCGCACGTAAACCGTGCGACGCCGGACAGAGACCTTCTCTCGGGCTCAGACGTTCACGCCGAAGTCCTGCGCGATGCCGCGCAGGCCCGAGGCGTAGCCCTGGCCGATGGCGCGGAACTTCCACTCCGCGCCGTGCCGGTAGAGCTCACCGAAGACCATGGCGGTCTCGGTGGAGGCGTCCTCGCTGAGGTCGTAACGGGCGATCTCCGCCTCGCCGGCCTGGTTCACGACGCGGATGAACGCGTTGCGGACCTGGCCGAAGGACTGCTGGCGGTTCTCGGCGTCGTAGATCGACACCGGGAAGACGATCTTCTCCACGTCGGCCGGCACCGCCGCGAGGTTGACCTTGATCTGCTCGTCGTCGCCCTCGCCCTCGCCGGTGATGTTGTCACCGGTGTGCTCCACCGAGCCGTCGGGGCTCTTGAGGTTGTTGAAGAACACGAAGTTGGCGTCGCTGGCGACCTTGCCGGCGTTGTTCAGCAGCAGCGCGCTCGCGTCGAGGTCGAAGTCCGTGCCGGTCGTGGTGCGCACGTCCCACCCCAGACCGACGATGACCGCGGTCAGGCCCGGGGCCTCCTTGGTCAGCGAAACGTTGCCGCCCTTGCTGAGGCTGACTCCCACGAGTCCTCCATTGGTGTCCAGGGGCGGGGCGCCCCGTCGTGCGTTGGTAACGGATCAAACGAGTCGATCCTAGTGACGGGTTCCCGTGCCCCGCAGGCCCTGGGGCCGAAGAATCACAGGGTGTCGAGGGCCTTGACGTAGTCGTTCAGGTCACGCGCGTCGGGGAGGCCGTTGACGACGGTCCAGCGGACCAGGCCCTCCTTGTCGATCACGAAGGTGCCGCGCACCGCGCAGCCCTTGTCCGCGTCGAAGACGCCGTAGGCGCGGCTGACCTCGCCGTGCGGCCAGAAGTCGCTGAGCAGCGGGTACTCCAGGCCCTCCTGCTCGGCGAAGACGCGCAGGGTGTGGATGGAGTCGTTGGAGACGGCGAGCACCTGGGTGTCGCGGTCGGAGAACCTCGGCAGGTTGTCGCGCACCTCGCACAGCTCGCCGGTGCAGACGCCGGTGAAGGCGAAGGGGTAGAAGAGCAGCACCACGTTCTGCTCGCCGCGGAAGTCCGACAGCTTCACGGTGCGGCCGTGGTTGTCCTTCAGCTCGAAATCGGGTGCCTTGTCGCCGACCTGGATCGCCATCGTCGTGTCATCCCTTCGGGGGGCCGTTCGGATGGGATCCACCCTACGCAGCGATCACCGCAGGCGGACGGACGGGCCGACGTACGCCGGCCCGTCCCTGTTCGGCTGTTCAGCGGAAGGTCACCGCTTGGACTTGGCCGCCTTCGGCGTGGCCAGACGGCTGCCGCTCCAGTCCTTGCCCACGCTGACGCTCTTGGACGCCGTCAGTCCGGCGGTCGTCGCGGCTTCCGAGATGTCGCTCGGCTCCACGTACCCCGAACGGCCGGTCTTCGGCGTCAGGAGCAGGATCGCGCCGCCTTCCTCGATGTACGTGGTGGCATCCACCAGCGCATCCGTCAGGTCGCCGTCGTCGTCACGGAACCACAGCACAACGGCGTCGGCCACGTCGTCAAAGTCCTCGTCCATCAGGTCGCCCTCGATGGCTTCCTCGATGGCCTCGCGGAGCTCCTGGTCGACGTCGTCGTCGTAGCCGATCTCCTGGACCACCTGCCCGGGCTGGAACCCCAGCCTGCCGGCAGGGTTCGTCCGCTCCTCCGCGTGGTCCGCGGTCGCGCTCACGGGTTGCCTCCTGATCATGTTTTGGATGGGGGTGCCCCCCAGCTCGTCGAGAACTTGGGGGGAGTCTCAGCCACGCGCGTGCGCGAAGCATTGGCCGTAGTCCACACGGGCGGGGCGGATCGCGCAAGTACCCGGCGGTTGAGACCGCCGAAACGGTGACGATCCGGGCCGTGTCGCCGCAACTTCAGGCACGCACCCCCAGGGGCGGGGTGACATACACCACACCTATCTGCCCCCTTTGTACGTTTGGGAATCATCCACGAGTACGACATTCGAACGTACTCGTGTTACCTCACAGTAGAGGTGACGTTTCCCGCCGTGAGGTACACGATGGGGATCGGCGCAAGCAGCAGGAAAAGCCCTCGAAACAGCCCTCCGACAGGTAAGGACCAGCGTGCCTTCCGGATCCGATCGCAATCCGATCATCATTGGCGGCCTTCCGAGTCAGGTTCCCGACTTCGACCCCGAGGAGACGCAGGAGTGGCTCGACTCACTCGACGCCGCCATCGACGAGCGGGGCCGTGAGCGTGCCCGCTACCTGATGCTCCGGCTGATCGAGCGGGCGCGCGAGAAGCGCGTGGCCGTGCCGGAGATGCGCAGCACGGACTACGTCAACACCATCGCCACCAAGGACGAGCCGTTCTTCCCGGGCAACGAGGAGATCGAGCGCAGGATCCTCAACGCCACCCGCTGGAACGCCGCCGTGATGGTCTCGCGTGCCCAGCGCCCGGGCATCGGGGTCGGCGGCCACATCGCCACCTTCGCCTCCTCCGCCTCCCTGTACGACGTCGGCTTCAACCACTTCTTCCGCGGCAAGGACGAGGGCGACGGCGGCGACCAGGTCTTCTTCCAGGGCCACGCCTCGCCGGGCATCTACGCGCGCGCCTATCTGCTCGACCGGCTCGGCGAGCAGAACCTGGACGCCTTCCGCCAGGAGAAGTCGAAGGCGCCGTACGGGCTGTCCTCGTACCCGCACCCGCGGCTGATGCCGGACTTCTGGGAGTTCCCGACCGTGTCCATGGGCCTCGGCCCGATCGGCGCGATCTACCAGGCCCGGATGAACCGCTATCTGCACGCGCGCGGCATCGCGGACACCTCGAAGTCGCAGGTGTGGGCGTTCCTCGGCGACGGCGAGATGGACGAGCCGGAGTCGCTGGGCCAGCTGACCATCGCCGCCCGCGAGGGCCTGGACAACCTGACCTTCGTGGTCAACTGCAACCTCCAGCGGCTCGACGGCCCGGTGCGCGGCAACGGCAAGGTCATCCAGGAGCTGGAGTCGGTCTTCCGGGGCGCCGGCTGGAACGTGATCAAGCTGATCTGGGACCGCAGCTGGGACCCGCTGCTCGCGCAGGACCGCGACGGCATCCTGGTCAACCGGATGAACACCACGCCCGACGGCCAGTTCCAGACCTACGCCACCGAGTCGGGCGGGTACATCCGCGACCACTTCTTCGGCGACGACCAGAGGCTGCGCGCGATGGTCGCGCACATGTCCGACGACCAGATCCTGCACCTGGGGCGCGGCGGCCACGACCACAAGAAGATCTACGCGGCGTTCTCGGCGGCCAAGGCGCACAAGGGCCAGCCGACGGTGATCCTGGCCAAGACGATCAAGGGCTGGACGCTGGGCCCGAACTTCGAGGGCCGCAACGCCACCCACCAGATGAAGAAGCTGACGGTCGACGACCTCAAGCGCTTCCGGGACCGCCTGCACCTGCCGATCCCCGACAAGGAGCTGGAGTCCGGCATGCCGCCGTACTACCACCCGGGCCGGGACTCGGAGGAGATCCAGTACATGCACGACCGGCGCAAGTCGCTCGGCGGGTACGTCCCGACGCGTGTGGTGCGCTCCAAGCCGCTGCCGCTGCCGGACGACAAGACGTACGCGACGGTGAAGAAGGGCTCCGGTCAGCAGTCCATCGCCACCACCATGGCGTTTGTGCGACTGCTGAAGGACCTCATGCGCGACAAGGAGATCGGCAAGCGGTTCGTGCTGATCGCGCCGGACGAGTACCGCACGTTCGGCATGGACTCGTTCTTCCCGAGTGCGAAGATCTACAACCCGCTCGGACAGCAGTACGAGGCGGTGGACCGTGATCTGCTGCTCGCGTACAAGGAGTCGCCGACCGGCCAGATGCTCCACGACGGCATCTCCGAGGCCGGCTGCACGGCCTCGCTGATCGCGGCGGGCTCGTCGTACGCCACGCACGGCGAACCGCTGATCCCGGTCTACGTCTTCTACTCGATGTTCGGTTTCCAGCGCACCGGTGACCAGTTCTGGCAGATGGCCGACCAGCTGGCGCGCGGATTCGTCCTGGGTGCGACCGCCGGGCGGACGACGCTGACCGGTGAGGGCCTGCAGCACGCCGACGGGCACTCGCAGCTGCTCGCCTCCACCAACCCGGGCTGTGTGGCCTACGACCCCGCCTTCGGGTTCGAGATCGCGCACATCGTCAAGGACGGCCTGCGGCGGATGTACGGCGGCAGCGAGGAGCACCCGCACGGCGAGGACGTCTTCTACTACCTGACTGTCTACAACGAGCCGATCCAGCACCCCGCCGAGCCGGAGAACGTGGACGTCGAGGGCATCCTCAAGGGCGTCCACCGCTTCAGCGCGGGCACGGCCGGCCAGATCCCGGCGCAGATCATCGCCTCCGGTGTCGCCGTGCCGTGGGCGGTCGAGGCGCAGCGCATCCTCGCCGAGGAGTGGAACGTACGGGCCGACGTCTGGTCCGCGACCTCCTGGAACGAGCTGCGGCGGGACGCGGTGGCGTGCGAGGAGCACAACCTGCTGCACCCCGAGGAGGAGCAGCGGGTGCCGTACGTGACCCGGAAGCTGGCCGGCGCGGAAGGTCCGTTCGTGGCCGTCTCCGACTGGATGCGTGCCGTTCCCGACCAGATCGCGCGGTGGGTGCCGGGCACCTATCAGTCGCTGGGCGCGGACGGCTTCGGTTTCGCCGACACGCGTGGCGCGGCGCGGCGCTTCTTCCACATCGACGCGCAGTCGGTCGTGGTGGCGGTGCTCGCCGAGCTGGCGAAGGAGGGCAAGGTGGACCGGTCGGTGCTGAAGCAGGCGGTGGACCGGTACCAGCTGCTGGACGTCTCGGCGGCCGACCCGGGAGCCGCGGGCGGCGACGCGTAGAGCGGCGCTTCCCCGCGGGGGGCGGTGTACCTGCGGGTACACCGCCCCCCGCGGGTTTCCTACGATGCCCGGCATGAAGGAACAGACCGCGCGGGTCCGGTGGGAAGCGCGCACGCAGAAACCGCTGATGGCGCTGGCGGTGGCGTTCGCCGTCGCCTACGCGGTGCCGATCGTGCACAGCTCGGCGAGCGCGTCGGTGACGTCCGCCTGCCTGGTCGTCGAGTGGACGGTGTGGGCGGCGTTCGCGGTGGACTACCTGGTGCGGCTGGCCCTCGCCGAGCGGCGCGCGGCGTTCGTCCGGCGGAACTGGCTCGACCTGTGCGCGGTGCTGCTGCCGCTGATCCAGCCGCTGCGGCTGCTGCGGCTGGTGTCCACGCTGCTGCTCGTCGGCCAGCGGGCCCGCATGGCGTCCCAGATACGGCTCACCACGTATGTGGCCGGTGCCGTGGTGGGGCTGCTGATGTTCGGCTCGCTGGCGGTGCTGTCCGTCGAGCGCGAGGCGCCCGACGGGAACATCCGGACGCTGGGTGACGCGGTGTGGTGGTCCTTCACGACCATGACGACCGTGGGCTACGGCGACCACGCGCCGACCACGGGAGTGGGACGGCTGCTCGCGGTCGGGCTGATGCTCTCCGGGATCGCGCTGCTCGGTCTGGTCACCGCGAACATCGCCGCGTGGTTCATCGCGCGGTTCGACGACGACGACGCCGAGGAGCGGCGGCAGACCCTCGCCATCACGGCGCTCACGGAAGAGGTGCGGGCGCTGCGGGCGGAGGTGGCGGCGCTGCGGGAGCCCCGGCCGGCGGGGTCAGAGCAGGCCGGCGCCGGAGGTGGCTCCGGCCAGCCACAGCAGGGCCAGGAGGGTGTCGATCGCGCCCAGCACCACGGCGACCAGGGCCGGGATCGGGCGGGGGCCGGAGAGGGAGAAGGTGCGGCCCAGGGAGAGCCAGCCGCAGACGATCGCCACCGGGCCGAGGATGATGCCCAGGACGAAAAATCCGGCGACCGCGCAGATGGCTCCGACGATGCCGAGCGTCGCGCGATCCGGCCCGGTCCGCGACCCCATTCGGCCGCGTGAGCGGGGGTACTTGCGCGTTCCGTCTCCGAAGCTCGCCATCATCAACTCCCTGAACCGGTCGGTCCGTTCGGTCTGATGACTCGGGTACCCCCGCTGTGCGGTCCAATCCGGCCTGCCGGCGCGCCACCCCCCTCCAGCGGCGCGCCGCAGCCCAGGTCGTCCTCCTCGCCGTGCGAACTTGCCACGGGAACATGCCGTTCGGAGGACGTGACTCACTCTGGCCTGCGGCGCGGTCGGGGTGGGAGAAATCTTTAGCGTTGTCACCCTGATAGGGGAAATCGCGCCGGTGGCGGACGGTCCGTCAGATGTGTGCGGCGCCCGCACCCGCCTCCGCGTTCTCGCCGCGCTTGGTGAGGAACGCGACGAACACCGCGACGACCGCGACGCCCGCGGCGACCAGGGACGCCAGCGACATGCCGTCGATGAAGGTGCCGTGGGCGACGTCGGTGATCTTCGCGGCGATCTCCTGCGGAGTCTCCGGCGTCACCGGCGCCACACCGACCTGGACGGCCTCGGCGGCCTTCTCCTGCTGGTCGGGGCTGAGCGGCGGGAGCCCCGCGTCGGCCCAGTTGCCGGCGAGGTCGCTGTCCACCTTGGAGGCCATCACGGCGCCCAGGACGGCGGTACCGAGGCTGCCGCCGATCTGCATCGCGGCCTGCTGGAGACCGCCGGCCACACCGGACAGCTCCATGGGCGCGTTGCCGACGATCACCTCGGTGGCGCCGACCATGACCGGTGCGAGACCGAGGCCGAGCAGGGCGAACCAGAGGGACATCAGGGCGCTGCCGGTGTCCGTCTCCAGCGTGGACATGCCGTACATGGCGAGCGCGGTGACGGCCATGCCGCCGGCCAGCGGGACGCGCGGGCCCAGCTTGGTGATCATCGCGCCGGCCAGCGGCGAGCCGACGATCATCATGCCGGTGAGCGGCAGCAGGTGGAGGCCGGCGTCGATCGGGCTCATGCCGTGCACGTTCTGGAGGTAGAACGTGACGAAGAACAGACCGCCCATGAAGGCGATGGCCATGAGGACCATCAGCACGACACCCGCGGAGAGCGGGACGGAACGGAAGAGCGCCAGCGGGATCAGCGGCTCCTTGACCTTGGTCTCCCAGAAGGCGAAGAGCGCGAAGCCGACCACCGAGGCGCCGATGAAGGTCCAGGTCTGGCCGGAGCCCCAGCCCCACTCGGGAGCCTTGATGAGCGCCCACACCAGACAGAACATCGCGGCGGACAGCAGCGCGATGCCGAGGATGTCGAACGAGCGCGGGGCGTTCTCGGCGCGGTGGTCGAGCAGGATCAGCACGCCGAGCACCACGGCGAGGACACCGACCGGCACGTTGATGAAGAACACCGACTGCCAGCTGACGTGCTCGACGAGCACACCGCCGAGGATCGGGCCGCCCGCGGTGGAGGCACCGATGACCATGCCCCAGATGCCGATGGCCATGTTCAGCTTCTCGGCCGGGAAGGTGGCCCGCAGCAGACCGAGCGCGGCCGGCATGAGCAGCGCGCCGAACAGGCCCTGGAGCACGCGGAAGGTGATGACCAGCGCGATGCTGCTGGACATGCCGATGAGACCGGAGGCGGCGGCGAAGCCGACGACACCGATGAGGAAGGTCTGCCGGTGCCCGAAGCGGTCACCGAGCTTGCCCGCGGTGATCAGCGCGACCGCGAGGGCCAGGAAGTACCCGTTGGTGATCCACTGGACGTCCGCGAAGCTCGCGTTCAGGTCCTTCTGGATCGCCGGGTTGGCGATGGCCACGATGGTGCCGTCGAGGGCCACCATCATGACCCCGACCGCGACGGTTATGAGGGTGAACCACGGGTGCCCGCGCAGTCCCTTGGCCGGCGTGGGGCCCGACGAGGCGGATGACGCGTTGTCCCCCGGACCCGTCTTGTCGATGGTGGTCTGACTAGTCATTCCTCGAGGCTAATGACAGCCACTGACAGTTGACAAACGTTTTCACGTGTCGGTAACTGTCACGTCACTCACCGACCGTCCGAACGGGACGGGCGGTTCAGAGAAGGGATCCCATGGACACGGCGTCGGCGTCACCTGTCGGCCTGCGCGAACGCAAGAAGCGGCGCACCCGCGACGCCCTGGTGCGCGCCGCCCTCGAACTGTTCACCAGCCAGGGGTACGAGCGGACGACCGTCGACGAGATCGCCGAGGCCGTCGACGTCTCCCAGCGCACCTTCTTCCGCTACTTCGCCGGCAAGGAGGACGCCGCCCTCGCCGCCCAGCAGCTCGCGGTGGCGCACTTCGTCGAGGCCCTGCGCTCCCGGCCCGCGCAGGAGCCGCCGCTGGAGGCGATGCGCCGGGCCGTGCTGGACGGCTGGGACACCCTGCACGAGGTCGTGGAGGCCGTCGTGCCGATCGAGCTGTATCTGCGGATGTACCGGGTGATCGAGTCGACGCCGGTGCTGCTCGCCGCCTATCTGCGCAGCTCCGCGGAGACGGAGGAGCAGATCGCGCGGCTGATCGCCGAGCGGGAGGGACTCGACGTCGACGCCGATCCGCGGCCACGGGTGGCGGTGGCCGTCTTCGGCGGGGTGATCCGGGTCACCGAGCGGCTGTGGAGCACCGGTGACGACTTCAGCATGGAGGCGCTGCGGACGCTGACGGCGGCGTACCTCGATCAGGTGGGACCCGCGCTGGCGTCGGACTGGCTGGCCCCCTAGATCCACAGCTCATCGCTCAAACGTGATGCCTGTCACAGCCGTCACGCGAGACCCTCTCGTTCTCCTAGTGTGTCCTCCCAGTGACTTCCTTCGACACCTCCCCGCAACTCGGCCTCTGGCGCGCGCTGCTCGCGCTGGCGGTGGTGTTCGTCATGCTGGCGACCACCGGCTGGACCGCCCTGAAGGGCCAGCGCGAGAGCACACCGCTGCAGGCCTCCCTCACCTCCTGGGAGCGGGGCCGGATCGACGGACACCGGCTGCCGGACCCGGACTCCGAGCCCGCCCGGCTGGCCGCCTTCTTCGCCTCCCTCACCGACGCCCAGCGCGCCCGGCTCGCCCACCGCTATCCGCTCGCGGTCGGCAACATGAACGGCGCCCCCGTTGACCTGCGCTACCGCGCCAACCGCGTGGCGCTCGGCCAGGCCCGGGAGGTCGAGCTCAAACGCGTGCACGACAGCCGGCTCACCCCGGCCGGGCAGCGCGAGGCCGACCGCCGGATGCACCGCTTCGAGGCGCTGATGGCCGAGGGACGGCACATCCTCGCCTTCGACCCGGAGGGGTCCGGCCGGGTCGCCGAGGTCTTCGGCGACCTCGCCGAGGCCGAGCGGGTCTCCGTCGTCGTCCCCGGCGTCGACACCGATCTGCTCACCTTCCAGCGCACCACCCGCCGCTACTCCGCCCCGGTCGGCATGGCGAAGTCCCTGTACGCCGCCGAACGCGCCGCGAGCCCCGGCACCCGCACCGCCGTGATCGCCTGGGCCGACTACACCGCCCCGAGCGGTGTCGGCATGGACGCGGCCACCGCGATGCGCGCCGAGAACGGCGCCGTCCGGCTGAACGCGCTGGTGCGGGCGCTGCCCGGGAACGCGCCGGTCTCCCTGTTCTGCCACAGCTACGGCTCCGTGGTCTGCGGGGTGGCCGCCTCCGCGCTGCCCGACCGGGTCGGCGACATAGCGGTGGCCGGCAGCCCCGGCATGCGGGCCGCCAAGGTCGCGCACCTCGGCACCTCGGCCCGGGTGTGGGCGATGCGGGACGCCGACGACTGGATCCAGGACGTGCCCTATCTGGAGCTCGGCGGTCTGGGCCACGGCGCGGACCCGATGTCCGCCGGGTTCGGCGCCCGGCTGCTGTCGGCGCGCGACGCCAAGGGGCACGGCGGGTACTTCGAGCCCGGCACGGACAGCCTGGCGAACTTCGCCGAGGTCGGGGTCGGCGCATACCGAGCGGTGGACTGCGCCGACGATCGGGGCATGTGCCGGGCGGGTTTGTCCGGCGCGATGACGGCCGGACGCGCGTAGAGGCGCAGAAACTGCGGTTTGCACAGGGAGGGGACGAAAGAGCGCGTGCCGCATACGATGAGCCGCATGGGTGACGTACTGGCCGGATTTCATGCCGCCTGGGAGTTCGAGTCCGACTCCGTGCTCATCCGTTACGAACGGGGGATTCGAACACCCAAGCTGTTCCAGGCGCTCGGTGAGCGCCGTGTGCCGCTGGAGGCGGTGCAGGGGGTCACGCTGAGCCCTTGCAGGCGCGGCACCGTCGCGCTGCGCCTTGAGGTGCGGCCGGGCGCCGATCCGCTGCTGGAGGCGGCGGACGGGCAGCTCAAGGAGAACGGAGACCCGTACCGGCTGGTGCTGCCGGCCGAGCGGGAGACGCTCGCCGAGTACTACGGCGACGAGCTGCGGGCGCAGCTCACCGAGTCCGGACCCGCCGAGCGCTTCCTGGTGCCGGCACCGGCGGCGCCGCTCTCCTTCAAGGCGTACGACGCGAAGGCCTCCTTCGACGGGACGACCGTGCGGTTCCGGTGGTTCTGGACCGGGGCGTCCTCGGCGAAGTGGAAGGCCGGCGACCAGAGCTTCGCCGTCACCGAGCTGGGCGGCGTGGAGTGGCGCTCGCCGGAGCTGTTCGAGGGGCATCTGCGGCTGCTGCGCCGGGACGAGTCGCGCGAGCAGCCCGCGCAGGCCGATCAGGATCCGGCGGCGGTGGTCTTCGGGCTGGGCTACGGGCCCGTGCACGAGTCGCTGCCGTTCGCGGCGGCGGTGCTGGAGGCGGTGCGCTCCCGCGGGGCCGTGGCGGTGCCGGCGGCCGCGGTGCGCCACCGCGACCCCGCCGACATCGCCGAGCGGATCCGGCATCTCGGCGAGCTGCACCAGGCCGGGCTGGTGACCGACGAGGAGTTCTCCTCGAAGAAGGCCGAGCTGCTGGCGGAGCTCTAGCGGCTGCGCCTGCCGGGTCCGGTCGCTCTTCGGGCGCGGGTCGTTCGTCCCTGCTCGCGCAGTTCCCCGCGCCCCTTCAGCGCGTTCTACTCCCGTCCGGCGGACGTGAACGTCATGTCCGCGTACCGGTCACCCGCGACCTCGGCCGCGATCGGCTCCAGGACCGCCAGGTCCTCCTCGGTGAGCACGATCGCCGCCGCCGCGGTGTTCTCCTCCACCCGCGCCGGCCTGCGGGTGCCCGGGATCGGGATCACCGGGAGGCCGTGGACGGACTGCTGGTGGTGGACCCAGGCCAGGGCGATCTGGCCGAGGGAGGCCTCGTGGCGGGCGGCGACCTGGCGGACCGGGTCGAGCAGCGCCGCGTTGGCCGCCGCGTTGGCTCCGGTGAAGCGGGGCTGCTGGCGGCGGAAGTCGTCGGCGGTGAGGTCCTCGGCGCGGGCGAAGGCACCGGTGAGGAAGCCCCGGCCGAGCGGTGAGTAGGCGACCAGGGCGACGCCGAGCTCGGCCGCCGCCGGGACCACCGCGGCCTCGATGTCGCGGCTGAACAGGGACCACTCGGACTGGACGGCGGCGATGGGGTGCACCTCGTGCGCGGCGCGCAGCTCGCTCGCCGTGACCTCGCTCAGGCCGAGGTGCTTGACCTTGCCCTCGCGGACCAGGTCGGCCATGACGCCGACGGTCTCCTCGATCGGCACGGCCGGGTCGCGGCGGTGCATGTAGTAGAGGTCGATGACGTCGAGGTCCAGGCGCTTCAGGCTCGCCTCGACCGCCTGCCGGATGTAGGGCGGGTCGTTGCGGATGATCCGCCGGGTGGGGTCGTCGGCCGGTATGGACAGGGCGAACTTGGTGGCGACGACCACCTCGTCGCGGTGGGCTCGGAAGAAGGGCGCGAGGAACTGTTCGTTGTCGCCGGCGCCGTAGGCGTCCGCCGTGTCGTACAGGGTGACGCCGCGCTCCAGGGCGCGTTCCAGGGTGGCCCTGGACTCGTCGGCGTCGGCGGGGCCGTAGGCGAAGCTCATGCCCATGCAGCCGAGGCCCTGCGCTCCCACCTCGGGGCCGGCGCTGCCCAGTCGGGCGGTGGGGACGGTGCGGTCGGTCATCGGGTCCTCTCCCCGTAGAAGTCGATCTTGCGGTCGAGCACGGCGAGCGTGTCCTGGAGCTCCGCCATCCTGGCCAGGACGTCCTCGCGGGTCGCTTCCAGCAGCTCGCGCCGTTCCCCGTAGGTGTGGTCGCCCTCGCGCACCAGCTCGGCGTACCGGACCATGTCGGCGACCGGCATCCCGGTCAGCCGGAGCTTGCCGACCAGGTCGAGCCAGTCCAGGTCGCGGTTGGTGTAGCGGCGCTGGCCGGTGTGCGAGCGGTCTATGTGCGACATCAGGCCGATCCGCTCGTACCAGCGCAGGGTGTGGGCCGTGAGGCCGGTGAAGGCGACGACCTCGCTGATCGTGTAGCGGTCCTGGCCGTCGGGGCGCGGGTGCCGGCGGGGCGCGGCGGAGCAGCTGTCGGTCCTGGTGGGGCTGGTATCGGTGGCCGCGGGAATGGTCTCCATCACCGTCATGACCCCCACGCTATGACCTTGGAGTGCACTCCAAGCAAGCGAGAAGGACAAGAATCGGCGCGCGGATGTAAGCACCGTGGGCGACATGAGCCCAGTACCCGTTGACGGAGCCGCCGCTGTGAGCACTTAGGCTCGGCCCCATGTCGCTGAACAGCCTCGCGTTGATCGAGAACTGGCCGGTTCCCTCCGCCGCCGCGGGTGTCGTCCGCGCCGACGGGACCGTCCTCGGCACCCACGGCCCGGCCGGGCAGCGGTTCCCGCTGGCCTCGGTCACCAAGCCGCTCGCCGCGTACGCCGTCCTCGTCGCGTACGAGGAGGGCGCGATCGAGCTGGACGAGCCGGCCGGACCGGCCGGCTCGACGGTGCGTCATCTGCTCGCCCACACCTCCGGGCTGGCCTTCGACGAGCACCGGGTGACGGCCCCGCCCGGCGAGCGGCGGCTGTACTCCAACGCCGGTTTCGAGCAGCTGGGCGACCACGTGGCCAAGGCCACCGACATCCCGTTCGCCGAGTACCTGCGGCAGGCGGTGCTGGAGCCGCTGGGGATGACCTCGACCGCGCTGGAGGGCTCGCCCGCGAAGGACGGCGTCTCCAGCGTCGAGGACCTGCTGCGGTTCGCCGCCGAGGTGCAGGCGCCGCGGCTGCTGGACCCGCGGACCGTGGCCGAGGCGATGACCGTGCAGTACCCGGGGACCAAGGGCGTGCTGCCCGGGTACGGGCACCAGAACCCCAACGACTGGGGGCTCGGCTTCGAGATCCGCGACGGCAAGTCGCCGCACTGGACCGGGGCTTCGTCCTCGCCGCGCACCTTCGGCCACTTCGGCCAGTCCGGCACGTTCCTGTGGATCGACCCGGACGCCCGTCTCGCCTGTGTCGCCCTGGCCGACCGCGCCTTCGGCCCCTGGGCCGTCGAGGCGTGGCCGCCCTTCACGGAGGCGGTGCTGGCGGAGGCCCGCGGCTGACGCCTGTCGCGCGCTAGCGCGCCATCTCCCACAGCAGCAGCTCGGCCGCGGCCGTGGCCTCGGCCTCCAGGTCCTTCGCCCCGGTGATCCGGGCCGCGTCGCCGGGGCCGAGCCGCTCGCCGTCCAGGCGTACCTCGCCGCGCACCACGTGGACGTAGACGTACGCCCCGTCCGGGACCGCCGTGCGCTCCCCCGCCGACAGCCGGCGGACGTGCAGCATCGCGCCCGCCTCCGGGACCGCGTACGGGGTGGAGTCGGCGATGCCGGGGACGATCTCGTAGGCCGGGTCGCCGCCCGGGGACAGTGGGGCCAGCCACATCTGCACGAAGGTGACAGGCGTCACGCCGTCGTTGCGCTCCACGTGCCGCACCCCGCCCGCCGAGCTGAGGCGCTGCACGTCCCCGGGGCGCACCAGCGTCTCGTGGCCCGCCGAGTCGCGGTGGGTCAGCTCGCCCTCGACGACCCAGGTGACGATCTCGGTGTGGCTGTGCGGGTGTTCGCCGAAGCCGGCGCCCGGCGCGAGGCGTTCCTCGTTGCAGGCGATCAGCGCGCCGAAGCGCAGATTGCCGGGGTCGTAGTGCGGGCCGAAGGAGAAGGCGTGCCAGGACTCGATCCCGGCCTCCGGCTCCCCTCCGGGATAGCGCCCATCGGCGCGCCGTACATCCATCACGGACCCCACCGTAGACCCGGCGGCGCACGCTCCCGTCCCGATAAGGCAGTCTTGTCCCCGTGCCCGAACCCGAATCCCGCAAGCCCGACGCCGCAGCGCACCCCGTCCACACGCACTCCGCGACCCTGAAGCGGCTGGAGAAGTCCTCCGGTTCCCTTGCCGCGCAGGCCATCGCGCGGATGGACGAGACCCTGCCGTGGTACCGGGCCATGCCCCCGGAGAACCGTTCCTGGATCGGGCTGGTCGCGCAGGCCGGCATCGCCGCCTTCACCGAGTGGTTCCGGCACCCCGACGCCCCGCAGGCGATCTCCACCGACGTCTTCGGCACCGCGCCCCGCGAGCTGACCCGGGCCATCACCCTGCGCCAGACCGTGGAGATGGTGCGCACCACCATCGAGGTCATGGAGTCGGCGATCGACGAGGTCGCCGCCCCCGGCGACGAGAACGTGCTGCGCGAGGCGCTGCTGGTCTACGCCCGCGAGATCGCCTTCGCCACCGCCCAGGTGTACGCCCAGGCCGCCGAGGCACGCGGTGCCTGGGACGCCCGGCTGGAGTCGCTGGTGGTCAACGCGGTGCTGAGCGGGGAGGCCGACGAGGGGGCCGTCTCGCGGGCCGCCGCGCTCGGCTGGAACGCGCCGGAGCACGTCTGCGTGGTGCTGGGCACGGCACCCGACGGCGACTCCGAGCTGACCGTGGAGGCGATCCGGCGGGCGGCGCGGCACGCCAAGCTCCAGGTGCTCACCGGGGTGCTCGGGGACCGGCTGGTCGTCATCGCCGGCGGCAGCGACAACCCGCTCGCCGTCGCCAAGTCGCTGATCGGGCCCTACGCCGCCGGACCCGTGGTGGCCGGGCCGATCGTGCCGGACCTGCTGGCCGCGACCCGGTCCGCGCAGGCCGCGGCGGCCGGCCTCAAGGCGTGTTCCGCCTGGCAGGACGCCCCGCGGCCGGTCCTGGCGGACGATCTGCTGCCGGAGCGCGCGATGGCCGGAGACCCGAGCGCCCGCGAGCAGTTGGTGGAGGAGATCTACAGACCGCTGGAGGAGGCCGGGTCCGCGCTTCTCGAAACCCTCAGTGTCTATCTGGAGCAGGCGAGCAGCCTGGAGGGCGCCGCGCGAATGCTCTTCGTTCACCCGAACACCGTGCGCTACCGGCTCCGACGTGTGACTGACGTCACCGGTTGGTCGCCTTCTGATGTACGGTCCGCGTTCACACTGCGAATCGCGCTGATCCTGGGGCGTCTGGCCGACGGGGATCTCCAGCCCTAGGCTTTTGTCGGGGGCCCACAAAACCCCCTCCTGTTCTTCGTCCTTGTCCCCACGGGCGGCCGTGCCCGTCCCCAAGAGAGAGTGTGAGAGTGCTCGTACTCGTCGCTCCCGGCCAGGGCGCCCAGACGCCCGGCTTCCTGACTCCCTGGCTCGAACTGCCCGGCGCCGCCGACCGTGTCGCCGCGTGGTCGGACGCCATCGGACTGGATCTCGCCCACTACGGCACGAAGGCCGACGCGGACGAGATCCGCGACACCTCCGTCGCCCAGCCGCTGCTGGTCGCCGCCGGCATCCTGTCGGCCGCGGCACTGGGTGACGTGTCCCCCGGCGCCGTCGCGGGCCACAGCGTCGGCGAGATCACCGCGGCGCAGTTCGCCGGTGTCCTCGACGACACCGCCGCGCTGACCCTCGTGCGCAAGCGGGGTCTGGCGATGGCCGAGGCCGCCGCGATCACCGAGACCGGTATGTCGGCGCTGCTCGGCGGCGACCCCGAGGTGAGCGTCGCGCACCTGGAGAAGCTGGGCCTGACCCCGGCGAACGTCAACGGTGCCGGCCAGATCGTCGCCGCGGGCACCCTGGAGCAGCTGGCCGCGCTGAACGAGGACAAGCCCGAGGGCGTCCGTAAGATCGTTCCGCTGAAGGTGGCCGGCGCCTTCCACACGCACCACATGGCTCCCGCGGTCGACAAGCTGGCCGAGGCCGCGCAGGCCCTCACGCCGGCCGACCCGAAGGTCGCCTACGTCTCCAACAAGGACGGGCGGACCGTCGCCACCGGTGACGAGGTCGTCGCCCGGCTGGTCGGCCAGGTCGCCAACCCGGTCCGCTGGGACCTGTGCATGGAGACCTTCAAGGAGCTGGGCGTCACCGCCCTGCTGGAGGTCTGCCCGGGCGGTACTCTCACCGGTCTCGCCAAGCGCGCGCTGCCCGGTGTGAAGACCCTGGCCCTGAAGACCCCCGACGACCTCGACGCGGCCCGCGAGCTCGTCGCAGAGCTGGCCTGAGCCCGAAGGAGCCGACCGAAGCATGTCGAAGATCAAGCCCAGCAAGGGCGCCCCGTACGCCCGCATCCAGGGCGTGGGCGGTTACCGCCCGACCCGCGTGGTGCCCAACGAGGTGATCCTCGAGACGATCGACTCGTCGGACGAGTGGATCCGTTCGCGGTCCGGCATCCAGACGCGGCACTGGGCGAACGACGAGGAGACCGTCGCCGCGATGTCGGTCGAGGCGTCCGGCAAGGCCATCGCGGACGCCGGGATCACCGCCGAGCAGATCGGCGCGGTGATCGTCTCCACCGTCACGCACTTCAAGCAGACCCCGGCCGTCGCGACCGAGATCGCCGACAAGCTCGGCACGAACAAGGCCGCCGCCTTCGACATCTCGGCGGGCTGCGCGGGCTTCGGGTACGGCCTGACGCTCGCCAAGGGCCTGATCGTCGAGGGCAGCGCCGAGTACGTCCTCGTCATCGGCGTGGAGCGGCTGAGCGACCTGACCGACCTGGAGGACCGCGCGACGGCCTTCCTGTTCGGTGACGGCGCCGGCGCGGTCGTCGTCGGTCCCTCGAACGAGCCTGCGATCGGACCCACGATCTGGGGGTCCGAGGGCGACAAGTCCGAGACGATCAAGCAGACCGTGCCGTGGACGGACTACCGCGCGGGTGAGGTCGAGCGCTTCCCGGCGATCACGCAGGAGGGCCAGGCGGTGTTCCGCTGGGCCGTCTTCGAGATGGCCAAGGTCGCCCAGCAGGCGCTGGACGCCGCCGGCATCACCGCCGCCGAGCTGGACGTCTTCATCCCGCACCAGGCCAACGAGCGGATCATCGACTCGATGGTGAAGACTCTCAAGCTGCCGGAGACCGTCAAGGTCGCCCGCGACGTACGCACCACCGGCAACACCTCGGCCGCCTCGATCCCGCTCGCCATGGAGCGGCTTCTGGCGACCGGCGAGGCGAAGAGCGGCGACACCGCGCTCGTCATCGGATTCGGGGCGGGTCTCGTGTACGCCGCCACGGTCGTTACCCTCCCCTAGGCACTCCGTGCCGGATCCTCGCGATCCGATGCGGAATCCACCGCCACACCCTCTGGAAAACAACGAAGGAGCGCCAAGATGGCCGCCACTCAGGAAGAGATCGTCGCCGGTCTCGCCGACATCGTGAACGAGATCGCCGGCATCCCGGTTGAGGACGTCCAGCTGGACAAGTCCTTCACCGACGACCTGGACGTCGACTCGCTGTCCATGGTCGAGGTCGTCGTCGCCGCCGAGGAGCGCTTCGACGTCAAGATCCCCGACGAGGACGTCAAGAACCTCAAGACCGTCGGTGACGCGACCGAGTACATCCTTAAGCACCAGGCCTGATCCTCAAGGCTCGTTGCCTGCCCCGCCACCCGGCGGTGGCGCCGCTGAATCCCTATCTGGAGAAAGAATTCCCGTGAGCCCGACCAATCGCACCGTGGTCGTCACCGGTATCGGCGCAACCACACCGCTGGGTGGCGACGCAGCGTCCACCTGGGAAGGCCTGGTCGCCGGACGTTCCGGCGTCAAGCCCCTCGAACAGGACTGGGCCGCCGACCAGGCGGTCCGCATCGCCGCGCCCGTCGCCGTGGAGCCCACCGAGGTCATCCCTCGGCCGCAGGCCCGCCGACTGGACCGGTCGGCGCAGTTCGCGCTGGTCGCCGCCCAGGAGGCGTGGGCCGACGCGGGCTTCACCGGCAAGGCCGGTGAGGACGGCTCGGTCGACCCCGACCGGCTCGGTGCCGTGATCGCCTCCGGCATCGGCGGTGTGACGACCCTGCTGGACCAGTACGACGTGCTGAAGGAGAAGGGCGTCCGCCGCGTCTCCCCGCACACCGTTCCCATGCTCATGCCGAACGGCCCGTCGGCCAACGTGGGGTTGGCCGTGGGTGCCCGCGCGGGCGTGCACACGCCGGTCTCCGCGTGCGCGTCCGGCGCCGAGGCCATCGGCTACGCCATCGAGATGATCCGCACCGGCCGCGCGGACGTGGTGATCGCCGGCGGTACCGAGGCGGCCATCCACCCGCTGCCCATCGCCGCGTTCGGCAACATGATGGCGATGTCCAAGAACAACGACGACCCGCAGGGCGCGTCCCGGCCGTACGACACGGCCCGTGACGGCTTCGTCCTCGGCGAGGGCGCCGGCGTGATCGTCCTGGAGTCCGCCGAGCACGCCGCCAAGCGCGGGGCCCGGGTGTACGCCGAGGCGGTCGGGCAGGGCATCTCCGCCGACGGCCACGACATCGTGCAGCCGGAGCCCGAGGGCCGCGGCATCGCCCACGCGCTGCACAACCTGCTGGACCGGACCGATCTGGACCCGGCGGAGATCGTGCACGTCAACGCGCACGCGACGTCGACGCCCGCCGGTGACGTGGCCGAGCTGAAGGCGCTGCGCAAGGTCTTCGGCGACGAGGCCGACCACTTCGCGGTGTCGGCGACCAAGTCGATGACCGGTCACCTGCTGGGCGGCGCGGGCGGTGTCGAGTCCGTCGCCACCATCCTCGCGCTGTACCACCGGGTGGCGCCGCCCACCATCAACGTGGACAACCTCGACCCGGAGGCCGAGGCCCACGCGGACATCGTGCGCGGTGAGGCCCGGAAGCTTCCGGTCGACGGGCGGATCGCCGCGCTGAACGACTCGTTCGGTTTCGGCGGCCACAACGTGGTGCTGGCGTTCCGATCGGTGTGACCCCACCGGTCGTGAGAATGGCCCGTCCCCCGGGTGGGGGCGGGCCGTTCGCCGCTCCGGGCACTCCCGGCATTCCGGCGGCATTCGGGGGTTTCTGGGGTTTTCGGATGTTTCGGGCGTTTCGTTAGACCACTTGGTGGAGCCAGCGGACCGGGGCGCCCTCGCCCGCGTATCTGAAGGGTTCCAGTTCGTCGTCCCAGGGCTTGCCGAGGAGCTTGGCGATCTCGGCCTCCAGGTCGGTCTCACCGCTCTGGCTGCGCAGCAGGGCCGCGCGCAGCCGGTCCTCGGGGATGAGGATGTCGCCGTGGATGCCGGTGACGGCGTGGAAGATGCCGAGGTCGGGGGTGCAGCTGTAGCGCTCGCCCTCAGCGGTGGGGCAGGGCTCGGCGGTGACCTCGAAGCGCAGCAGGTGCCAGCCGCGCAGCGCCGACGCCAGCTTGGACGCGGTGCCCGCCTCGCCCTGCCAGGAGAACTCGGAGCGCCAGGTGCCGGGGGCGGCGGGCTGCCGGATCCAGTCGAGGTTGACGCGCGTGCCGAGCACCCCGGCGACGGCCCACTCGACATGCGGGCACAGCGCGCGCGGCGCGGAGTGCACGTACAGAACTCCACGTGTCGTCACCGGGACCTCCGGGCAGAGCGGGACAGGGTGCGGTCGGGCGGGCGGGGGTGGCCGGGCAGGCCACTTGATGGCGAGGCTACCGTGCGGCGGCGCAAGGAGTGTGACGTACCGTCGGTCCCGGTGCCGGGAAAGGTCCGCCATTCACCCGGCAGGACGCCTGTGCGGGTGTGCGCCGTCGCATGAGGTGCGCGGGGAGCCCTCGGACGGTCTCATGGGGTGGGGAACATGACGCGACATCAAGGGTGCCAAGGGAAGGAACAGGGCATGCGGAACCGACGCCACCGCTCTTGGACCGCGCTCGCCGCCTCGGCCGCGGCCGCCGTCCTGGGTGTCACCGGCTGCGACGCCATGGGGGGCGCCTCCTCGGCGCCGCCCGGCAACGAGGCCGGGATGGTGAAGGAGAGTCCGCCGCCCGCCTGGGACTCCACGCCGCGTTCGATCGCCGCCGTCGGCGACTCCATCACCACCGGGTTCAACACCTGCATGGTGCTGGCGGACTGTCCGGAGGTGTCGTGGGCGACCGGCACCAGCCCGGAGGTCGACAGTCTGGCGGTACGGCTGCTGGGGCGGTCCCGGGCGGCCTCGCACAGCTGGAACTACGCGGTCAGCGGAGCGCGGATGGCCGATCTGCCGCGGCAGATGGCGCGGGCGGCGGGCCGGAAGCCGGAACTGGTCACGGTGCTGGCGGGCAGCAACGACGCCTGCCGGTCCTCGACGGACGCGATGACCTCGGTGGCCGACTTCCGCGCCGACTTCCAGGAGGCCCTGGACACCCTGCGCCAGGACGCGCCGAAGGCGCAGGTGTTCGTGGCGAGCGTGCCGGATCTGAAGCGGCTGTGGTCGCAGGGCCGGACCAACGCGCTCGGCAAGCAGGTGTGGAAGCTCGGCATCTGCCCGTCGATGCTGCGCGACGCCGACGACCTGGACGCGGCGGCGAACCTGCGGCGCTCGACGGTGCAGAAGCGGGTGGAGGCGTACAACGAGGTGCTGCGCGAGGAGTGCGCGCAGGACCGGTACTGCCGCTTCGACGGGGAGGCGGTGTACGAGTACCGGTTCGTCACCGCGCAGTTGAGCCCCTGGGACTGGTTCCACCCGAGCAAGAACGGCCAGGCGCGGCTCGCGGAGATCGCGTACCGGGCGGTGACGGCCCGGCAGGCGCCGTCCTGAGCGGGTGACCTAGTGTTCCGCTCATGAATGAACACTTCGGCACACTTCCCGACGGCACGCCGGTGCACCGCTGGACCCTGGAGCGGGCCGGCGTGCGGGTGCGGATCCTCTCGTACGGCGGGATCGTGCAGTCGGTGGAGGCGCCCGGCCGGGACGGCCGGACGGCGAACGTGGTGCTGGGGTTCGACGGTCTGGACGGCTATCTGGAGAATCCGGGCCCCTACCTCGGTGCTCTCATCGGCCGTTACGCCAACCGGATCGCGGGCGCCCGCTTCGAGCTGGACGGGCTGACCTACGCCCTCGCCCCGAACAACGGGCCGAACTCGCTGCACGGCGGTGAGCGCGGCTTCGACCAGCGGGTGTGGCAGGCCGGGCCGGTGGAGCACGGGCTGCGGCTGACCCGGGTGAGCCCGCACGGCGAGGAGGGGTTCCCGGGCCGGCTGACGGTCGCTGTGACCTACTCGCTGGACGCGGACGGCGCGCTGCGGATCCGGTACGAGGCGGTCACGGACGCGCCGACCGTGGTGAACCTGACCAACCACAGCTACTTCAACCTCTCCGGCGGCGCCGGTTCCGGCCCGGCGGGCGGGCATGAGCTGCGGATCGCCGCCGGCCGGTACACACCGGTCGACGAGGATCTGATCCCGACGGGTGTGGCCGAGGTGGCCGGGACCCGGTTCGACTTCCGCAAGCCGCGGGTGACCGGCTCCGGGTACGACCACAACTTCGTGCTGGACAAGGGGGTCACCTCGGCGGCGGAGGAGGTCGCGGAGCTGTACGACCCGGCGTCCGGGCGGGTGCTGACGGTGGCGACCACCGAGCCCGGCCTCCAGCTGTACACCGCGGATCATCTCGACGGCCCGCTCTCGCCCGGCGCGGGCATCGCGCTGGAGACCCAGCACTTCCCCGACTCGCCGAACCGGCCGGAGTTCCCGAGCACGGTGCTGCGGCCGGGCCGGACGTTCCGCTCGGAGACCGTCTACGGGTTCGCCATCCGGGACTGAGACAAGGACGAGCCCCGGCCCGGGGTCAGGTTCCGGGCCGGGGCTGCTCGGCAGGACGAGTCGTCCTTGGTTCAGACGTTAACCGTCGCGGTGATCCTGCGGTCGGCGATCGAGCGCCCCGCCTGGACTTCGTACGAACCCTTCACAAACGACCAGGTGCCGGCCGTCTCGTCCCAGATCTCGAAGGCCCGGCGCGGGATCTCGATCACGGCCTCGGCGGTCTCGCCGGGGGCCGCCTCGACGACCGCGAACCCGGCCAGCCAGCGCGCCGGGCGCTCGGCGTCCGCCTCGACGGGGGCCAGGTAGACCTGGACGACCTCGCGGCCGGGGCGCTCGCCGGTGTTGCGCACCCGCACCTTCACCGTCGCCCCGTCGACCTCGACGGAGTCGTAGGCCCAGGTGGTGTAGCCGAGGCCGTGGCCGAAGGGATAGGCGGGGGTGCGGCCGGCCCGGTCCCAGGCGCGGTAGCCGATGAAGACGCCCTCCGAGTAGGGCAGCTCGCCGTCCCGCGGCACGACCTGGGTGACGGGGGCGTCCTCGAGGCTGCCCCAGGTGCTGGGGAGGCGTCCGCCGGGCTCGTGGGCGCCCGTGAGGACGTCCGCCAGGGCCGCGCCGCCCTCCTGGCCCGGGAACCAGGTCAGCAGCACCGCGGCGACCTCCTCGCGCCACGGCAGTTCCACCGGGGAGCCGGCGTTGACGACCACCACGGTGTTCGGATTGACGGCGGCCACGGCGCGGACCAGGTCGTCCTGGCGGCCGGGCAGCCGCAGGTCGGTGCGGTCGAAGCCCTCGGACTCGACGCGCTCGGTGGTGGCGACCACCACGACGGCGGTGTCGGCGGCGCGGGCCGCCTCGACCGCCTCGGCGATCAGCTCGTCGGGGTCGCGCTGCGGCTCCTGGTGGGCGAGGGCGAAGCCGACGACCCGCATCGGGATGCCCTCGGGCAGGTGGACCAGGTACAGCAGGGAGACGGTGACCTCGCGCCCCGCGGTGAGTTCGGCCCGGCCCTGGGGGACGGGGGCGCCGAAGAAGGCCTCGAAGGGGTCGTCCTTGGGGGGCCGCTGGACGTCGTCGTAGAGGGTGGTGCCGTCGACGGTGAGGGTGAAGGCGCCCATGCCCTTGATGCCGAAGGTGTGCGTGCCGGTCTCGCGCGGGGTGAAGGTGCCGGTCAGTTCGACGGTGTGCAGCCGGTCGTGGGTGACGCCGTCGGGGAGGTCGTCGCCCATCCACTGGACCTGTCCGTTGGGTGCCGAGGCGGTGCCGATGACCTCGCCGTTCTCGTCGCGGCAGATCGCGCGCAGCGTGAAGCCGGTGTCGGCGACGGCGAGTTCGGTGTTCGGGTCGGCGCCGACGGCGTAGCTGAGGCCGCCTTCGGGGAGGGCGGCGGTGAGGCCGTCGAGCGGGGAGACGGTCCGGGCCGGGAAGACGGTGGCGGAGCCGCCGCCGAGGACCCGGGCGTCGCGGGCGGCGGCGCCGGAGAGGGCGACCGTGCCGGGCCTGAGCGGCAGCGCGCCCTCGTTGCGGACCAGGACGAAGGAGCGGCGGGCGATCTCGCGGGCCAGGGCCTCGCCGTCCACCTCGGCGGGCGGCTCGGTGACGGCCGGCGCCGCGCCGTCCAGGACGCCGACGCGGGCGGCGAGCCGCAGCACGTTGCGAACGGCGTCGTCGACCGCGGACTCCTTGACCCGGCCGGCGCGGACGGCCTCGGCGAGGGCGGGGCCGTAGACGGTCTCGGGGCCCGGCATGGCGATGTCGAGGCCGCCGTCGAGTGCGCCGGCGGTGTCGCGGGCGGCGGTCCAGTCGGAGACGTTGACGCCGTCGAAGCCCCACTCGCCGCGCAGCACCTCGTTCACCAGGTGATGGTGCTCGGTCATGGTGGTGCCGTTGACCGAGTTGTAGGCGGTCATGATGCCCCAGGGGTGGGCGTTCTCGACGATCGCCTCGAAGGGGGCCAGGTACAGCTCGCGCAGGGCGCGGGCGCCGATCACGTTGTTCACGGTGAAGCGGTCGGTCTCGGCGTCGTTGGCGACGAAGTGCTTCACGGTGGTGCCGACGCCGCCGGACTGGACGCCCGTCACATAGCCGGAGCCGATCCGGCCGGTGAGGTACGGGTCCTCGCTGTAGGCCTCGAAGTGCCGGCCGCCGAGCGGTGAGCGGTGCAGGTTGACGGTGGGCGCGAGCAGCAGGTGGACGCCTTTGCGGCGGGCCTCCTGGGCGAGGAGGGTGCCGGCGCGGCGGGCCAGCTCCGGGTCCCAGGTGGCGGCGAGGGCGGTCGGCGAGGGCAGCGCGATCGACGGGTCGTCGGCGGTCCAGCGCACCCCGCGGACCCCGACCGGGCCGTCCGACATCACCAGGGAGCCCAGGCCGATCTCGGGCAGCGCGGGCAGCGTCCACGCGTCCTGGCCGGCCAGCAGCCGGGTCTTGGCGTCCAGGTCGAGAGCGGCGAGGGCCGCTTCGACGGCCGCGTCCTGGGATGCCGGGGTTTCCGCCATGGCGGTGCCTCCTCGTTGAGTCCGTGCGGGATCCGTGCGGGTCCGTGCGGTGTCCGGGTCGGTGCGGACGTCTCCCATCGTGCACGCATTACCTGTAGACCGGTAGGTTTCGTTACCTTGACGTTATATCGAGGGGTGGGTGATGTCGTACGGTGACGACATGAGCGCGAGGGTCAGGAGTGCGGAACGGCGGGCCGAGATAGTCCGGGCCGCGCTGGAGGTGATCGCCGAGCGCGGCTACCGGGGCGCCAGCATGGCGGCCGTCGCGGAGCGCGTCGGGCTCACCCAGCAGGGCCTGCTGCACTACTTCCCGACGAAGGACGCGCTGCTCGTCGCCGTGCTGGAGGAGCGCGACCGCTGGGACGCCGTCCCCGCCCGCACCTGGCGGACGGATCTGCTGGTCTCGCTCGTCGAGTACAACGCGATGCGTCCCGGCATCATCCAGACCTTCTCGGCGCTGCTCGGCGAGAGCGTCACCGAGGGTCATCCGGCGCGCGGCTACTTCTCCGAGCGCTACGCCCGGGTGCGCGAGAGCATGGCGCGGATGCTGCGCGATGAGTACGGCGAGCGCCTGCCGAACGGACTGACCCCCGAGCGCACCGCTCCCCTGCTGGTCGCCGTGATGGACGGCCTCCAGTACCAGTGGCTGCTGGACCCGGAGTCGGTGGACATGCCGGGGGCGTTCCGGGACTTCCTCGCGCTGCTCGGTGAGGATCCGTCACCGCCGTCGCACGGCACGGCGTAGACCACACCCGTCACGGGGAGACTTCCGCCGTCCCGCAGCACGCATTCCACGGCGACGGAAGGACCTGAACTGCCGTGACTGTCTCGCGTTTACGGATCGGCGCCCTCCTCGGACTGGCGCTCGCGACCGCCCTCACCACCCCCGCCGGGGCCGCCCCCGCGACCGCCGCCGAGACGGTCGAGGAACAGCGGCTTGACCGCGCGGCCCCGCAGGAGATCCTGCGCCGCTCCGGATTCGACGACGCGGCCCCGCGGTTGGCCGGGGCGCTCGACGCGGCGGACTCCTACGCGCGGGCCCGCGCCGCGGTCGTCCGCGAGGGGTCGGCGCTGTGGCGGCGGGCGGTGGACCGGGCGCAGGGGCGCGGGCCCGCCGCCGGCGACCTGAGCCGGGACGACGACCGGCCGCTGTACTGGGCACGGCTCGCGATGAGCCGGGAAGTGCGGTCCTGGCAGCCGGAGTCCGGGCTGACGGAGTCCGGGCGGGCGGCGCTGCTGGAGGCGCTGGAGCGGACCTCGCGCGGGCAGAGCGATCTGCGGTATCCGCACGGCAAGGGCCTGAAGCGGGTCCTGGTGACCGGCTTCGACCCGTTCACGCTGGACCGGGACGTGCGCATCTCCAACCCGTCCGGCGCGACCGCGCTCGCCCTCGACGGCACCGTGATCCAGACGGCGGACGGTCCGGCACGGGTGGAGACCGCCGTCTTCCCGGTGCGCTGGCGGGACTTCACGCAAGGGACGGTGGAGCGGACGCTGCGGCCGCACCTGCCCCGGATCGACCTGTTCGCGACGGTGAGCCAGGGCCGGGTCGGCCGGTTCGACATCGAGCGCACCAACGGGGCCTGGCGGGGCGGCTTCGCCGACAACGAGAACGCCGGCCGCGCGGAGACCGTCCCCGTCACCGACCCGGCGAGCCGGCCGCAGTGGACGTCGACGACCCTGCCGTACGGGGCCGTCGTGGCGGCGGACACCGGCCGCTTCCCGGTGTACGACAACACCTCGGTGACCGAGATCCCGGCGGGAGGGAGCACGCCCGTGGTGCGGCCGGACGGGCCCACCCCCGGCTCGACGGCGCGGGCCGGCGGCGGCGGGGACTACCTGTCCAACGAGATCGCCTACCGGGCGACGCTGCTGCGGGACCGCCTGGGCCTGCGGGAGACGCTGCCGGGCGGCCATGTGCACACGCCGGTGCTCCAGTTCGGCGCCGGGAACACCACCGAGGTCACCGACCCCGAGTTCGTGCGGAACCGGCTGGACATCGTCGCCCAGGTGCGGGAGATCCTGACGGTGGCCGTCGGCGCGGCGGGACGCGGGCGGGGCTGATCCGGGGGCCGGTCCGCGGGCGGGCGGCTCAGAGGTGGGCGTCCTGCTCGCGGGGGCCGGCGGCGGTGTCCCGCTCGACGGTCTCCTCGCCGCGCAGGTCGCGGGCGAGCAGGGTGGCGCCCGCGACCGCGCCGGGCATCAGGAAGACCGCCACGAACGGGATCAGGAAGGTGACGGCGAGCGGGGTGCCGAAGCCCCAGATCAGCGTCTTGCGGGAGCGCAGCAGGGCGAGGCGGTCGCGCAGGTCGACGTCGCGGCGCTGGAGGGCGACGGCGGTCAGCTCCTCGGTGAGGAAGAAGCCGGTCACGAAGAAGCCGATCACCGGGACGGCCGTCTGCCCGGCCACCGGGATGAATCCGAGCGCGAACAGCAGCACGCCCCAGAGCGCGGCGCGGACGACGATCCGCAGGCTGTCGCGGCCGGAGATCCACAGCTCCCGCAGGAGCGGCAGGTCCGACTCGGGGGCGGTGCCGTCCGGGGAGACGTCCCGGTCGACCGCCTCCGACAGGCTCTCGTAGAAGGGCTGGCCGATCAGCAGGGTCACCGCGGTGAAGGTGATCACGGCGAGCAGCAGTGACAGCGCGAACAGGACGACGGTCAGCAGGCCGCGGAAGAGTCCGAGCCACGGGCTGGACCAGTCGTCCGCGAAGGGCGTCGCCCAGGCGACGAAGTCGGTGCCCCACAGCGCGAGCGCGGTGAGCGCGGCCGCGTAGAGCACCAGAGTGATCAGTCCGGGCAGCAGCCCGAAGCCGAACTGCCTGCCGTGCCGGGCCACCCATCGCTGGCCCTTGATCAGATAGCCGAAGCCCACCCCAAGATCACGCATGGGGGAACTCTAGCCGTCCGGCGGCTACCGGGGCCCGGTCTCCGACTCCACCATCCGCCGCAGCAGATCCCGCAGCGCCAGCCGCTCCTGCTCGCCGAGCGCCGCCAGCGGCTCGCGGGCGAAGTGCAGGGAGTCACGCATGTTCCGGGCGACGCGGCGGCCCTCGTCGGTCACGGCGGCGACCTTCACCCGGCGGTCCGCGGGGTCGGGACGGCGTTCGACCAGGCCGCGGGCCTCCAGGCGGTCGACGATGCCGGTGACGTTCGACGGCTCGCACTTGAGCTTGTGGGCCAGCTTGCGCATGGGCAGCGGGTCCAGGGAGAGCAGGGCGAGGAGCTTGGCCTGGGCGGCGGTGAGGGCGTGCCCGGCGGCGGCCTCCTCGAACTCCTCGTGGTAGCGGGCCACGACCGCGCCGATGAGGTCGACGACCTCCAGGGTGAGGTCGTCGGGGCGGCGGGAGGGGTACGCGGTGGCCATGACACTCAGATTACCGGCTTGCTTGACATCCTGAAATATTCAGGAGCATGGTTGTTTCAGGTAGTGAAACATTTCGAAAGGTTCAGGTTCCGATGTCGGACACCCCCGCACTCCCCACCGTCAACCGCGAATGGCACCTGCTCAGCCGCCCGGTCGGCTGGCCCCAGGACGGGGACTTCGCCCTGGTCGAGGCCGAGGTCCCGACCCCGCGCGAGGGCCAGGTGCTGGTACGGAACCGCTACCTCTCGGTGGACCCGTACATGCGCGGCCGGATGAGCGCCGCCAAGTCCTACGTCGCCCCCTTCGAGCTGGGCAAGGTCATGCAGGGCGGCGCGGTCGGCGAGGTCGTGGCCTCCAACGCCGAGGGCTTCGCCGTCGGCGACCACGTGCTGCACTTCCTCGGCTGGCGCGAGTACGCCGCCGTGAGCGCCGAGCACGCCGTCAAGGTCGACGCGAACGCGGCACCCCTGTCCACCTACCTCGGCGTCCTCGGCATGACCGGCCTCACCGCCTACGCCGGCCTGCTGCGCACCGCCGCCTTCAAGGAGGGCGACAGCGTCTTCGTCTCCGGCGCGGCGGGTGCCGTCGGCAGCCAGGTGGGCCAGATCGCCAAGCTCAAGGGCGCCTCCCGGGTGATCGGCTCGGCCGGGTCCGACGAGAAGGTGAAGCTGCTGGTCGAGGAGTACGGCTTCGACGCCGCCTTCAACTACAAGAGCGGCCCGGTCTCCGAGCAGCTGCGCGAGGCCGCGCCCGACGGCGTCGACGTGTACTTCGACAACGTCGGCGGCGACCACCTGGAGGCGGCCATCGGCTCCCTCAACCAGGGCGGCCGGATCGCCGTCTGCGGGATGATCTCGGTCTACAACAACACCGAGCCCGCCCCCGGCCCGCGGAACCTGGCCCGGCTGATCCAGACCCGCGGCCGGATCGAGGGCTTCCTGGTCGGCGACCACTACGACCTCCAGCCGCAGTTCGTCCAGGAGGTCGGCCCGTGGGTCGCCTCGGGCGCGCTGAAGTACCGCGAGACGGTCGTCGAGGGCATCGAGAACAACCTGGAGGCCTTCCTCGGCGTCCTGCGCGGCGACAACACCGGGAAGATGATCGTCAAGCTTTAGGCTTCATTCGCTTTCCGGTATGCGGTAACTTCTTTCCGAAAACCGTCGGCGATCGTGGGCGCGAGTCGCGGCGGACCGAGGAGGAAGACCACCGCATGAGCATTCAGCAGTCGGACGTCCTGTACACCGCCGTCGCCACCGCCGAGAACGGCCGCGACGGCCGGGTCGCCACCGACGACGGCAAGCTCGACGTCGTCGTGAACCCGCCGAAGGAGATGGGCGGCAGCGGCGCCGGCACCAACCCGGAGCAGCTGTTCGCCGCCGGCTACAGCGCCTGCTTCCAGGGCGCGCTCGGTGTCGTCGCCCGCCAGGAGCAGGCCGACATCTCGGGCTCGACCGTCACCGCGAAGGTCGGCATCGGCAAGAACGACGAGGGCTTCGGGCTGATCGTGGAGATCTCCGCGAGCATCCCGAACGTCGACGCGGAGACGGCCCGCGGCCTGCTCAAGAAGGCCCACGAGGTCTGCCCCTACTCCAAGGCGACCCGGGGCAACATCAGCGTGACGCTGGTCTGACCCGGTTTCGCCGGCCACGACGAAGGCCGCACCCCCGGACGCGGGGTGCGGCCTTCGCGCGCGCCAGACGGCCGGCGCCGCCGTGCGCACCGCCCGGACCAGCTCCTCGTCCTCCGGCGCCGCCCCGCCCGGGAAGGTGAAACGGCGCCTGGTACAGCCGTAGGCCGGGACGCCGCGCGGGGCGGCGAAGGCCTGCGAGCCGCTCGCGCCGCTGTGGCCGAAGGCACCGGCGCCCAGGAACGGGTACGCGAAGCCCGCCGTGGCATGGAAGCCGAGCCCGGACGCCTTGTGCGTGCGCGGCACCAGGTCGTGGCCGACCGGGTGGATCTGCCCGAACTCGGCGACGGTGCCGGGCTTCAGCAGCGGCGGCCGGCCGTCGGTCCCGCTGATCGCCGCCGCGTACATCCCGGCGAGCCCGCGGGCCGCGGCCGCACCGCCCGCCGACGCCGGCCCCTTGGCCCGCACCTGACGGGAGTCGGGGTGGTCCGCCGGCTCGCTCGGGTTCGGCACAAGGGCGTGGAACGCGATCGAGGTCCGTGGTGAGGACGAGGGCGGTGAACCGGACGGGCCTGTTCGACTCACGCGCGACAAGGGGGACTTGCCGCTCGGGCGCGTCAGAGGTGTCGGGCGCGTCAGGCGCTCAGGTGCACCACCACAGGAAGCGGTCGCACGTCTCGGACGGGGAGGGCTCCGGGTCCGGGGCGGAGGTGGTGGGGTCCGCCGTGGTGGTGGGGGCCGGATCGGGCGGCGGCGGGGCCTCGGTGGTGGCGGTGGGGGCGGGGTTCGCGGGCGCGTTCGTCGTGGCCGACTGGGGGGACTTCGAGGGGGACGCGGACGCCTCCGGGTCGTCCGAGGCGCCGGAGCCGGACGGGGACGGGGAGGCCGAGCCGGAGGGAGAGGCCGAGCCGGAGGCGGTTTCCGTGCCGGTGCCGGAGCCGGGCACGGAGACGGCGGAGAGCGGGTCCGCCGTCTCGTCCGCCTCCTGCGAGGTGCCGCCGTCCGGGGAGGTGTCGCCGGCCGCCGCGGGGGCGGGGGCCGGCAACACGGCGTCCATGCCGAGTTCGGCGAGGCTCAGACCGCCGGCCGCCAGGGCGAAACCGGCGGTGACCAGCAGCACCCGGCGGCGGCGCCGGCGGTGCGCGGCGGCCTTGCGGTCGCGACGGCTCGACTCCGGCTGCCGGGCGCGCCGGGCGGCGGCCCGGCCGGGGCGCTCGGCGTCCGGACCGGGCGCGGGCGACGGCTCATGGCCGCCGTCGGGGTGTGCGTCGTCCTCGTCCGCGTACGGGCGGAGCTGTTCGACCGGTGTGCCGCACCCCGGGCAGGCGAGGGCGCCGTTCAGGTGCCGTCGGCACGGGTGGCAGTAGTCCATGACGCGGGAAGGTTAAGTTCCGCGCCGGTCACGTTCCTAGTCGCGGCTGTGAATGTTCTGTGGGGAACGGGCCGTTCCGCCACCGCGCGTCGGGGACAGTCTCCGCATCCCTCCCCCATCGTCCGAAAGCCGCTTTCGCTGCGAGTTTCGAAAGCCGCTTCGAAACTGCCGAAACTGTTATCCGTTCGACCCATTGACACCCCCACCGCCGCGTCCTTACTGTCACGCCAGCATTTCGAACGAGTGACGAAATCTCGAACAGAACCGACGTTCACGAGGGGCAACTGCCGTGCGCATCACCGGAATCAGCACACACGTGGTCGGGACGCCGTGGCGCAACCTGACCTACGTACAGGTGCACACCGACGAGGGCATCACCGGAGTCGGCGAGACCCGGATGCTGGGACACACCGACGCCCTCCTCGGCTACCTGAGGGAAGCCGAGGCCAACCACATTCTCGGTTCCGACCCGTTCGCCGTGGAAGACCTCGTGAAGAGGATGAAGTACGGCGACTACGGCCGGGCCGGCGAGATCGTGATGTCCGGGATCGCCGTCATCGAGATGGCCTGCTGGGACATCAAGGGCAAGGCGCTGGGCGTGCCGGTCTGGCAGCTGCTCGGCGGCAAGGTGACCGACAAGGTCAAGGCGTACGCCAACGGCTGGTACACCACCGAGCGCACGCCGGAGGCCTACCACAAGGCCGCCCAGGGGGTCATGGAGCGCGGGTACCGGGCGCTCAAGATCGACCCCTTCGGCACCGGCCACTACGAGCTGGACCACCAGGAGACCCTGTACGCCGTCTCCCTCATCGAGGCCGTCCGCGACGCCATCGGCCCGGACGCCGAGCTGATGCTGGAGATGCACGGGCGCTTCTCGCCCGCCACCGCCGTCCGGCTGGCCAAGGAGCTGGCGCCGTTCAAGCCGGCCTGGCTGGAGGAGCCCTGCCCGCCGGAGAACCTGAGGGCGCTGGAGAAGGTCGCCGCCAAGGTCGACATCCCGGTCGCCACCGGTGAGCGCATCCACGACCGCATCGAGTTCCGCGAGCTGTTCGAGAACCAGGCGGTGGACATCATCCAGCCCGACGTCGGCCACATCGGCGGCATCTGGGAGACCCGGAAGCTCGCCGCGACCGCCGAGACCCACTACATGCTGGTCGCGCCGCACAACGTCGGCGGCTCGGTGCTCACCGCCGCCTCCCTCCAGGTCGGCTTCACCTCGCCGAACTTCAAGATCCTGGAGCACTTCAACGACTTCGCCGACGCGGAGATCAAGAAGGTGGTCAAGGGCGCCCCGCAGGTGAACCCGGAGGACGGCTGCTTCCACCTCTCCGACGCCCCCGGCCTCGGTGTGGAGCTGGACGTCGACGCCGCCGCCGAGTTCCCGCAGCAGCAGGCCCGGTTCGACCTGTGGGCCGAGGGCTGGGAGCAGCGCAAGCCCAAGGGCACCCAGTGAGCACCGCGGTCGTCGTCGACTCCCCGGGCCGGCACCGGCTGGTGGAGCACACCCCGCGTCGTCCCGAGGCCGGGGAGGCGCTGGTGCGGGTGCACGCGGTGGGGATCTGCGGCAGCGACCGCGAGGTGTACCAGGGCAACCGGCCCGAGGCGTACGTCCGCTATCCGCTGACCCCGGGCCACGAGTGGTCGGGGACGGTGGAGGCGGTCGGCGCCGGGGTGCCGGAGAGCCTGGTGGGCCGCAAGGTCGTCGGCGAGGGGTTCCGCAACTGCCAGGTGTGCCATCGCTGCCACGCGGGCGAGACCACCCTGTGCACGGACGGCTACGAGGAGACCGGCTTCACCCAGCCGGGCGCGATGGCCGCCACCCTCACCCTCCCGGCCCGGCTGCTGCACGTGCTGCCCGAGGACGCGGACCTGACCGCCGCCGCCCTGCTGGAGCCGGCCGCCTGTATCGCGGCCGCCGCCCTGAAGGCGAACGCGCGGCCGGGTGAGCGGGTCGCGGTGGTGGGCACCGGCACCCTCGGCATGTTCGCCGTGCAGTTCCTGCGCGCCGGTTCGCCGGCCGAGCTGCTGGTGGTGGGCACCCGGCGGGACCGCGAGGGGCTGTCCCGGCAGTTCGGGGCGACCGACTTCCGGACCAAGGACCAGGAGCTGCCGGGCGACTTCGACGTCGTCATCGAGACGGCCGGGTCGGCGGACGCCGCGCGGATCTCGGCGGGCCTGCTGCGGCGCGGCGGCCGGCTGGTGCTGACGGGCATTCCGGCGCCGGGCGCGCAAGGACTGGACCCGACCGATCTCGTCGTGCGGCAGCTGGAGGTGCACACCGTCTTCGGCGCACCGCCGGACGCCTGGTCGCACACGGTGCGGGTGTTCGCGGCCGGGCTCCTCGACCCGGTGCCGCTGGTCACGCACGAGCTGCCGCTCGCCGAGTTCTCGCAGGCCATCGAGTTGGTGGGGGCCGGCGACCCGAAGGTGGGCAAGGTGCTGCTGCGTCCCTGACCGTACGCCGGTACGGGGGCGACCTGACGGCCTCCGTACCGGCGTACTCCCCAGCCTCGTACGCCATGAGACGCGAACCTCGTCCGAAATACCGAACACGAAGGACAGCTTGTGACCGACGCTTCCGCCACGGCAGCCCGTCGACCCGGTGAGCAGGCGCTCGCCGCCCTCGGTCTGGGCGCGCCCACCCTCGACCCCGCCGACGCCTCGCCGCACACCTTCCCCGGCGGCGGCCGCTGGCGCACCGAGATCCCCTCGTGCGAGGGTCCCGAGGCGCTGGCGGTGGTGCTCAAGGAGTCCTCCCGCCTCGATGTGCCGATCCACCGGATCAGCCAGGGCAGCGGTGTGTGGATGCTCACCGACGCCGAGATCACCGAGATGGTCGAGGCCACCGCCGAACGGGACATCGAGCTCTGCCTGTTCACCGGCCCGCGCGGCACCTGGGACATCGGCGGCTCCACCCGCACCGACTCGCGCGGCGCCGGACTGCGGGCCCGCGGCCACGACGCGGTCGCCGGCTGCGTCGAGGACGCCGTACGCGCCACCGAGCTGGGCGTGAAGTGCCTGCTCGTCGCCGACGAGGGCGTGCTGTGGACGCTGCACCGGGCGCGGCAGGCCGGGATCGTCCCCGCCGACACCACGCTGAAGGTCTCGGCGCTGATCGGCCCCGTCAACCCGGCCGCGTACGCGGTGTACGAGCGCCTGGGCGCCGACTCCGTCAACGTGCCCAGCGATCTGACGCTGGACCACCTCACCGAGATCCGCCGGGTCTCCGGCGCACCCATGGACATGTACATCGAGGCCCCGGACGACCTCGGCGGCTACATCCGGATGTACGAGGTCGCCGAGCTGATCCGGCGCGGCGCCCCGCTGTACCTGAAGTTCGGCCTCTCCAAGGCTCCCGGGATCTACCCGTACGGCACCCACATGCGGGACCTGACCCTGGACACCGCCCGGGAGCGGGTGCGGCGCGGCCGCCTCGCCCTGGACCTGCTCGCCCGGCACGGGGCGGACGGCGAGATGGCGCCGCTCGGCTCCCGGCTCCCCGGCGACCTGCACCGCTTCCCCACCAGCTCGCCCCAGGCGTGATCCCTCTCAACGACGAGAAGAACAAGGACTGATCCCATGCGCAACCGCAGAGCCGCACTCGCCGCCATGGCCACCGTCGCCTCCCTCGCCCTCACCCTGACCGCCTGCGGGCAGGACAGCGAGGGCGGCAGCGAGCAGAAGCCGGGGTCCTCCGAGGGCGCCACCATCGGCATCGCGATGCCGACCAAGTCCTCCGAGCGCTGGATAGCCGACGGCAAGAACGTCGTGGAGAACCTGGAGTCCAAGGGGTACAAGACCAAGCTGGTCTACGGCGAGGACGACCCGGACCAGCAGGTCTCGCAGATCGAGAACCTGATCACGCAGGACGTGAAGGCGCTGATCGTCGCCGCCATCGACAACAAGTCGATGAACAACGTCCTCCAGCAGGCCAAGGACGCGGGCATCCCCGTCATCTCCTACGACCGCCTCATCCTCGGCACCGAGGACGTCGACTACTACGCGTCCTTCGACAACGAGAAGGTCGGCGAGCTCCAGGGCACCTACATCGTCGAGCAGCTGGGCCTGAAGGACGGCAGCGAGAAGGGCCCCTTCAACATCGAGCTGTTCGCCGGCTCCAACGACGACAACAACACCCGCTACTTCTTCCAGGGCGCCATGAACGTCCTCCAGCCCTACATCGACAAGAAGCAGCTCGTCGTCAAGTCCGGCCAGACCGAGCTGACCCAGGTCACCACCCTGCGCTGGGACGGCGCCACGGCGCAGCGCCGCATGGACGACATCCTCACCAAGTCGTACAAGAGCGACCGCGTCGACGCCGTGCTCTCGCCCTACGACGGCATCTCCATCGGCATCCTCTCCGCGCTGAAGTCGGACGGCTACGGCTCCAAGGACAAGCCGCTGCCGGTCGTCACCGGCCAGGACGCCGAGGTCGCCTCGGTGAAGTCGATCATCGCCGGCGAGCAGTCCATGACCGTCTACAAGGACACCCGCGAACTCGCCAAGGTGGCCTCGAACATGGTCGACGCGGTGCTCAACGACAAGAAGCCCGAGGTCAACGACACCAAGACCTATGACAACGGTGCCAAGGTCGTGCCCGCCTACCTGCTGGAGCCGGTGAGCGTCGACAAGTCCAACTACAAGGAGACGGTCGTCGACTCCGGCTACATCAAGGAAAGCGACCTCAACTGACCGCCGTACTCTGAGTGATTGGAAGGCACGACCATGGCGGGACCCGTCCTGGAAATGCGCTCGATCGTCAAGACCTTTCCCGGCGTCAAGGCGCTGTCGGACGTCACCCTGACCGTCCGGCAGGGCGAGGTCCACGCCATCTGCGGGGAGAACGGCGCCGGCAAGTCGACCCTGATGAAGGTCCTCTCCGGCGTCCATCCGCACGGCAGCTACGAAGGGGAGGTCCTCTTCGAGGGAGAGGTCTGCCGGTTCAAGGACATCCGGGCGAGCGAGCAGCACGGCGTCGTCATCATCCACCAGGAACTGGCGCTGGTGCCGTTCCTGTCCATAGCGGAGAACATCTTCCTGGGCAACGAGCACGCCAGGCGCGGGCTCATCGACTGGAACGAGACCCTGCGGCACGCCACCGAGCTGCTGCGCCGGGTCGGTCTCACCGACCACCCGGAGACCCGCGTCGCCGACATCGGCGTGGGCAAGCAGCAGCTCGTGGAGATCGCCAAGGCGCTGTCCAAGAAGGTGAAGCTGCTCATCCTCGACGAGCCGACCGCGGCGCTCAACGACGAGGACAGCGACAAGCTCCTCGATCTCATCCTGGAGCTGAAGAACCAGGGCATCACCTCGATCATCATCTCCCACAAGCTGAACGAGATCCGCAAGGTCGCCGACTCGGTGACGATCATCCGGGACGGCAGGTCGATCGAGACCCTCGACGTGCGCGACCCGGGCACCACCGAGGACCGGATCATCAGCGGCATGGTCGGCCGCGACCTCGACCACCGCTTCCCCGAGCGCACCCCGCACGAGGCGGAGGCGGGCGCGGCCCCGGCGCTGGAGATCCGCAACTGGACCGTGCACCACCCCATCGACCAGCAGCGCAAGGTGGTCGACGATGTGTCGATCCAGGTGCGGCGCGGGGAGATCGTCGGGATCGCGGGCCTGATGGGCGCGGGCCGCACCGAACTCGCGATGAGCGTCTTCGGCCGGACCTACGGCCGGCACGCGGGCGGCACCGTGCTCAAGGACGGCACGGAGATCCGTACGAAGACGGTCGCCGAGGCGGTACGCCACGGCATCGCCTACGTCACCGAGGACCGCAAGCACTACGGCCTGAACCTGATCGACACCATCAACCGCAACATCTCGCTGACCGCGCTCGCCAAGGTCGCGCGGCGGGGCGTCGTCGACGAGCACGAGGAGCGCCGGGTCGCCGAGGGCTACCGCAAGTCGATGAACATCAAGGCGCCGACGGTGTTCGAGCCGGTCGGCAAGCTGTCCGGCGGCAACCAGCAGAAGGTCGTCCTCAGCAAGTGGATCTTCGCCGGTCCCGATGTGCTGATCCTGGACGAGCCGACGCGCGGTATCGACGTCGGCGCCAAATTCGAGATCTACACGGTCATCGACAAGCTGGCCGCCGAGGGCAAGGCGGTCGTCTTCATCTCGTCCGAGCTGCCGGAGCTGCTCGGCATGTGCGACCGCATCTACACGATGGCCGCGGGGCGGCTGACCGGTGAGTTCTCGCGTGCCGAGGCCACGCAGGAATCGCTGATGCGTCAGATGACGAAGGACAAAGAGGTAACGCGATGAGCACGGAAGTGACCGCCAAGAGCCCGGCGCCGGCGCCGCCGGGCAAGTCCGCAGCGGCCGGCGGCGGCCTGCTCCAGCTGGTGCTGGACGGACTGCGCCGCAACATGCGCCAGTACGGCATGCTGATCGCCCTCGGCCTGATCGTCGCCTTCTTCACGATCACCACCGACGGCGACCTGCTGCTGCCGCGCAACGTCTCCAACCTGGTCCTGCAGAACAGCTACATCCTGATCCTCGCGATCGGCATGATGCTGGTGATCATCGCGGGGCACATCGATCTGTCGGTCGGTTCGCTGACCGCGTTCGTGGGCGCGTTCGCGGCCGTGCTGACCGTGCAGCACGACATCGCGTGGCCGGTCGCCGTGGTGCTGTGCCTGATCGCCGGCGCGGTCGCCGGTGCGGCGCAGGGCTTCCTCATCGCGTATCTCGGCATACCGTCGTTCATCGTCACCCTCGCCGGGATGCTGGTCTTCCGCGGGGTGACGGAGATCCTGCTGGAGGGCCAGACCCTCGGCCCGTTCCCCGACGGCCTGCAGAAGATGGGCAACGGCTTCCTGCCCGAGGTGGGCCCGGAGACCAACTACCACAACATCACCCTGCTGCTGGGCTTCGCCCTGATCGCCTTCGTGGTCCTCCAGGAGCTGCGCGACCGGCGGCGCCAGCAGGAGTTCGCGCTGGAGGTGGTGCCGCGCAACCTCTTCCTGCTGAAGCTGGTCGCCATCGTCGCGGCGCTGCTCACGGTCACCCTGCTGCTGGCCAGCTACAAGGGCGCGCCGATCATCCTGCTGGTGCTGGGCGCGCTGGTGGTCGGCTACGGCTACCTGATGCGCAACGCCGTCTTCGGCCGGCACATCTACGCCATCGGCGGCAACCTTCCGGCGGCGAAGCTGTCCGGAGTGAAGGACAGGAAGGTCACCTTCCTGGTCTTCCTGAACATGGGCGTGCTCGCGGCCCTGGCCGGACTGGCGATCGCCGCCCGGCTCAACGCGGCCTCACCGAAGGCGGGCCTGAACTACGAACTCGAGGCGATCGCCTCGGCGTTCATCGGCGGCGCGTCCATGAGCGGCGGTGTCGGCACCGTCCTCGGCGCGATCATCGGCGGTCTCGTCCTCGGTGTGCTGAACAACGGCATGAACCTCCTCAGCGTCGGCACCGACTGGCAGCAGGTCATCAAGGGACTCGCCCTGCTGGCCGCGGTCGGGTTCGACGTGTGGAACAAGCGCAAGTCCGGTTCGTAGTCAGCTCGGGCCCCGCCATGTGGCGGGGCCCGTCTCCATTTCCCTCGCAGGAGCCGCACATGGACATGAGCAGACGCACCGTCATCGCCGGGGCAGCCGCCGCCGGTGTCACCGCCGCGACGATCGGCACCGCGCACGCCAAGGGCGGCGGCGGACCGGTGAAGGAGGTCTTCGGCAGGCTCGCGGACGGCACGAAGGTCCACCGCTGGTCGCTTCAGAACGGCGGCACCCGGCTGAAGGTGCTCTCCTACGGCGGGATCGTGCAGTCCCTGGAACTGCCCGACCGTCGCGGCCGGTACGCGAACGTCTCGCTGGGCTTCGACAACGTCGAGGACTACGTCGCCTCCAGCCCCTACTTCGGCGCGCTGATCGGCCGCTACGGCAACCGCATCGCCAAGGGCCGCTTCACCCTGGACGGCAAGCAGCACCAGCTGTCCGTCAACGACGGCGAGAACAGCCTGCACGGCGGCGCGCAGGGCTTCGACAAGCGGGTGTGGGACGTCGAGCCCTTCACCAAGGGCTCCGATGTGGGCCTGCGCCTGTACTACACCAGCGTCGACGGCGAGATGGGCTACCCCGGCACCCTGAAGACCGCGGTGACCTACACCCTCACCCGCGCCGGTGACTGGCGGATCGACTACGAGGCCACCACGGACAAGCCGACCGTCTGCAACCTCACCAGCCATGTCTACTTCAACCTGGCCGGCGAGGGCAGCGGCACGATCTACGACCACGAGCTGAGGATCGCCGCCTCCCGCTACACCCCCGTCGACTCCGGCCTGATCCCCACCGGCGAGCTGGCCCCGGTCGCGGGCACCCCGTTCGACTTCCGCCGGACCAAGACGGTCGGCGAGGACATCCGCGTCGGTCACCAGCAGCTGCTGTACGGCCAGGGCATCGACCACAACTGGGTCCTGGACAAGGGCATCACCGCCCGGCCCGAGCACATCGCGACCCTGCGCGACCCCGCCTCCGGCCGCACCATGAAGATCGCGACGACCGAGCCGGGCCTGCAGTTCTACTCCGGCAACTTCCTCGACGGCACCCTGGTCGGCTCCGGCGGCGCGATCTACCGGCAGGGCGACGCGCTCTGCCTGGAGACCCAGCACTTCCCGGACGCCCCGAACCAGCCGTCGTTCCCCTCCACCGAGCTGCGGCCGGGACAGGTCTACCGCTCGACGACGGTGCACTCGTTCAGCGCGTGAACGCACGCTTTCTCCACATGAGTTGAACACCGCCTCAGGCGCCTCCGTATCCATGGGTGGCCCGCGCTCCCCCGCGCGGGCCACCCATCGACGGAGGTTCCCGTGGCTGACAACGTCACCTCGCTGTTCCGCAGCGCCGTCGCGCACAGCCCGTCGATGGCGGCGCTGACGCGGCAGGGCGGCGGCGACGGGGCCGGGCCGCTGGACTTCTGCATCCCGTGCAACCCGTACTTCCCCACCCCGGCGATGTTCGACGAGATGGCGGCCCGGCTGCGGGACATCATCACGTACTACCCGAGCAGCGCCGACACCATCACCGCCGAACTGTGCGGTCTGCTCCAGCTGCCACCGCAGTGCGTGGCCATGGGCAACGGCTCCACCGAGCTGATCACCTGGATCGACCACCTCCTGGTCCGCGAGTCGCTGGCCGTTCCGGTGCCCACCTTCGGCCGCTGGACCGACCAGCCCATGGAGACCGGCAAGCGGGTCGACATGTTCCCGCTCCAGGAGTCCACCGGCTTCGCCCTCGACCTGGCGCAGTACGCCGAGTTCATCCGGGCGCGCGGCACCCGGGTCGCCGTGCTCTGCAACCCCAACAACCCCGACGGCGGCTACCTCCACCGGCACTCGGTGGTGCAGTTCATGGACGCCATGGCCGACCGGGACCTGGTCGTCGTCGACGAGTCGTTCCTGGAGTTCTGCGACGCCGAGACCGAGCCCAGCGTCGTCCAGGAGGCGATGATCCGGCCCAACGTCATCGTGCTGCGCAGCCTCGGCAAGAACTTCGGACTGCACGGCATCCGCTTCGGCTATCTGGTAGCCAACCCGGCGCTGGCCGGCAAGGTCCGCTCGATGCTGCCCAAGTGGAACCTCAACTCCTTCGCCGAGCACGTGGTGTTCATGCTGAAGGAGCACGGGCCGGAGTACGTCCAGAGCCTCCAGCAGGTGCGCCGTGACCGCCTGGACATGGCGGGCCGGCTCTCCTCGCTGCCCGGCCTCACCGTCTACCCCTCACAGGGGAACTTCCTCTTCGTCCGCCTTCCCGTGGGCGCCGAGGGCACCGTGGTCCGGGACCGGCTGCTCACCGAGCACCGCATCCTGGTCCGCGAGTGCGGCAACAAGATCGGTTCGTCCAGCCGCTTCCTGCGGCTCGTGGTGCGCCCCCAGGTCGACGTGCGTCGCCTGGTGTCCGGCCTGGAACAGGTGCTCTACGGGACCAGGAGGGGAGCCGCCGTGCCCGAGCTGGGCACCGGGACCAGCTACAGCTCGGGCACGGCGGCGGTGGACCGGCTGGTGGGGGCGACGAACGGGGCGGGCTTGCAGGGCCTCACCGCCGGTCTGAACACGGGTGCGGGCATGCCGCTGCCGGCGGCGCAGCCCATGCCCCAACCGGCCCCGCAGCCGGTCCCCCAGCCCGTCCCGCAGCCCGTCCCCCAGCCCGCGCCGCAGCCGTTCCCCCAGCCGGTGCCGCAGCCGGCCGCCGCCCAGGCGGTGCCGGTCCCGGCGGCCGCGGCGCTCCCCGTCGGCCCCACCCCGCCCGGCGTGCCCGCGCGCGGCGGCCTCACCGCCGCCCAGGTCAGGGGCACCGACGGCCTCACCCCGGCCCCGGCGACGGGCTGGCCCACCCCGGGCGGCTGGCCGAGCACACCCGGAATGGGCCAGACGGGCTGACCGCCGGTCCGCGGCGCCGGTCCTTCCGGCGCGGTCCTTCCGGCGCGGTCCTTCCGGCGCGGTCCTTCCGGCGCGCTACACCGGATCGAGCCGCCACTGCTGGCAGCCGTTGCTCAGCCAGGTCCACTGCCGTACGTCGGCGCCGTCCGCGGTGGAGCAGTTGGCGACGTCGGCGACCTTGCCGGTGGCCTGGCCCACGATGCGGACCCAGCCGCTGTCGGTGACCAGGAACCGGAAGCGCTGGCAGGTGTTGTCCAGCCAGGACCACTGCCGCAGGTCGGCCCCTTCGGCGGTGGAGCAGTTCGCGGTGTCGAGCACCTTGCCGGTGGCGGCGTTGAGCAGCCGGTGGGTGTCGTCGCCGAGGTCCTGCAACCGCCAGCGCTGGTGGGCGCCCCCGTTGCAGGTGTACTGCGCCACGTTCGCCCCGTCCGCCGTGGAACCGCCGGTCACCTCCAGGCACTTGCCGCTGTTGCGGTTGGTGAGGGTGTAGGTCGCCGCGACGCCGGACGGCTCGCCCGACGGCCCGGCCGCGCTCGATCCGAGCCGCACCGGCGTGCCGAGGTTCGGGGTGCCGTCGGAGTTCCAGGTGAACTTCTGCGCGCGCGTGGTCCGCCCGTTGTCGCAGCCGTCGGAGGCGGAGTCGTTGGCGTGGTAGACGATCCAGCTCTCGCTGCCGTCCGGTGAGGTGAAGAAGCCGTTGTGGCCCGGCCCGTAGACGCCGTTGCCGTCGTTGCGCTGGAAGACGGGCACGGACTTCTTCGTCCAGGAGGAGGCCGCGGTGGGGTCGGTCCCGGTGAGTTCCAGCTGTCCCAGCTTGTAGTCGGGGGTCCAGCAGCCGCTGGCCGAGTAGACCAGGAAGGTCCGCCCGCCCCGCTGGAGGATCTCCGGCCCCTCGTTCACCGTGCCGCCCACGCGCTCCCAGTCGTACGTCGGGGTGGAGACGGTGGTGAAGGAGGAGCTGACGGTGTACGGGTTCGACATGCGGGCGGCGACGATGTTCTGGGTGCCGCCGTTCACGCTGCCGAAGAGGTAGAGCTGCCCGTTGATGGTGGCGACGGTCGGGTCGAGCATCCACGACGGGTTGAGCTGCCCCTTGTAGGTGTACGGGCCCAGCGGGTCGGATCCCGCGCTCTGCAGCACATGGCTGCGCTGCGTCGGGTTGTAGTCGGAGACGTTCTGCCCGGCCACGTAGTACAGGTACCAGCGGCCGCCCAGGTAGTGCAGTTCCGGCGCCCAGATGTTGCAGCAGCGGGAGGCCGCGTCTCCCGTCCACACCTGGACGCTGGGCGCGGTGGCCAGCCCGGCGAGGGTGGCCGACTTGCGGATGGTGATGGCACTCGTCCAGCTGGTGCTGACCAGGTAGTAGTTGCCGTCGTGGTACGAGATCCAGGGATCGGCGCCCTTGACCGACTTCACGGGGTTGGTGAACGAGGCGGCACTGGCGGGGGTCTGTCCCAGGGCGAGCAGGAGCACCAGAGCGGCCAGCAGGGTCAGTAGGCGACGGGCCATCCGCTGCTCCAGTTCAGAAGGTTGATGCCGAGCTTCGGGGTGCCGTTGTCGTTGCCGTCGTAGTAGTGGTAGACGATCAGGTCGCCGTCGACGTCGTTCATGATCGACTGGCCGCCGGGGCCGATGACGTTGCCGTGCGACTCCAGCACCGGCGTCCCGCCGTTGTTCATCATCGAGACGCCGTTCTTGTCGCGGTACGGCCCTGTGACGGAGGTGGCCCGGCCGACCTTGACCTTGTACGTGGAGCTGGTGCCGGCGCAGCAGGTGTCGTACGAGGCGAAGAGGTAGTAGTAGCCGCCGCGCTTGACGATGTACGGCGCCTCGACGGCCTTGGTGCCGGTGGGCCGGGAGGCGAGCGAGTAGCGGGTGGTGTTGGTGGAGAGCTGCTTCCCGGTGGAGGGGTTGATCTGGATCATCTTGATCCCGGTCCACCAGCTGCCGAAGGACAGCCACCACTTGCCGTCGCCGTCGACGAAGAGGTTGGGGTCGATGGCGTTGTAGTCGCTGGAGGAGCTGGAGGTGTAGACGATGCCGTAGTCGCTCCAGCTGCCCGGCCGACCGGTGGTGGAGCCGGCCAGGCCGATGGCGGAGGTGTTCGAGCCGAACTTCGAGACGGAGTAGTACATCAGGTACTTGCCGCCCTGGTACGAGATGTCCGGCGCCCAGGCCTCCGGCACGGAGGAGTAGGTCGACCACCAGCCCGGCCGGGAGGAGAAGGCGTCGGCGCCGGCGCTGAAGGCGACGCGGTCGGCGGACGTCTTGCCGGCGATGCCGCCGCCGGTGGCGTACAGCAGGTACTGCCCGGACGAGGTGCGGATCATCGTCGGGTCGTGGACGACGGTGGAGCCGGTGACGGTCCCGGGGTTGGGGTAGGCCGACGCCGTGGTGGGGACCAGGGCGAGCAGGGCGGCGGCGGGGAGGGCGAGGAGTGCGGTGCGGGTGCGACTCATGTGGGGGTGCTCCCGTTCTCGTTTTCGACATTTCGAACGTCGATCGTCACTGCGAACGGGAACGTAGAATCGAACTGTTTTCGCGTCAACGGTTCACACAAGAATCCAATCCGGCAGCTCCAGTTCCGCGCGCACGGTCTTGCCCGGCACGCGCTCCCACACCTCCCACCGGTCGGCCAGCGCGGCCACGAGCGCCAAGCCCCGCCCGGCTTCGGCGAGAGGGTGCGGCAGCCGGACGTCGCCGGGCGCGGGCGGGTGCGGCGCGGTGCGCGTGTCGGCGACCTCGATCCGGACGCGTCCCGGCACGAGTGAGAGCCGCAGCTCGAAGTCCCGGCCCGGCACTCGTCCGTGCGTGACCGCGTTCGCGGCCAGCTCGGCGACGATGGCCGCGACGGTGTCCGAGGGCCCGGAGCCGTACGGGACACCCCAGTCGGCGAGCTGGCTCTGGGCGAGGTGCCGGGCGAGACGGGCGCCGCGCGGGGTGGCACTCAGGCGCTGGGTGAACGTACGTACGGTAACCGGCGGACGAGGGGTCGAGGGTGCGGTCATGGGGCCAATGTGGCGCGTCGGCAGCCGTGTTCACCAGGCATGTACCGCGTACGCCGACGCAGCGTACGCGGTCACGATCTGGACAGTACCGGTGACGGCCCGTGACCATGGGCGCGGGAGGTGACCGATGGTGGTCGAGGGTGCGGTGGGGACGGGTGGCGAGCCTGAATCGTCGGACAGCATGCGGACGTTCGGGGCGATGGTCCAAGCCCTGCGGGAGCATGCCGGATTGAGCAGGGAGGAGCTGGGCGAGCGGGTCGGCTACTCCAAGCACACGGTGGCGTCGGTGGAGTTGGGCCGCCGGATGCCGGATTCCACGTTCGTCGAGGGGGCGGAGGAGGCGACGGGGAACACGGGGGCGGTACGTAGGGCAGCGGCACATCTGGCCCGGCAGCCGGGGTTGGCGGCGTGGTTCAGGCGGTGGGCAGGCTTGGAGCGGGGCGCCATCACGCTGTACACCTACGAGTGCCGGCTGATTCCAGGCCTCTTGCAGACGGAGGCCTACGCGCGAACACTGTTCACGAATCAGCTGCCTCCGCTGGACGACGAACAGGTCGAGGCGCAGTGGGTCGCCCGCGCGGACCGGCAGCAACTGCTTGTGGATCGGCCGAACACGGCGTTCGCCTTCCTCTTGGAGGAGCACTTGTTCCGGCGACGGACAGGCGGCGTGGAGGTCACTCGAGGGCTCATCGATCACGTGTTGGGGATTGCCAAACTGCGGAACGTCGAAATGCAGGTCATGCCGCCCGTACGTGAGACACACGCGGGACTCGACGGGCCCATGCAGCTCCTTGAGACACCCGAGAACAAGTGGTTCGGCTACTGCGAAGGGCAGCGGGGCGGCCTGCTCATCTCCGACCCGAAAGAGGTCAGCGTCCTCCAGAGGCGGTATGCCAGTATGCGTTCGCAGGCTCTCACCCCGGAAGACTCCATGAGCCTGTTGCAGCGGATGCGAGGAGAACTATGAGCACCAGCGGACTGGCCTGGTTCAAGAGCAGCTACAGCAGCGGCGGCGACGGCGACTGCGTCGAAGTCGCTTTCTCCTGGCGCAAGTCCAGCTACAGCAGCAGCGGTTCCGGCGACTGCGTCGAAGTCGCTCTCACCCCCGCCACCATCCACGTACGCGACTCCAAGAACCGGCAGGGCCCCCGCCTCGCCCTCTCCCCCGCCGCCTGGGGCGACTTCCTCAGCCACACCCGCCTGGGCCGGGACACGCCGTAGCGACCTGCACCGCGCCCGCCGCCCGCAGGACATCGGCGGTCTCCGGGTGCGGGCCGTGCAGGGCCCAGCCCAGCGGGGTGAGGCCGGTGCCGTGGTCCTCGCGGAGGTTGGGATCGGCGCCGTGGGCGAGGAGTTCGCGGACCGTGTCCGTGTGGCCCCAGCAGGCGGCTGCGCACAAGGGCGTGCCCTCGCTGCCGTGGCCGCTCTCCGCGTCGGGCGCGGCACCGGCGGCCAGCAGGGTGCGGACGATGCCGGTGGCCCCGTGGACGGACGCGGCGTAGAGCGGGGTCGTGCCGTCGGCGTCGGGGGTGTGCGGGTCGGCTCCCGCGCGCAGCAGGGCCGCGACGTCGGTGTGCCGGCCCAGCATGGCGGCCGTCACCAGACGCGCCGTCAGCCTCTTCTGTCTCCGTCTGTTCATCGCCGCCGAGGGTAGCCCCGGCCGGCGATCACGCGCCGACCGTTCTCGGCTCCCTCGTCGGCTCGCCGTCCGGGGCGCGTTCCCTCAGGTGGGCGCGGACCGAGTACCCGACCGCCGCCGCCCACAGAAGGCAGAGGACGGCGGTCGGCGCGGCGCCGGGCAGCAGGGTACGGGCGTTGGTCACGACGATCACTCCGCCGACGGCCGAGCCCAGCACCCGCGGCGGCAGCAGCCGTACCAGCCAGGCCGCGATCGGCGCGGCGACCAGGCCGCCCAGCAGGAACGCGGCGACCCACAGCGTGTCGAGGCCCTGGGAGCCGAGCGACAGCAGGAACCCGGCGCTCGCGGCGACCGCCACCAGGAACTCGCTGGTGTCGATCGAGCCGATCACCTTGCGCGGTTCCATCCGGCCGCTCGCCAGCAGCGCCGGAGTGCCGACCGGGCCCCAGCCGCCTCCGCCCGTCGCGTCCAGGAACCCGGCGACCAGCCCCAGCGGGGACAGGAAGCGGCGGCCCAGCGGCTTGCCGAGCCGGTCCTTCGGCAGGCTCCGGAAGGTGAACCGGGTCATGACGTACCCGCCCAGCGACAGTAGGATCAGCGACATCAGCGGAGCGGCGACCTCCGTCGACAGCCGGGACAGCACCGTCGCCCCGAGGAACGCCCCGACCGCGCCCGGTACGCCGATCCTCGCGACCACCTTCCAGTCCACGTTCCCGAACCGCCAGTGAGCGGCGCCGGACATCAAGGTGGTGCCGATCTCGGCGAGGTGGACCGTCGCCGAGGCGGCGGCCGGGTTGGTGCCGAGGGCCAGCAGGAGCGTCGTGGAGGTGACGCCGTAGGCCATGCCGAGGCTGCCGTCGACGAGCTGGGCGCCGAGGCCCGCGAGGGCGAGAAGGATCAGGGTACGCATCGGGGTGACGGTAGGAGCCGAGTCTGAGCGGAGGCTGAGCGTCCGATGAGACCGCTCACAGAGTCACCCGGGTTCACTCCAGCAACCGGAGCAGCAGGCGGGACGTCTTCACCAGTAAGGTTTTCGCGTTTTCGGAGGCATACACGGGAGCCGGGCCACCGGGCTGCCGGGTACACGGGGGGACGACGCACGTGGGTTACACCATTCCGGGCTGGCTCGACGAGGTCCTGGAGTTCATCGGAATCAACTTCCCGAACGTGGACGAGGACGACTACCGCGAGATGGCCACGGCCATGCGCGACTTCGCCGACAAGTTCGAGGGCCACGGCGGCGACGCGCACAAGGCGTTCTCCCGCATCCTGTCCTCCTCCGAGGGCTGGGCCGTCGACGCGATGGAGAAGCACTGGGAGAAGGTGAAGACCGGCCACCTGGAGAAACTCCCGGAACTCGCGCGGCTGTTCGCGGACGCGTGCGACGGGCTGGCCGACATCATCTACGGGATGAAGACCAAGGCCGAGATCGAACTCGGGGTGATGGCCGCCTCGGTGGGCATCTCCGCCGGACTCGCCGTGGTCACCGGCGGCCTGTCCGCGCTGATCGGCGCCGCCGAGATCGCGGCGATGCGGCAGGTGGTCAAGCGGATCATCGACGAGGCCGTGGAGCGGATCGTCGACGAGGTGATCGCCAAGCTCACCGAGCCGGTCAACGCCAAGCTGGAGGCGATGGTCGAGGACATGGTGCTCGACCTGGCCGAGGGCGCGTTCTCCATGCCGCCCGCGGACGGCGGCGGTGGCGGCGGCCAGGGCGGGCACGGGGGCAAGGGCGGAATGCAGCTGGCCTCGGCGGGCGGCGGGGACGGCGGAGGCGGAGGCCCACAGAAGCGGACCCACATCGACCACTTCGAGTTCTCGGACGGCGCCGGCAAGGTGTCGGGCCACGGCGGCGAACTGCGCACGGCCGCCTCGACGCAGCTGGGGAAGGCGAGGTCCGCGTTCGGCCGGAGCAAGGGCCGGGACCCGTTCACCGAGGCCTTCGACAGTGTGCTGCACGGCGCGCTCAAGGGCACGGACAAGGCCCTGGCCAAGGTGACCAAGCACATCACGGAGACCGTTCCGGACCGGGTGAAGGCCACCTCGCGGCTGCACAAGGGCAACGACACGGGCGTCGGTGACCGGGCCAAGGGCGTCGACGTCGGAAAGCACGAGGACGGCAAGGGCGGGGACGGTACGTCCGGCTCGGGCACCCGCCCGAAGACCGACGCGGACGCCAAGCGGGACCCGGACCTCCTCCAGCGCTCCAAGGACGCCCGCGCCCTGACGGACAAGGAGACCTGCGGCGACCCGATCGACATGGCCACCGGCCAGATGATCATGTCGCAGACCGACGTGGAGCTGCCCGGCACCCTGCCGCTCACCCTGCGCCGCACCCATCTGACCGGCTACGCGCACGGCATCGCCTTCGGCCCGTCGTGGGCGTCCACGCTCGACGAACGCCTGGAGAGGGACCCGCGGGCACCGGGCGTCTGGTGGCGCCGCGAGGACGGCTCCAGCCTGTACTACCCCCGCACCCCGGACATCGTCGGCGACCGCGTCGACCCGGTGGCCGGCGAGCGCCTGCCGCTGACCTATGTGTCCCAGGGCAGTTCGTACGTGCTCGTGGTGCAGGACCCGCACGCCGGACTGACCCGCTCCTTCGAACCCGCCGAGACGGCCGAGGGCATCTGGTGGCTCACCCGGATCGAGGACCGCAACCGCAACCACATCGCCTTCGAACGCGACACCGGCGACGTCCTCTCGGAGATCACCCACTCCGGCGGCTACCGGCTGACGCCGACCTGCGCGGCGGACGGCCGCCGGGTGACCGCCGTGCACGCCCTCACCGACGACGGCCCGCTGCGCCTGCGCGCCTACCGCCACGACGACGGCGGCGACCTGTGCGAGGTCGTCAACGCCGTCGGCGCGGCCACCCGCTTCACCTACGACGCGGCGCACCGCGTCACCGGCTGGCACGACAGCAACGACACCACCTTCACGTACACCTACGACGACCACGGCCGGGTGACGGCCACCCACGGCAGCGACGGCGTCCTCGACTCCCGCATCTGCTACGCGGGCCCGGACCCCGACGGCACCACCACCGTCACGTACACCGACTCGCTCGGCCATGCCACCGTCTACCGCGCCAACCCGCGCGGCCAGATCGTGGCGATCACCGACCCGCTCGGCAACACGACGACCCAGACCTGGGACGACCGCGACCACCTGCTGACCCGCACCGATCCGCTGGGCCACACCGTGGTCCACCGCTACGACGACGCGGGCCGGCTGGTCGCGGTGGTACGCCCCGACGGCAGCGAGACCACCGCGGAGTACGGCACGTTCGCCGAGCCCCTCAGCGTCCGCACACCCGACGGCAACGTCACCCGGTACACCTACGACGCGCGCGGCAACCGCAGCTCCCTGACCACGCCGGCGGGACACACCACCCGCTTCACCCACGACGAGGCGGGCCGCCTCACCTCGGTCACCGACCCGCTCGGCAACGTCACGACCATCCGCTGCAATCCGGCAGGGCTGCCGCTGGAGATCACCGACCCGCTCGGCGCGGTCACCCGCCAGACCCACGACGCCCTCGGCCGCCCCGTCACCCGCACCGGCCCCACCGGTGCCACGACCCGTACGGAATGGACACCCGAGGGCCGGCCGGCCCGCCGCACCCTGGCCGACGGCACCTGGGAGTCGTGGACCTACGACGGTGAGGGCAACTGCACCGCCCACACCGATCCGCTCGGCGGCGAGACCCGCTTCGAGTACACCCACTTCGACCTGCTCACCGCCCGCACCACCCCCGACGGCGTGCGCTACGAGTTCGCCCACGACACCGAACGACGCCTCGTCGAGGTCACCGACCCGCGGGGACTGACCTGGACCTACACCCATGACGCGGCGGGCCGGCTGACCGCCGAGACCGACTTCGACGACCGCACGCTCACCTACCGGCACGACGCCGCGGGCCGCCTCACCGCCCGCACCAACGTCCTCGGCGAGACCACCGTCTTCGAGCGCAACGCCCTCGGCCAGGTCCTCCGCAAGGACGCCGCCGGGCGGGTCACCACCTTCGCCTACGACCCGGCCGGCCGGCTCGCCGAGGCCACCGGCCCCGACGGCGTCCGGCTGGCCGTCACCCGTGACCGGTTCGGTCTCGTCCGGTCCGAGTCCGTCGACGGCCGCACACTCACGTACGGGTACGACGACCTGGGGCGCCGCACCGGGCGCACCACTCCGACCGGGGCGGCCACCACCTGGTCGTACGACGCGGCGGGCCGCCGCACCGGTCTGGTGGCCTCCGGCCGCTCCGTCGACATCGCCTACGACGACGCCGGCCATGAGCTCACCCGGCGGGTCGGCGGCTTCCTCATCCTGGAGAACACCTACGACCCGCTGGGCCGCCTCGCCGCCCAGTCCGCCACGGGCGCGGACGGCCGCGTCCTCCAGCGCCGCGCCTACACCTACCGCGCCGACGGCCATCTCGCCTCCCTCGACGACCTGCTGAACGGCTCGCACGACTTCACCCTCGACGCCGTCGGCCGCGTCACCGCCGTCCAGGCCGAGGGCTGGAGCGAGACCTACGCCTACGACGCGGCGGGCGACCAGACGCGGGCCGGCTGGTCCGCGGCCCGTCCCGGCCAGGAGGCCACCGGCGACCGCGCCTACACCGGCACCCGCATCACCCGCGCCGGCGGCGTCCGCTACGAGCACGACGCGCTGGGGCGCATCACGCTGCGGCAGAAGACACGGCTGTCGCGCAAGCCGGACACCTGGCGCTACGCGTGGGACACCGAGGACCGGCTCACTCAGGTGACGACACCGGACGGCACCGTCTGGCGCTACACCTACGACGCCCTGGGCCGCCGCACCGCGAAGCTCCGCCTGGCTGCCGACGGCACGACGGTCGTCGAGCGCGTCGACTTCACCTGGGACGGCACGGTCCTGTGCGAGCAGACCACCCGGTCCGCCGGCCTGCGAAATCCGGTGACCCTCACCTGGGACCACCGCGGGCTGCACCCCATCGCGCAGACCGAACGGATCACCGCGGCCGACGCCCCGCAAACGGAGATCGACTCCCGCTTCTTCGCGATCGTCACCGACCTCGTCGGCTCCCCACGCGAGCTGGTGGACGAGCACGGCGACGTCGCCTGGCGCACCCGCACCACCCTGTGGGGCACCACGACGTGGAACAAGGACGCCACCGCCTACACCCCGCTGCGCTTCCCCGGCCAGTACAGCGACCCCGAGACCGGCCTCCACTACAACTACTTCCGTCACTACGACCCCGAGACCGCCCGCTACCTCACCACCGACCCCCTGGGTCTGACGCCGGCGCCGAACCCGGCGGCGTACGTGCCGAACCCGCACCGCTGGACCGATCCCCTCGGCCTCGCGCCCGAGTGCGGCGAGCGGGAGTTCTACACGGTCCAGGACCGCGAGAACGCGGCGCGGCTGCGTGCGGACGGAACGCCGTGGCCCACCGACGAGCACCGGGCCCATCTGGGCCCCGGCGTGTACTCGTGGGGCACGCGGGAGGAGGCCGAACGCTATGCGGACCTGTTGCGCAACCGGCGCGGGGCGGACGTGGAGATCATGCCGTTCCGGGTGAGCGAAGCGGACCTGTCCGCCATGCAGCAGGCCCATGTGGGCACCATGAGCCAGTCCGAGATGGACGATTTCATCGACCGGCACAGCATCATGTACGGGCGTGGGGAGCCCCACGACTACGACTACATCTCCCGTCCCACCAACATGGGAACGGAGAACTACTTCCATTCCCGCGTCTTCGACCGGCTGAGATTCCTTTAGGACGGAGCGGAACACCGATCCATGTCAGTCACGCACCTGTACAAGAAGCGCCTCGGCCCGTGGGGGCTCGTCGCCCGTGTCACGCTGGAGGCCGGGCCGGTGGACGAGCCGCCGCGAGAGGCGCGATTCATCGGCGACTCGCGCGTCCGCCTGCTGCCGCCGCCGGGGATCACCCCGGCGGAGACGCGGTGGATGGACTTCGGTCTGGGCCTGGTGGCCGGACAGCTCGAAGCGCTCTGGGCGGGTACCGGCCCGATCCTGGTCCGGGTGACGGGCTACGACGTGCCGATGCTGACGGACTACCAGGACGAGGTCGCCGCCGCGGCCCTCGTCGAGTGCCTGCGGGAGCACTACGGCCTCACCGGCGTCGAGATCGGCCTCACCTTCGACGGTGAGCACAACCGCTACGACTTCACCTGGGGCTGACCCGGCCGTGCTCCACGACCTCGACAGTGTCACCGCCGAACTGGAGCGCGTACGGCGGCACCCGCCGGCCGGGTCGGCTCCACCGGTACTGGCCTCCTTCGGCGTCGACGTCGCCGACGGCTCCGCCGAGGAGTACACGGAGCGGGTACGGGCCGTGCTGTCGGCCGCGCTCCGGCTGGCGTGCGCGGCGGACTTCGACGAGGAGGATCTGCCGGCCGGCGTGTTCCCGGAATGGTTCAGGTCGGTCTGCGCCGCCGACCGCGCGGCGGAACAGGAGTTCGCCCGCAACGGCCGCATCGCCTACACGCGGCGCGGCGGCGGCGAGCCCTGGTCGCTGCGGAACTGGATCCACCGGTTCGATCCCGACGAGGAGTCCCGCGGCTGGGAGTTCTGGGACGCCGAACCGGTGGGCGCTTCGCGGGTGCGTGTCCGGGTCGACAGCTGGGGCGAGTCCTTCTTCGGGTCCCTCGAACTGCTCTGGCTGCTGTACACGGCCGGTGCCGCACACGTCGAGGGCCCGCTCGTGACGTCCGGGCGGGCGGCACCGGCTCCGCCGAGCCGGGCCGCCGGGGAGTGATACCTCTTCGGCGGCCCGGTCGAGGCGTCAGGCGAGCCGGATCACGTTCCAGGACAGCGGTTCCAGGACGGCGGTCAGGCGGCCGTCCGTGAGGGTCGTGCCGTCGACGCCGTGCGGGGTGACCCGCTCGGGGTCGGCGAGGGTGTTGCGGGCGTCCGGGTCGGCGTCCGCCAGGGCGGTGTGCTCGACGACCTCGGTGAGGCCGAGGCCGCCCACGGCCACCTCCAGCGGCAGCGCCTCGGTGCGGCCGCGGTTGACGGCGAAGACGGTGACCGTGCCGTCCTCGGCGCGTACGGCGGTGGCGTGCAGCAGGTCGGCCTCGCCGTACTTCTTCGTCTCGTACGTCGGCGAGTCGACACGGACGTCCAGCACCTCGCCGCGGCCGTACTTCGACGCCTGGGCGAACGGGAAGAACGTCGTCTGCCGCCAGGCCGGGCCGCCGGGCTCGGTCATGATCGGGGCGATCACGTTGACGAGCTGGGCGAGGCAGGCGACGGTGACGCGGTCGGCGTGGCGGAGCAGGGCGATGAGGAGCGAGCCGAAGACGACCGCGTCGGTGACGTTGTAGTTGTCCTCCAGCAGGCGCGGGGCCTCCGGCCAGTCCAGCGCGCTGACCTCGGCCTCGGTGCGGGAGAGGTACCAGACGTTCCACTCGTCGAAGGAGAGGTTGATCCTCTTCTTGGACTTCAGCCGGGCACCGATGTGGTCGCAGGTGGCGACGACGTTCTCGATGAAGGACTCCATGTCCACGGCCGAGGCGAGGAAGGAGTCGACGTCGCCGTCGAGCGGCTCGTAGTAGGCGTGCAGGGAGATGTAGTCGACGAGGTCGTACGTCTCCGCCAGCACCGTCGCCTCCCACTCGGCGAAGGTCGGCATGGACTGGCCGGAGCTGCCGCAGGCGACGAGTTCGACCGACGGGTCGATCTGGCGCATCGCGCGGGCGGTCTCGGCGGCGACGCGGCCGTACTCCTCGGCCGTCTTGTGGCCGGTCTGCCAGGGGCCGTCCATCTCGTTGCCGAGGCACCACAGGCGGATGCCGAACGGGTCCTTGTCGCCGTGGGTGCGGCGCAGGTCGGAGAGGGCGGTGCCTTCGGGGTGGTTGGCGTACTCCTGGAGTTCCAGGGCCTCGGCCACGCCGCGGGTGCCGAGGTTGACGGCCATCATGGGCTCGGCCTGCGGGCCCACCTTCTTGAGGAAGGCGATGTACTCGGAGAGGCCGAAGCGGTTGGTCTCCGTGGAGCGCCAGGCGAGGTCCAGCCGGCGGGGGCGGTCCTCCACGGGCCCGACGGAGTCCTCCCACTTGTAGCCGGAGACGAAGTTGCCGCCGGGATACCGGATCGCCGTGACGCCGAGTTCCCGTACGAGCTCCAGTACGTCGGTGCGCAGTCCGGCCTCGTCGGCGGACGGGTGGTCCGGTTCGAAGATGCCGGTGTAGACGCAGCGGCCGAGGTGCTCGACGAAGGAGCCGAAGAGGCGGGGGTTGACCTCTCCGACGGTGAAGGCGGGGTCGAGGGTGAAACGGGCGGTACGCATGGGGGCCTTTCCGTGTGTGGGTTGCTGTCTGGTCTGCCGGTGCGCCCTAGCGGGCGACGGGCCAGCCGTTCTTCGTCCAGCGCAGGACGTTCAGGCCGAGCTTCGGAGTGCCGTCGTCCTCGGCGTCGTAGTAGTGGTACGCCAGCCAGTCCTCGCCCTTGTCGCGGAAGACGGACTGGCCTCCGGTGCCGATGTAGCGGCCGTGGCCCTCCAGGACGAGGTCGCCGCCGCCCTCCAGCAGCGGCGTGCCGGTGCTGTCGGTGTAGGGGCCGGTGACGGACGTCGAGCGGCCCACCTTGATCTTGTAGGTGGAGTTCACGCCGGAGCAGCAGGCGTCGTGGGAGGCGAACAGGTAGTAGTGGCGGCCGTGCTTGACGATGTACGGGCCTTCGACGGCGTAGGGGGCGTCGGGGCGGGTCGCGAGGTGGTGGACCGTGGCCCCGGCCTCGGCCTTGCCGGTGCTCGGGTCCAGCTCGACCATGCGGATGCCGGTCCAGTAGGAGCCGAAGGACATCCACAGCCTGCCGTCGGCCCGGACGATCGCCGGGTCGATGGCGTTGAAGGTGTCGGTGCGCTCGGAGGTGAAGACCTTGCCGTGGTCGGTCCAGGTGCCTGGGCGGCCCGACTTCGACGTGGCGACGCCGATCGCGGAGTGGTTGCTGCCCCAGGAGGAGACGGCGTAGTACAGCCAGTAGGTGCCGTCGCGGTAGGAGAGGTCGGGGGCCCACGGGTCGGCCGTGTCGTTGTACTCGTACCACCAGGACGGCGGTTCGGCGAAGGCGTTGCCGGCGTCGTCCCACTGCCGGCCGTCCTTCGACAGGCGGGCGCCGATGATGCCGCCGGTGGAGTAGGCGACGTAGCCGCCGGACTTCAGGCGGGCGACGGTGGGGTCGTGGATGATCTGCTGGCCGGTGATCGGCCGTGGGTCGGGGTAGCCGGTCGCCGCCTGGGCGGCGTGGGGCACGAGGGCCATGAGCGTGGCCGTGCCGACGGCGACGAGGGTGCTGCGCAGGGTCACTGGCCCGCCAATCCCGTGTGGGCGACGCCCGCCACGATCTGCCGCTGGAAGAAGACGAAGACGATGATCAGCGGCAGACCGGCCATCAGGCCGCCGGCCATCAGCTGGGCCCACTGGATGCCGTAGGAGTTCATGACGGTCGCGATGCCGTTCGGCATGGTCATCAGGTCGGGGTTGTTGGTCACCATGTACGGCCACAGGAAGTTGTTCCAGGAGCTGATGAAGGTGAAGATGCCGACCGCCGCGAGCGAGGGGCGCGAGAGCGGCAGGATGATGGTGAAGAAGACCCGCCAGCGGCCCGCGCCGTCGATGAAGGCGGCCTCCTCCAGTTCGCGGGGGATGCCCTGGAAGAACTTGTAGAGGATGTAGACCATCGCGGCGGGCGCGCACTGCGGCAGGATCATGCCCCAGTAGGTGTCGACCATCCCCATCTGCTGGACGGTGGTGAACAGGGGCACGCCGAGCACGGCCGGGGAGACCATGAGCCCGGTCATCACCAGGCCCATCAGGGCGCTCTTGCCGCGGAACTCGGTGCGGGCGAAGCCGTAGCCGGCGAGCGCGCTGACGATCAGCACGACGGTCGTGACGCAGACGGAGACGACCAGGGAGTTCACGAACCAGTTGGTGACGTTGCCGGTCTCCCACAGCGACGACCAAGCCTGGCCCGTCCAGTCCTCCGGCAGCCAGTGCGGCGGGATCTCGGCCGCCTCGGCCTCGGACTTCAGCGAGGTGAGCAGGGCCGCGACGATCGGCGCCATGAAGACGGCGGAGACGGCGGCACCGATCAGGGTGAGCGCGATCTGGCTGGGTGTCCACGAACTGCGGGGCTTGAGCCGTATCGGCGTGCCGCTCATCGGGTGCCCTCCTCACGGGTGCGCAGCAGCCACATGCGCGCCAGGGCGACGGCTGCGATGAGCACGAAGAAGATGATGGACATCGCGGAGGCGTAGCCCACGCGGTAGCTGGTGAAGCCCTGTTCGAGGGTGTACTGGACGAAGGAGCGGGTGGAGAGCTCCGGTCCGGGGCCGAAGTCCATCATCACGACGGCCTGGTCGAAGAGCTGGAGCGAGGCGAGGATCTGGAGCGCGATCACCAGGCCGGTGATGTTGCGCAGCAGCGGCAGCGTGATGTGGACCATGCGGTGCCAGGCGTTGGCGCCGTCCAGCTTGGCGGCCTCGTAGAGGTGGCCGGGGATGCCCTGGAGGGCGGCGAGGTAGAGCAGGAAGGAGAAGCCGACGGTCCACCACAGGGTGGTGACGACGATGGCGAGCATCGCGTACGACTTGTCGGTCAGCCAGGGCGTGTCGATGCCGAAGGTCTCGTTGACCAGGCCGATGCCCTGGGTGAACAGCCACTGCCACATGTTGGCCGCGACCGTGGACGGCAGGAGGAAGGGCGCGAAGAAGCACAGCCGCCACAGCCACTTGCCGCGCTCGATGTGGTGGGCGAGCATCGCGAGCAGGAAGGCGAGGACGGTGATGCAGGGCACGACGAGCAGCGTGAAGTAGGCGCTGTGGCCCAGCGCGTCCCACATCGCCGCGTCGTTCAGGGCGTCGCGGTAGTTGTCGAGGCCGACGAAGCTCGCGCCCTCGCCGGAGATGTTGGCGTCGGTGAAGCTGAGGTAGACGCCCCGCAGCAGCGGCCAGATCACGAACAGGGCGAACAGGGCGAGGAAGGGGGCGACGAACCAGCCGCCGTGCTGGAAGCCCTGCTTGCGGCGGACGGTGGCACTCACGGCGGCGGTCCTCGTCCGCGCCGGTGCGACGGCGGTCTGAGCGCTGGTCGCCATCATGCGGCCGCACCTCCTTCGGCGGCGGTCCGGCCGTCCATGGGGTTCTTCGAGGCGAGCAGCCTGGTGAGCCGGCTCTTCATCGTCCGGGCGACGGCGGCCGGCTTCGCGGAGCCCATCGTGGAGGAGACGACGACCGGGCCGAGGTCCTGGGCGAGCACGCCGGTGGAGCCCGCGAACCACACCTTCGGCTCGGTGGCCTGGTGGTCCATGGCGCTCACGTACTCGTTCTGCGGGGTGAGCTTCCGGTAGGCGTCCGTGGTGAGCGTCGGCGTGTAGGCGGGGATGTGGCCGCCGGCCGCCCACTGCTGGGCGTGCTGGACGACGTACGCGGCCAGCCGGTGCGCGGCCTCGTCGGCGGCGCCGCCGCGGCCGGCCTGGTGGGGCAGGACGAAGGCGTGCGACTCGGCGTGGGTGGCCTGCTTGCCGAAGACGGGCGGGAGCGGCGTGGCGCCGTACTCGAGTCCGGCGCCGGAGAAGACCGGCACCGACCAGTTGCCCTCCCAGGTGAAGGGGGCGCCGTTGACGAACTGCTCGCCGGTGGGGGCGCCGGGGACGACATAGCCGTCGGTGACGTGCTGCCGCAGGAACTCCAGGACCCGGGTGGCCTTGTCGGTGTCGAAGAGGACCTCGGTGCGGTCGTCGTCGAACCACTCGCCGCCGAGCTGGGTGTAGAAGGCGACGAAGAACCACCACTGGAAGTTCTGGTCGTTGGTCCACAGGCCGATGGTCTGCAGGCCCTTCTTCTGGACCGCCTTGGCCCGCTTCAGCACGTCGAACCACTCGTCGGTGGAGCCGACCGGGATCATCCGGCCGTCGTCGCCGAGCAGATCCGCCTTCCTCAGCACGTCCTTGCGGTAGAAGCAGAGCTGGACGTGGATGTCGAGCGGCAGGGCGTAGAGCTTGCCGTCGATGACGCCGCGGCTCCACAGCGCGGGGTTGAAGTCCTGTTCCCTCACGCCGTACTCGGCGAGCAGGTCGACGTTCCACGGGTCGAGGAGGCGGCCCGGGGAGAAGCCGGCGACGCGGCCCATGTGCATGACGCCGAGTTCGGGAGCGCGGTCGCCCGCGGCGGCCATGGCCAGCTTGGTGTAGAAGGGGTTGCCCCACTGGAGCGTGGAGTCCTTGACCGCGATGTCCGGATACTGCGCCCGGAAGGCGTCCAGCATCGCGATCATGTTGGAGCCGTCGCCGCCGCTGAAGAGGTTCCAGTAGCGCACGCGGGTGCGGGCACCGGAGGCGAGGGCGTCGGCGCCGGTGCCGAGCGCGGCGAAGCCGAAGCTTCCCGCGACCGTCAGCCCGCCGAGTGTGGCCAGCAATTGCCTGCGGTTCAGGCCAGGTTGTCCCATTCCCTGCCCTTACTCTTCGAGGTTCTCTACGAGACACGTCACGCTTGTTCGAGATATCGGATGGCGCTCGTAACTTCGAACGGACCGTAAGGTTGAAGCGCTTGCGCGTCAATGGGTTGCACACGAACTTCCGAAACACCGTGGTCCCGTTCAGGACCGGCCGCGTACCCTCTGACGGGTCGCCGTCGGGCGGTGAGGCGGTGGCCGGAAAGGGGAGCGATGGACATCCCGGGCGCGCGGCACGGCGCGGGCCGATTCGCCACGGCGCTGCGGCGCGCGCGGACCGGCTCCGCGATGCGCGACCTGGCCGGCCGGCTGCGCACCGCGCTGCGGGCCCGCCCCGACACCCCGGCCGACGTGCGCGAGGTGTGCCGGGCCCTGTGCGAGGAGATGAGCCTGCGGCGCGGCGGGCGGCCCGTGGAACTGCGCTTCGAGCGGTTCCCCGACGAGCTCGAAGTGACCGGCCTGTGGGTCGAGTTCCAGGACTTCGACCTCGTCATCGTCGAGGAACGGGCCGAAGCCGTGCAGCAACTGGTCATCCTCGGCCACGAGCTGTGGCACATGCACGCCGGGCACGGCCACCACCACCTGCGCGGCGAAGCCGCCGCGCACGCCCTGGCCGCGGGGCCCGGCTGGCGCGACCTCGCCCTCACCGTCGCCGCCCGCAACGGCTCCCGGGAGCGGGAGGAGGCGGAGGCGGACGACTTCGGGCACCGGCTGGCGGCGCTGTTCCGGCCGCTGCTGACCGGCACGCAGGCCTCCCCCGACCCGGTGCAGCGTTCCCTCGGCTACCGCGGACCCGGAGGACGCCGGCCGTGACCCCCGCCCTGCCCGAGGCCGTCTCCGCACACCCTCTCGCCGCCGTCCTGGCACTGGACCCCGCCGGGTTCCTGAGGGAGCTGTACATCTCCTTCTGGATCCCCACCGCCGTCCTGACGGCCGCCCTCGCGATCAAGCTGCCGACCATCATCCGGCTGTGGCGCGACCCGCTGCTGCGTGCCGTCGGCGCCCTGCTGCTGATGGCCTGTGCGGTGTTCGTGTTCGTGGCGCCGCCGACCATCGCCTGGACCAACCGGGTCACCGGCGTGCCCAACATCTCGGCGCCCTGGTGCTATTCGCTCATCACGGCGTTCTGCGCCTCCTGTCTGCTGCTGATCATCGCCTGGCGCAACGGCCTGTCGGACCGCTCCCCCGACACCCGCCGCGCCATGCGCTGGGTGATCGTCACCTACTCCGCGGTGATCGCCGCGCTGTGGGTGCTGTTCGCGCTCGCGGACGCGCCCGAGGAGCGGCTGCGGGACCTGGACACCTACTACGCCACCACCCCGTTCATGCGCGAGCTGATCGTGCTCTACCTGCTCGCGCACTGCGTGGCCGTCCTGATCACGTCCAAGCTGATCTGGGAGTGGGTGCGCACCGAGGGGCTGGACGTCTGGCTGCGCGGCGGACTGAAGTCGCTGGGCATCGGCTACGGACTGAACCTGATCTTCGACCTGTCCAAGATGACCGCCGTCGCCGCCCGCTGGACCGGCCACGACCTGGACTGGCTCAGCACCGACCTGGCGCCGCCGGTCGCCTGTCTGTCGGCGATCCTGATCGCGGTCGGCTTCATCCTGCCGCACGCCGGCCAGTATCTGCACGACCGCTGGCGGGTCCGGCTCGCCCACCACGAACTGCGCCCGCTGTACACGCTGACCCGGTCCGTGAACGGCTCCGGCGTGCCGTTCCTGCTGCGCGCCGCGCCGGAGCTGCGGCTGATCCGGCGCGAGACGTTCATCCGTGACGTCCTGCTGCCGCTGGCCCGGCACATCGACGAGGAGGCCCGCCGCCGCGCCCACGCCGCGGCCCTCGCGCTCGGCCATCCGCCCGACCGGGCGAAGGCGCTGGCCGCGGCCCTCGCCATCCAGGACGCCGTCGAGGCCCGGCGGCGCGCACCCGACCACGACGGCTGCGGCGAGCCCGACACCACGGACCTGCTCCAGGAGATCGGGGCGGTGTCCCGAGCCCTCCGCCGTCCCGACGACCTCGCGGCGGTCCGCACCCGCGCCGCCGCACGCGCAGAGAGCGTGTCCGCACATGAGTGAACGCACCACCACCGCCGTCGTCCTCGGCGGCTCCCTCGCCGGGATGCTCGCCGCCCGCGCGCTGACCGGCGCCGCCGGCCGGGTGATCGTCGTCGAGCGCGACGCGCTGCCCGAGGGGCCGCGGCCGCGCCGCGGTCTGCCGCAGGCCCGCCACGTCCACCAGCTGTGGTCGGGCGGGGCGCGGGCGCTGGACGAACTGCTGCCCGGCCTCGGCGCGCGGCTCACGGAGGCCGGGGCGCACCGGCAGCCGGTCACCGCGGACATGGTGGTGCTGTCCCCGCACGGCTGGTACCGGCGCTGGGCCGAGTCGCACTTCATGCTGCTGTGCACGCGCGACCTGCTGGACGCGAGCGTGCGCGCGGCGGTGCTCGCCGACGAGCGGATCGAGGTCGTGGACGGCACCGAGGTGCTGGGGCTGACCGGCGGCTCCGGCGCGGTCACCGGTGTGCGGGTCCGCGACCGGGACGGCGCCGAACGCCTCCTGCGGGCCGGCCTGGTCATCGACGCGACCGGGCGCGCCTCACGCACCCCACGCTGGCTGGCGGAGCTGGGGGTGCCGGAGGCGGAGCGGCGGGAGGTCGACTCGGGGCTGGCGTACGCGAGCCGGCTGTACCGCGCGCCGGCCGACGCACAGGAACGTTTCCCCGTCGTCAATGTGCAGCCGCGGCCCCGTGCGGGCGGGCCGGGGCGGGGCGGGGTGCTGCTGCCCGTGGAGGACGGGCGGTGGCTGGTCACCCTGTACGGCACCCGGGGCGGCGAACCGGCCTCCGACACCGGCGACTTCGAGCGGTACGCCCGCGAGGAGCTGCGGCATCCGGTGATCGCCGAACTGCTTCAGCGGGCCGAGCCGCTGACCGACGTCTCCTTCACCCGCACCACCGCCAACCGGCGCCACTTCTACGAGCGGGTCGCGGCCTGGCCGGAGAACTTCGTCGTGCTCGGCGACGCGGTGGCCGCGTTCAACCCCGTCTACGGGCACGGCATGTCGGTCGCCGCGCAGTCCGCGGTGGCCCTGCGGGACGGGCTGCGGCGGTACGGCTGGGGTGCGGAGGGTCTGGCCCGGCGGGTCCAGCGGGCGGTCGCCCGGCCGGTCGGCGCGGCGTGGGACCTCGCGATCGGGCAGGACGTGTTCTTCCCCGGGGCGACGGCGGACGCACCCGGGTGGCGGGAGCGGGCGGTGGCGGCGTACGTCGACCGGCTGCTGTACACCGCCACCGGCAACGGCAGAGTGGCCCGCCGCGTCACGGACGTCCTGTCCCTGGAACGCGGCGCCGAGGTCCTGCTGACCCCGAGCCTCCTGCTGGCGGCAGCGGTGGGCCCCCTCAAGCCCGCGCTGGGCGCTCCACCACTGACGGCCCAGGAACGCAAGGCGGCGGGACTGCCGTAGACACGGGGCGACCCGCCCCACCCCTCAGGGGCGCGGTGAACTGCGCGACCAGCCCCCCACCACCCGCACCCGGCACACTTCCGTACCCACCGACTCCGCAGCCGCGCCGCCCAACCGCCGGAGGCCAGGCCCCCTCAGCCCGCGAACGCCGGCTGCGCCACTCCCTGCCCCGCCCCCGGGATCACCAGCAGCGATCCCGACAGCGGGTGCGGGGCCGTCAGCCCCACCCGTGCCGTCGTCACATACAGGTCCGTGAGGTCTGGACCGCCGAACGCGCAGGCCGTGACCCTGGGGACCGGCAGCTCGATGACGCGGTCCAGGACGCCGGCCGGCGTGTAGCGGCGGATCGCCCCGCCGTCCCAGAGGGCCACCCACACACAGCCGTCCGCGTCGACGGTGAGGCCGTCGGGGAAGCCCGCGCCCTCCTCGATCTCCGCGAGCACGCGGCGGTCGCCGATCAGGCCGTCCCGCACGTCGAAGACGTCGACGCGGCGGGTCGGCGAGTCGATGTAGTACATCGAGCGGCCGTCGGGGCTCCAGCCCGTGCCGTTGCTCACGGCCACGTCGTCCAGCACGACGTCCACCGTGCCGTCGGCCGTCACCCGGGACAGCGTGCCGCCGCCGGGCGCCTCGTCGTAGCGCATGGTGCCCGCCCAGAGCGTGCCGTCGGGGGCGACGGCCGCGTCGTTGGCGCGGCGGCCGGGCACGGGCTCGTGGTGGAGCCAGCGGAAGGCGCCGTCGGGGTCGAGCAGCCCCAGGCCGTCGCGGAGGTTGAGGACCAGGCCGCCGCCCGCGCGGGGCTTGACCGCGCCGATGTGCTGGTCCGTGGTGCGGACCGTGCGGCGGCCGGTGGACGGGTCGTAGGTGTGGATCCGGGAGCCGAGAATGTCGATCCACAGGAGGCGGCCGTGCGCCGCGTCCCAGGTGGGGCCCTCGCCGAGGGTCGCCTCGGCGGCGACCGCGCGCTCGTACGTGGTCATGCCACGCTCCGGTGGCCGAGCCGCTCGGAGAGCTCCGCCGCGCCCTTGGCGGCGAGCTGTTCCAGCTCGGCGCGGCGCTCGTCGCTCCAGCGGATCATGGGGACGGAGATGGAGAGCGCGGCCACCACCTGGCCGGTGCGGTCCCGGACCGGGGCGGCGACACAGCTGACGTCCGGGTTGGACTCGCGGCTCTCGACCGCCATCCCGCGGTGGCGGATTTCGGCCAGGGCCTCGCGCAGCGCCGCCGGTTCGGTGATGCTGTTCGGCGTCATCGCGACCAGTTCGGCGCCGTCCGGGACGCGGGCGGCGAGTTCGTGCTCGGGAAGGGAGGCCAGCAGCATCTTGCCGACGGAGGTGCAGTGCGCCGGGAGGCGGCGGCCGGCCGCGGAGACCATGCGCACGGCGTGCGTGGAGTCGACCTTGGCGATGTAGATGACGTCGGTGCCTTCGAGGATGGCCACGTGCACGGTCTCGTCGCAGGTCTCGGCGACGGACCGGGCGACCTGCTGGCCCTCGGCGGCGAGGTCGAGCTGCTCGGCGTAGCGGCTGCCGAGCTGGTACGGCCGTACGCCGAGGCGGTAGCGGCCGGGCTGGCCGGGCACGCCGACGATGTACGACCGGGCGGCGAGCGTGGTGACCAGCTCGTGCACGGTGGTGCGGGGCAACTGGAGCCTGCGGACGATGTCGGGGGCGGAGAGTGTCCCGTCCCCGTCGAGGAAGAGCTCCAGGATGTCGAGAGCCCGGGTCACGGCAGGTACGAGGCGTCCCACAACCGGCCTCCTCCCATGTTCGAAATTTCAACTGACGGTCGGAATAACGAACACAGGCTACTCATGGACGCTTCGGCGGGGCAATGGTCCTGCGCCAGGTCCGCCGCGCGCGCCCGGATTCCCGCGCCCGCTCAGATTCCCGCGCCCGCTCAGATTCCCCGCAGATGCGCGAAGGCCGTCAGCAGCAGGTCGCGGGCGACGACCGGGGTGCGCTCCTCCTCCGGCAGGGCGGTGTAGGCGAACAGCGCGGAGCGCATCGCGCCGACGGCGGCCCTGGAGAGCACGGCGGCGCGCAGCGGTGTGGCCACCTCCGGGTCCTCGGCGGCCAGCCGCTCGCGGAGCGCCTCGGCGAGACCGGTCTCGAACTTGCTGAGGACCGGCAGGAACTGGCGGGTCGGCTGGCCGGGGAAGCGCTGCGGGGGCCCGCTGAACATCAGGCCGACACCGCCGCCGGCGGCCACCTCCAGGGTCGCGCCGAGCACGGCGGCGTACGGGTCCTCGGCGGCGGGGCGGGCGACCACCTTGGCCCGGATCACCGGGATGAGGTCCAGGATCTCGTCGAGGACCAGGTCCTCCTTGGACGGGAAGTAGCGGAAGAAGGTCCGCTCGGTGACCCCGGCCGCGGCGGCGATGTCCCGCACGGTGGTCTGCGCGTAGCCGCGCTCCTCGAACATGCGGTGGGCCGCCTCCTGGAGCGCCTTGCGGGTCGCCGCCTTGTGCGCCTCGCGCCGGCCCCGGGGCTCGGCGGCAGGGGTGTCGAGGGTTGCCATGTGAGGAGTATCGCAGGCTCAAAACCGACGGTAAAGGATCTGTCAGTCATGACACTTTGGCTATGCTGTCAGCCATGACACTTATTCGGAGGGGGCGCGTGTCCCGCAGAGCGCGTCTCGTCACCCTCGCCGCGGTCGGCGCGGTGCTGGCCGTCGGCGGCATCGCGGAGGCGGTGGCCCGCCACTACGCCGCCGACCGTTTCGCCGACCGGATGGAGCGCCGGCTGCACACCGGGCTCGACGTGGGCTTCGGCCCCACCCCGGTGACGCTCCAGCTGGCGCGCGGGTCGTTCCCGCGCGTGGAGGTCTCCGGCGAGGGCGCCACGTTCCGCCGGTTCAGCGGGGTCGATCTGCACGCCGAGCTGGACGACGTGGTCCGTACCGGGGACGGCCTCTCGGTGCGGGACAGCCGGGTGAGCGCGGAACTCGGCGACGCGGCGCTCACGGACGCGGTGAGCGCCATGACCGGCGGCGCGCTGGGCCGGGCGACCGTGACGACCGACCCGGCCGCGCACGAACTGGTGGTGCACGCGGGGCCCGCCGGGCGGGTCACCGTCGGATTCCGGCCGGTGCTCGAGGACGGCGGCCTCCGCTTCGAGCGCACCGCCGTGCGGATCGGCGACCGGGCCGTCCCCGACGCGCTGGCCGGCCAGTTGCTCGGGGACGCGCCGCGGGAGGTCGATCTGTCCGCGCTGCCGCTCCGGCTGGAACCGGAACGGGTCGCGGTCACGCCGGACGGGCTCCGGCTGGAGCTGACGGGAGGCCCGACGACCGTGAAGGCCTGACCGGCCGCCGCCACCCGGCCCCGCCCGCCCCCTCCCTCTCCGCACCTCCACCGCATCTGCCACTACTGCACGAGGAGCGTTTCCGTGGCGACTTGGCTCTATCGGCTCGGGCTCGGCGCCCACCGCCGCCGACGGCTGGTCCTGGCCGTCTGGCTGGCCGTCCTGGCCGCCGCCGTCGGCACGCTGATGGCCGTCGGCGGCAAGCTCGACAACGAGTTCACGATTCCCGGCTCCGAGTCCCAGCGGGCGCAGGACACCATGGCGGAGGACTTCCCGGCCGCCGCCGGCACCAGCGCCCAGATCGTGTTCACCGCGCCCGACGGCGCCAAGGTCACCGACCCCGCCGCCGCCGAGGCCGTCCGCCGCACCCTGACCGCCGCCCAGGACGCGCCCCAGGTCGCCGCCGTGATCCCGCCCGACAAGGCCGGCACCGTCACCCCCGACGGCCGTACCGCGCTGGCCCAGGTCAACTACGACGTCACGCGCTCCGAACTCGACGACGGCACGCTCGACGCGCTGGAGGAGACCACCGGGGCCGCGAAGGAGGCCGGCCTCGACGTCTCCGTCGGCGGACAGGCTTACGGCAACGGCGTGCTCACCCCGAGCGTCCTCGAACTGCTCGGTGTGGTGGTCGCCCTGGCCGTCCTCGCGCTCACCTTCGGCTCGCTGCTCGCCGCCGGGATGCCGCTGCTCACCGCGTTCGTCGGGATCGGCACCGGCCTGGTGGGGCTGCTGGCGGTCTCCTCCGCGGTGACCGTCTCCTCGACCGCGCTGAGCCTCGCGCTGATGCTGGGGCTCGCGGTCGGCATCGACTACGCCCTGTTCGTGCTCTCCCGGCACCGCACCCAGCTCGCCCAGGGCATGGACCCGCGCGAGTCGGCGGGGCGGGCGGTCGGCACGGCGGGCAGCGCGGTGGTGTTCGCCGGCACGACGGTCGTCATCGCGCTGGTCGGGCTGGCCGTCGTACGGATCCCGTTCCTGACGGTGATGGGGCTCAGCGCGGCGGCGACCGTGCTCGTCGCCGTGCTGGTCGCGGTCACGCTGCTGCCCGCGCTGTTCGGCTTCGCGGGCGCCCGGCTCGCCCCGCGCCCGGGCTCCCGGGCGGCCAGGCGGGCGGCGGTCACGGCCGACACCTCCCCGACGCCCGGGCCCGGCTCCTCCGAGGCCGGCGTCGGCGACGGCACCGCCGGTTCCGGGACCGGCGTGAGCGACGGCGCCGCCGGACGCCCCGCCGCCGTGCCCGCCGTCATGCCCGCCGTCATGGGGCAGCGCTGGGCCCGACTGGTCACCCGCCGGCCCCTCCTCGTCGTCCTCGGCTCGGTCGCCGCCCTCCTGGTGCTGGCCGTCCCGGCCGCCGATCTGCGCCTCGCGCTGCCCGACAACGGCTCCGCCGCGCACGGCACCTCGCAGCGCGAGACGTACGACACCGTCGGCGAGGCCTTCGGGCCCGGCTTCAACGGACCGCTGCTGGTGCTGGCCGAGACGGACGCCACCGGGCAGGAGGGGCAGCGGCAGGCGGGCGCGGTGGCCACGCGGCTGGCGGAGCTGCCGGGCGTGGTGAAGGTGGGCCGGCCGCAGTACGCGCCGGAGTCCGGGCGGGCGGTGATCTCCGTGGTGCCGGACGGCGGCCCGCAGGACGAGGCCACCCAGGACCTGGTCGACGCGATCCGCGCGGACGCGGACACCGTCGAGCGGGAGACGGGCGCCACGGTGTCCGTGACCGGCACGACCGCGATCGGCATCGACGTCTCCGACCGGCTGCGCGCCTCGCTGCTGCCGTTCACCCTGGTCGTCGTCGGGCTCTGTCTGATCCTGCTGCTGCTGGTCTTCCGGTCGCTGGTGGTGCCGGTGAAGGCGACGGCCGGCTTCCTGCTGTCGGTGGCGGCGTCGTTCGGCGCGGTCGTCGCCGTCTTCCAGTGGGGCTGGCTCGCGGACGCGCTCGGTGTGGCGCGGACCGGACCGGTCGTCAGCTTCCTGCCGATCGTGCTGATGGCGGTGCTCTTCGGACTGGCGATGGACTACGAGGTGTTCCTGGTCTCCAGCATGCGCGAGGAATGGGTACGCACCCGCAAAGCCCGAACCGCCGTGATCGACGGGGCGGGACACGCCTCGCGGGTGGTGACGGCGGCGGCGCTCATCATGTTCTTCGTCTTCGCCAGTTTCGTGACGACCGAGGACGCGATCGTGAAACCCATCGCCTTCTCCCTGGCGTTCGGTGTGCTGGTCGACGCCTTCGTGGTGCGGATGACGCTGGTGCCGGCGGTCCTGGCCATGGTGGGCCGTGGTGCCTGGTGGCTGCCGCGCGGCCTCGACCGGGTGCTGCCCGATCTCGACATCGAGGGCGCGCGCCTGCACGGCCCACCCCCTCCGGAAGAAAGCGAAGAACGCCGCGAGGTGAAAGTGAGCCACCTCACCGCTGACTGAAATCAAAGCGCGGCTGGCTGAATGACAAACCCTGCAATCAGGCCTGCTTTCCGGGTTCACCGGAAGGCAGGCCGTCGTTTTTCAGCCGCTAATTGTTACCGACGCGGAAATTCACTCCGGAACATTTGATTCCACTGGAGAGCGTGTGTTTGACTGAGGGCACGACGAATCGACTTACGGTTCGAACGGGGGAGAGCACACAACTCTTCAGCACGTTCATCTCATCCGGATCGGCCTGCGCAAAGTCGCGCGGCACCGGATTTCCCGGCGTCCTTCGCACGCCTCATGCACGATTCCCTCCCCCATGTTCCCGCGGCCATTTTCCATGCCCGACGAAAAGGGATCACGCATGCACATCGAAGAAAAAATCGCCCCTGCCCCGCGCGGCCTGCGTGCCGCCGCCCGCCCGGTCATCACCGGCTCGTCCCATTCATTTCCCGGGACTCGCAGCAGCCAGGAAGAGCTGTGGCAGGACTTTTTCCACGAGCACTACGACGGCTTTCCGCTGGCCCGCCGGATATTCCAGAATTCCGGAATCAGCTCCCGTTCCACGGCCGTCGACCCGCGCGCCGAGAAGGAAGTCTCCCAGTGGAGCACCGGCCGCCGCATGGCCCGGTACATCGAGGAGGCCGTCCCGCTCGGCAAACGCACCGTCGCCGCGGCACTGGAGTCCGCCGGCCTGGCCCCGGCGGACGTGGGACTGCTGGCGGTGGCGTCCTGTACCGGCTACACCACACCGGGCCTCGATCTGAGGCTCGCCGACGAGCTGGGCATGAGCAGCAGGGTGCAGCGGCTGTTCATCGGTCACATGGGCTGCTACGCCGCGGTGCCCTCGCTCGGCGCGGTCTCCGACTTCGTCGCCTCCCGCGGCCGTCCGGCCGTGCTGCTCTGCCTCGAACTGACCTCGCTGCACGTCCAGCCGCCCGGCAAGGACATCGAACAGATCGTGGCGCACGCCCTGTTCGCGGACGCCGCCGCCGCGGTCGTGCTGGAGCCCGACGCGGGCAGCGGCTACGAGGTGATCGACGTCGTCGCGGTCACCGACCACAGCACCGCCGACCACATGAGCTGGCAGATCACCGACCTCGGCTTCAAGATGGGCCTGTCGCCCAAGGTGCCGGACGTGCTCGCGCAGTACGTCGGCGAGGTGGTCCGCGACCAGCTGCTCGCCCCGCACGGGCTCACCCCCGAGGACGTCACCGGCTGGGCGGTGCACCCCGGCGGCAAGCGCATCCTGGAGGTCGTCGGCGAGCGGCTGAACCTGCCGGCCGGCGCCCTGGACGCCTCGTACGCGGTGCTCGACGAGGCCGGCAACTGCTCCTCCCCCACCGTCCTGATGGTCCTCCAGCGGCTGCCCGAGAGCGACGGCCCGGTGGTGGCCATGGCCTTCGGCCCCGGCCTCACGCTGTACGCGGCCCTGCTGCGCCGCTCCTCCTGACCGCACCGACGCACCCCGGACGCACGGAAGGAAACAGCTGAGCCATGCCCGACCCGACCCAGCCTGGCCAGGTCTTCGTGACCGGCACCGGACGCTGCGGCTCGACCCTCGTCTCCGAACTGCTGCGCGAGCACCCGCGGGTGCTCAGCCTGTCGGAGCTCTTCAACCACCTCACGGACATGTACCGGCTCACCGCCCGGGTCTTCCCCGAAGGCCTCGTCACGGCGGCGGAGTTCTGGCGGATCCTGTCCTCCCGCAACACCGTCAACCGCCTGCTGACCGCCAACGGTCTGGCGCCCAAGGAAGTCCTGTACCGCCCGTCGCCGACCAGCCGCTTCCAGGCGGACACCGGTGTCCCGGCGGTGCTGCTGACCACCCTGCCGCACCTGAGCGAGTCGCCCGACGAGCTGTACGGCGAAGTGGAGGAGGCCGTCGCCGCCTTCCCCGAGGCGCCCGTCGGCGAGCACTACCTGCGGCTGTTCTCCTGGCTGTGCGCCCGCTTCGGCAGGACCCTGTGGGCCGAGCGCAGCGGCGGCTCGCTGATCCTCGCCTCGCGGTTGCGCGAGCACTTCCCCGAGGCGCGCTATCTGCACATCGTGCGGGACGGCCGGGACACCGCGCTGTCGATGAGCCGCCACAACGGCTTCCGGATGGCGGCGGTGGTGATGGCCCTGCACCTCACCCTGGGCCACGACCCGTACGCCGAGGAGCCGGCCGACGGCACCGCACACGACCTCGGTCCCGTGCCGGAGGAGCTGGTCCCGTTCCTGCCGAATCGTTTCGACGCCGGGGCGGTGCGCGACTACCGCATCCCCACCTCGCTGTTCGGCACCTACTGGTCCGACGAGATGCAGCGCGGCATGGCGGCGATGTCCGCGCTGCCGCCGGAGAACGTGCTGCACATCTGGTACGAGGACCTGCTCACCGAGCCCGAGCCGGCACTGCGCGCGATCGCCGAGTTCCTGGGCCCGGACTTCGTGGACGAGGAGTGGGCGGCCCGCGCCGCGGCCAAGGTCGGCCGGCCCTCCTCGACCTGGCGTGATCTGCCGGGCGCCGAGCGCGAGGAACTGGACCAGGCGTGCGCCGCCGGGTTCTCGGTGCTCGCCGCGCACGGTGTCGTCCCCCTGACCGGTACGACCGCGAGGAGTGGCGCATGAGCAGGCGAGCCCCCCACACCCGCGGCGGCACGGTGTGGCTCACCGGACTGCCCAGCTCCGGCAAGACCACCCTGGCGCAGGCGCTGGCCAGCCGCCTCACCCGCGAGGGCCACCGGGTGGAGGTGCTGGACGGCGACGAGATCCGCACCTTCCTCAGCGCCGGCCTCGGCTTCACCCGCGAGGACCGCGACACCAACGTGCAGCGCATCGGCCTGGTCGCCGAGGTGCTGGCACGCAACGGCATCCTCGTCCTGGTCCCGGTGATCGCGCCGTACGCCGACAGCCGCGAGGCGGTCCGCAAGCGGCACGAGGCGAGCGGCACCCCGTACCTGGAGGTGCATGTCGCCACCCCGCTCCAGGTGTGCGCCGTCCGCGACGTGAAGGGCCTGTACGCGCAGGCCCGCGCCGGCCGGCTGTCCGGGCTGACCGGCGTCGACGACCCGTACGAGCCGCCGCGGGCGCCGGACGCCAAGGTGGAGACCCAGCTCCAGTCCGTGGGCGAGTCGGTGGACTCGGTGCACGCGCTGATGACGGAGCGGGGGCTGCTGTGACGGCGGTGCGGGAACGGTCGCCGCGCGGCCGCCTCGGGCACACCGATGTGCTGGAGTCGGAAGGCGTGCACATCTTCCGGGAGGTGGCCGGCGAGTTCGAGAAGCCGGTGCTGCTGTTCTCCGGCGGCAAGGACTCGGTGGTGATGCTGCACCTGGCGCTGAAGGCGTTCGCGCCGGCGCCGCCGCCGTTCGCGCTGCTGCACGTGGACACCGGGCACAACTTCCCCGAGGTGCTGGCCTACCGGGACCGGGTGGTCGCCGAGCACGGCCTCACCCTGCACGTGGCCTCCGTGCAGGACTACATCGACCGCGGCGTGCTGCGCGAGCGCCCCGACGGCACCCGCAACCCGTTGCAGACCCTGCCCCTGCTCCAGGCCATCACCGGCGGCGGCTTCGACGCCGTCTTCGGCGGCGGGCGGCGCGACGAGGAGAAGGCCCGCGCCAAGGAGCGGGTGTTCTCGCTGCGCGACGAGTTCGGCACCTGGGATCCGCGCCGGCAGCGGCCCGAGCTGTGGCAGCTGTACAACGGCCGCCATCTGCCGGGCGAGCACGTGCGGGTGTTCCCGCTGTCCAACTGGACCGAGCTGGACGTGTGGCAGTACATCGCGCGCGAGCGCATCGAGCTGCCGTCCATCTACTTCGCCCACGAGCGGGAGGTGTTCCTGCGCTCGGGGATGTGGCTGGCGCCCGGCGAGTGGGGCGGTCCGAAGGAGGGCGAGCCGGTGGAGCGGCGCCGGGTGCGCTACCGGACCGTCGGCGACATGTCCTGCACCGGCGCGGTGCTGTCCGAGGCGGCCGACGTGGACGAGGTGATCACCGAGATCACCGCGTCCCGGCTCACCGAACGCGGCGCCACCCGCGCCGACGACCGGCTCTCCGAGGCCGCCATGGAGGACCGCAAACGCGAGGGGTACTTCTGAGATGACGGCCGACCTGACAGCTCTCGGTCACGACTTCCATCCCCCGCACTTCACCGCCGCCCTGATGATGCGCGGCATCTTCCAGGAGGTCCGGACCCGGCTCAGCGCCGGGCCCGCGGCCGCCGGCACACAGGAGGGACCTGCGAACCCCATGCCCCACGCCACCCGGGACCGCGCCCCGTCCGCCCGACCGGCGGCCGAGGCGGATCTGCTCCGCTGGGCCACCGCGGGCTCGGTGGACGACGGCAAGTCCACGCTCGTCGGACGCCTGCTGCACGACTCGAAATCGGTCCTCGCCGACCAGCTGGAGGCGGTCGCCCGCGCCTCCGCCGGCGAGGGACCCGACCTGGCGCTGCTGACGGACGGCCTGCGGGCCGAACGCGAGCAGGGCATCACCATCGACGTCGCCTACCGCTACTTCGCCACCCCGCGCCGGCGGTTCATCCTCGCCGACACACCGGGCCATGTGCAGTACACCCGCAACATGGTCACCGGCGCCTCCACCGCCGAACTGACCGTGATCCTCGTCGACGCCCGCAAGGGCGTGGTGGAGCAGACCCGCCGGCACGCGGCGGTCGCCGCGCTGCTGCGGGTGCCGCAGGTGGTGCTGGCGGTGAACAAGATGGACCTCGTCGGCTACGACAAGTCCGTCTTCGCCGCCATCGCCGCCGAGTTCACGGCGTACGCCGGCGGGCTGGGCATCCGCGAGGTCACCGCGATCCCCATCTCCGCGCTGGCCGGGGACAACGTCGTCGAGCCGTCCACACGGATGGACTGGTACGCCGGCCCGACGGTCCTCGCCCACCTGGAGAGCGTGCCGGTCACCGCGGAGGAGACGGGGGCACCCGCGCGCTTCCCGGTGCAGTACGTCATCCGCTCCGGGGACACCCGGCTGTACGCCGGCCAGCTCGCCGCCGGAGTGCTGCGCACCGGCGACCGGGTGACCGTGCTGCCGTCCGGGCGGACCACCACCGTCACCGGCGTCGACCTGCTGGGCACACCCGCCGAGTCGATCGGCTCGCCGCAGTCCGGCGCGCTGCGCCTCGCCGACGACCTGGACGTCTCCCGCGGCGATCTGATCGTGCCCGCGGACGCGGCGCCGACGGTGGCCCGGGACGTACGGGCGGCCGTGTGCCATCTGCACGAGCGGGCGCTGCGGCCCGGCGACCACGTCCTGCTGAGGCACACCACGCGGACGGTGCGCGCGGTGGTCCGGCGGATCGGCGGCGCCGGCCGGCTGGAGCTGAACGACATCGGGCAGATCGAGCTGCGCACCGCCGAGCCGCTGGCGTTCGACCGCTACCAGGACGACCGCCGCACCGGCTCCTTCGTCCTCGTCGACCCGGGCGACGGCGCCACGCTCACCGCGGGCATGATCGGCACCACCGCTCCGGGGACGGCCGATGCGGCTGCCTGAGCGGCGGCGCGCGCTGCTGGCGCTGCTCCTGCTGGTGCTGTGCGCGGCGGGCTGCGGCTACGGGTCGCGGGCGCCGGGATCGGCGGCGGCCGCCCCGGCCGTCGGCAGCGGGCCGCCGCTGTCGGCGGAGTCTGTGACCGTCGGCTACTTCGCCAACGTCACGCACGCCACCCCGCTCGCCGGGGTGCAGGAGGGGTTCTTCACCCGGGAGCTGGGCGGCACCCGGCTGCGCACCCAGGTGTTCAACGGCGGCCCGTCGGCGCTGGAGGCGCTGAACGCGGGCGCCGTCGACATCGCGTGGATGGGCCCGTCGCCGGCCGTCAACGGCTACCTGCGCTCGGCCGGCCGCAGCCTGCGGATCGTGTCGGGCGCCGCCTCCGGCGGGGTCTCCCTCGTCGTCGACGCGGACGCCGAGGTGCCCGGCACCGACATCCGGGGCCTGCGGATCGCCACCCCGGAGGCGGGCAACACCCAGGACGTGGCGCTGCTGCACTGGATCCGGGAGCAGGGCTGGGACGTCGACCCGCGCACCGGGCGCGGCGACGTCACGGTGGTGCGGCAGTCCTCCAAGGAGATCCCCACCAGCTTCCGGCGCGGCGCGATCGACGGCGCGTGGGTGCCCGAGCCGGTGGCCGCGCAACTGGTGGCGAGCGGCGGCCGGGTGCTCGTGGACGAGGCGGACCTGTGGCGGGACGGCTCGTTCGTGACGGCGCTGGTGGTGGTCTCGCAGTCCTTCCTCGCCGACCATCCGGACGTCGTCCGGGCGGTGCTGCGGGGCGCGCTGGAGACCAACGAGTGGCTGCGGGAGAACCCGGCCGAGGGCAGGGCGGGCGTGAACCGGGCCATCGAGGCGGCGACCGGCAGACCGCTGGAGCGGGACGTCCTGGACGCGGCCTGGCGCCATGTCCGCCTGACCGCCGACCCGCTCGCCGCGACCCTGGCCGAGGAGGCCGGGCGGGCCGACCGGCTGGGACTGCTGGGCGGCGGGTCCACGGCCCTGGACGGCATCTTCGACCTGCGCCTGCTGAACGAGGTCCTCGCCCGCCGGGGCGAGGAGGCGGTGGACGATGTCGGCCTCGGTGTCACCGGCGGCTGACCACTTCGACACGAAGGATTTGATCTCATGTCAGAAACGGTGCTGCGGTCCGGCGCACCGGCCCGCCTCTCGCTCGCCCCGGCCGGGGCGCGGCCACCCGCCGTCCGGCTCACCCATGTCTCCAAGTGGTTCGACACCTCCGGGCGGCGCCAGACGGTCCTCGACGACATCAGCCTCACCCTGGACCGCGGCGAGTTCCTGTGTGTGCTCGGCGCCTCCGGGTGCGGCAAGTCCACCCTGCTGAACCTGGTCGCGGGCCTGGACCGGCCGTCCGCCGGCGCCATCGAGGTGCCGGGCGGGCGGCGGGCCGCGCTGATGTTCCAGGACCACGCCCTGTTCCCGTGGCTGACGGCCGGGCGCAACGTGGAACTCGCGCTGCGCCTGCGCGGAGTGCCCCGCCGGGAGCGGCCGCGGGAGGCGCGGCGGCTGCTGGAGCTGGTGCGGCTGAAGGACGCGTACGGCAAGCGCATCCACGAGCTGTCGGGCGGTATGCGGCAGCGGGTGGCGCTGGCGCGGGCGCTCGCGCAGGAGGCGGACGTGCTGCTGATGGACGAGCCGTTCGCCGCGCTCGACGCCATCACGCGGGACGTGCTGCACGAGGAGCTGAGCCGGATCTGGTCGGAGAACGGGCTGTCGGTGGTGTTCGTCACCCACAACGTGCGCGAGGCGGTCCGGCTCGGGCAGCGGGTGGTGCTGCTGTCCTCGCGGCCCGGCCGGGTGGTGCGCGAGTGGACCGCCGACGGCCCCGGCACCGGGGAGGCCGCGCTGACGGCCCGGGTCACCGACGCCCTGCGGGAGGAGATACGACGTCATGGCCGCCGGTGACACCGTCACGACCGGGCCCGGAGCCGGCGCGGAGACCGCGGCGGTCGGGGCGGGCCTCGACGCGCTGGACAGCGCCCCCGCCGGGCCCGGACGGCTGTCGCTGCGGCGGATCCTGCGGGAGCGGGTGCTGCCGCCGGTGGTGGCCGTCGTGGCCGTGCTGCTGCTGTGGCAGGCCGCGTACGCCGCCGAGCTGAAGCCCGGCTATCTGCTGCCGTCGCCCGCGGACGTGTGGGGCGCCCTGTCGGACCAGTGGTACGAGGGGACCCTGTTCTCCACGGTGTGGACGAGCATGCAGCGCGGCGCGCTCGGCTTCGTGGCCGCCGTGCTGCTCGGCACCGCGCTGGGGCTGCTGCTCGGCGCGGTGCGGCCGGTGCGGGTGGCGCTCGGGCCGGTGCTGTCGGGGTTGCAGTCGCTGCCGTCGGTGGCGTGGGTGCCGGCCGCGGTGGTGTGGTTCGGGCTGACCGACGCCACCATCTACGCGGTGGTGCTGCTGGGGGCGGTACCGTCCGTCGCGAACGGGCTGCTGGCGGGCGTCGACCAGGTGCCGCCGCTGTATCTGCGCGCCGGGCGGGTGCTGGGCGCCGCCGGGGCCGCCCGGGTCCGGCACATCCTGCTGCCCGCCGCGCTGCCCGGCTATCTGGCCGGCCTCAAGCAGGGCTGGGCGTTCTCCTGGCGGTCGCTGATGGCGGCCGAACTCATCGCCAGCTCACCGGAGTTGGGGCTCGGTCTCGGCCAGCTGCTGGAGAACGCCCGCTCCTACCAGGACATGGCCCTGGTGCTCGCCACCATCGGGGAGATCCTGGTCGTGGGCGTCGCCGTCGACCTGCTGCTGTTCGCGCCGCTGGAACGCCGGGTGCTGCGCGCCCGGGGCCTGGCCGGCGCCCGGCACTGAGCGGGCGGCGGCGGCCGGGCGCCTCTGCTGTACTGGCCCGGTGACCACGACCGCCGACTCGGCTCCCGGCTGGCTGCTGCGGCTCGCTCCCGCGGGTGTCCCCCCGGAGGCCGCGTGCACGCCCGAGACGCTGGCGGCGGCGCGGGCGGCGCTCGGCAGCGGTCCGGTCGGCTGGGCGGTCGAGGTGGCCCGGGACATGGCGGCGGAGATCGTGCGGCAGGTGCCGGAGCACGGCGGGCCCGGCGCCCTCCCGCCGTTCCGGCGGGCGGTGGAGGCGACCGTGCTGACGGCGCTGCGCGCGCTGCTGACGGAGCCGCCGCCGACCGCCGAGCAGGTCCCCGCGGAGGCCGTCGCGGGCAACGCCGAACTGGCGCGCAGGAACGTGCCGCTGGACCGGGTGCTGCGCGGGGTGCGGCTCGGCCACGCCCACCTGCACGCCCGGCTGCTGGAGGCCCTGGCCCGGGAGCCGGAGGAGACCCGCGCCCAGGAGACCCACCGGGTCAGCGACCTCCTCTTCGTCTACGCCGACGTCCAGGCCAGCCGGCTCGCCGAGGAGTACGCCGCCGAGCGCGACCGCTGGCGGCGCAGCACCGAGGCGGCCCGCCGCCGCACGGTGGACGACCTGCTCGCCGGCCGCGTCGTCGGCGGCGCCGCGGCCTCCCGCACCCTCGGCTACGACCTGGCCCGCCACCACGCCGCGTTCATCATCACCTCGACCGCCCCGGACCCCTCCGAGCGGGCGGCACGCCGGCTCGCCGCCGAACTCTCGCGGGCGGCGGACGGCGAGAACCTGCTGACGGTGGCGGCGGGCGGCACCGAGCTGTGGGCGTGGACGTGCTGGCCCGCTCGGCCGCCGCGCGACGCGCTCGCCAGGCTGCCCCGGCTGGTCCCCGAGCACCGGCCGCTGCGCGTCGCGGTCGGCCCCGTCGGCCACGGCGCCGAGGGGTTCCGGCGCAGCCATCGCGGCGCCCGCGAGGCCGACCGCATGGCCCGCCTGGGCCGCACCGGCTGGCTGTGCGACTACGCCGACGTCGGCACGGCGGCGCTGCTCACCGCCGACCCCGAGCACGCCCGCTGGTTCGCCGCCGACGTCCTCGGCCCGCTCGCCGCCGACGACCCCCGCACCCGTGAACTCCGCGAGACCCTGCGCGTCTACCTCGCCGAGGGCCGCAGCCCGCAGAGCGCCGCGGAGCGCCTGTTCATCGCCCGCAACACGGTCACCTACCGCGTCCACCGCGCGACGGCCCTGCTCGGCCGCCCACTGGAGACCGACGCCCTGGACCTGCGCCTGGCCCTGGAGATCACCCGCCTGCTGGGCCCGGACCGGGCGGACACCGCGTAACCCATCCCGCGCGCTCCTGTACGCCGATCCCAAAGTCCGGACGGAATCTGGGCGGTGGGACCGAAGCCCGAGGGGCGGGGCCGCCGTTGACTGCTGGAAGGAACCGCGCACGTCGACGCGCCCCCCACCGCGTACCCGCAGCCCGTACACCCCCTCACCCCTCGGGACTCGCCATGCCCAACTCCGCTGTCGCACAGACCACTCCAGCCGCTCACAGCCGCCGTACCCTTCTGCGCACCGCCGCTGCCGCCACCACGCTGACGGCGGCGGCCGGACTGGTGCCGCGGGACGCCGCCGCGACCGCCGCGCCCGCCGGAGGCTCGCGTACCGAGCTGGTGCTGCTGGGCACCAGCGGGGGGCCGGTGCCGATGGCCGGGCGGGCCGGGATCTGCTCCGCGCTGGTCGTGGACGGGCGGGTCCACCTGGTGGACTGCGGGCCCGGCGCGTTCGGCCGGTACGCGGAGGCCGCGCTGACGGCCGGGCAGCTGGACTCGGTGTTCCTGACCCATCTGCACTCCGACCACCTCGCCGACCTGTACGCGCTGCTGTGGCTGCGGTTCGGCGGCTTCCAGCCGCTGGGCGGGCCGGTGCGGGTGTACGGGCCGGGCTCGGCGGGTGAGCTGCCGGCGGTGTGGCCGGCCGGGCGGGCGGTGGACACGGTCAGCCCGTCGGCGCCCGCCCCGGGCACGGCCGAGCTGCTGGAGCGGCACGTCCAGGGGACGGCGTACGACATCAACGTGCGGATGCGCAGCGAGGGCTGGCCGGACATCCGCGAGCTGATCAGGGCGCGCGACATCCGCTTCCGGATGCCGAGGGGCGCCGGCCCGGACCGGCTGATGGCGCCGCCGATGGAGCCGTTCGAGGTGATGCGGGACGACCGGGTGCGGGTGACGGCGGTGCTGGTGGAGCATCCGCCGGTGTTCCCGTCCTTCGCGTTCCGCTTCGACACCGCGGACGGCTCGGTGGTGTTCAGCGGTGACACCTCGCCGTGCGGGAACCTGGAGCGGCTGGCGCGCGGCGCGGACGTGCTGGTGCACGAGGTGATGGACCTCGACACCCTGAGGACGGGCGGGCTGAGGCCCGCGCAGCTGCGGCACATGGAGATCAGCCACACCGACGCGCGCGGGCTGGGCCCGCTCGCCGAGCGGGCCGGGGTACCCACGCTGGTGCTGAGCCATCTGGTGCCGGGCGCGGTCGGCCTGATCCCGGACACCACCTGGCAGGCGAAGGTGCGCCGGGGCTACTCGGGGCGGGTCGTGGTGGGCCGGGACCTGGTGCGGCTGCCGGTGGGCCGGGCGCGGCGCGGCTGAGGCCCGCCGCGGCCGATCACGCCGCGCGGCCGCCGGGCGCGCGGCACCGGTTCCGGTGCGAAGCGCCGGTCGGGGTCGTCGATGCCGTCGCCCCACGGTTCCCGTATCCGCCGCGGCCGGCAGCGGACGGTCCGAGGACGCACACCGGGGCGGGCGGCGACCTCGGGGCTCCCGCTCCGGGTCTCCAGCCACCGCCGGCAGGGTCTCGGCGAGCCGCCGCCCGTGCGCGGGCCCGCAGCCGGCGAGCGGGGCGGGACAGCGCACGGCGAGGTCGTCGATCGGTTCCTCCGGCTGGAGCAACACCAGCGCCTCGGTGTGCTCGGTGCACAGCAGCACCTCGCCGGCCGGCGGCAGCCTGCGTTCCATCAGGCGTACGGCGGCCTCGGCCCGGTCGAGCGACTCGGCGGCCTCGGCGAGCGGCACGTCACCGGCCCACGGCCTCCTCCGCCGCGCTCTCCCGCTGGGCGATCTCACCCGCGGCGGGCCCGGCGGCAGCCGGCACCGGACCGCGGCGCTCCTCTGCGAGACTCGCCCTCATGAGCGGTACGAGCCGGCCCCCCTTCACCCCCCTCGACTTCCAGCTGGTCCTGCTGCGCCGCATGGCCGACCACAACGCCGACCTGGTGGCGGACGCCCGCCGCGCGCTCGGCGTCTCCCTGGCCGACATGCGGGAGGCCAACAAGCGCTGGCAGGCGATGCTCCGTTCGCCGCGGGCCAGGTCGGCGGCCGGCCGCTACCGCTCGGTGCTCGGCGCCCCCGAGTCCCGGACCCCCCGCCGCATCGGCGACCTGGACTGCGAGGCCTGGCGGTGGCCGGTGCCGCTCTGGCCGGACCTGCGCTTCGAGGTGCTGGTCGGGGAGGGCGGCGCGGTCTGGAACGAGTGGCTGGTACGAGCCCCGGGAGCCCCCGCCCCCGCCCTCCGCACCCTCGCCGACCTCACCCCCTGGTCCTGCACCGTCGACGAGGCAGCCCGCGCCTTCGCCCCCGCCCGCCCCCTCCAGGGCACGGCACCGACCCGCTGGGGGCTGGCGCTCACGGGGCCGGACGGGCGGGAGGTGGTGGCGGAGTTCACGTGGGGGCTTTTCCAGCGGCTGCCGGCGGACCAGGGGCCTGTCTCTCATACCTGACTTGGGGTTCCAGGAACGCGGAACCGGCCTCCGGCTGGTGCCGGAGGCCAGTTCACTCAGGGGGCGTCGGCGGGGTGCCGGGTGCGGGGGCTCAGCTGATGGCGTTCAGCATCGCCTCTTCGACGAAGTCTGCGGCGTTGCGGTGGCCGAGGGCGTTGGGGTGCACGAAGGACAGCTGGTCTGGGAGGGTGACGAAGCCTTCGACCCACTTGGAGTCGTCGCAGACGCTGTGATGGCGGGAGGGGGTGTAGAGGTCGACGAAGCCGGCGGCGTCCTGGGTGCCGGTGGAGTTGTTGATGGCTTTGTTGAGGGGTTCCAGGACGTCGTCGCGCAGCCAGTCCAGGTCGCCCTGGGTGATCGCGCCGAACTGCGTCAGGTCGCCGAAGCCGCAGCTGGAGGTGTCCTCGGGGATGACCGTGGGGTAGCCGACGGCCAGGATCTTCGCGTGCGGGGCGCGCTCGTGGAGCACCTCGAGCATCCGGTCGTATTCCTGGCGCACGTTCTTCAGCCGGTCGGGGATGCCGGCGGCCAGGGCGTCCTTGCACGGGGTGCCCTTGCCGCCGCTTTCGCCGCCCAGCTGCGTGCACCTGCTGAGGAGGTCGGCGAAGCCGAGGGTGTTTCCGCCGACTCCGACGGTGATGACGTCGGTGTCGGGGCCCACCGCCTCGGACTGAGGGGGCACCGGGGGGAAGGGGTAGTCCGGGTCTTCCGAGAGGGGCGGCAGGTGACGGCCGATCGGGTGCTGGGGTGTGTCGGTGACGTTCTCGATGGTGGCGGCGCCGCAGCTGACGTTGGTCAGCTCGAAGAGAACGCCGAGGTCGCGGTCGATGACCTGGGGGTAGGAGCGGTCGGTGCGGTCGCAGCCGTCGCGCGGGACTTCGAAGATGTCGCCCGCGGCCCGGATGACCCCGGCGGTGTAGGAGTCACCCAGGGCGACCCACTGCTTCTGCTCGGCCGCGGCGGCGGGTCGGGCCCCGGCGAACTGCGCGGGGACGAGAGCGCCGGCGGCGAGGGCCGCGGCCGAGCCGAGCAGGGCCAGACGAGTGCGCAAGCGTGCCACGAATCCTCCATGGATGCGGTGTTGGCGTCGCTTTGACCATAGAAAGACAGTCACTAAGCGCACTAGATTCAATACGGACGGTAGTCAACGGGATGGGGGATACGTCTGTGTGGGGGACGTGGATGCGGTCTGGCGTCCAGGCACCCTCTCTTCATGACCGCCTCGACGCGACACTTGGCCCAAACCGAGAGGCCGTTGACCGACTGGGCGACAAAGGCCTGAGTGCACGTGCGTGATGGCTGTCTTGTTCTCGATCAGCGGCAGGCTCAGCCTCCGGCCGGTCAGGGCCGCGGACTCGGCGCACGACCGATGCCGATGCTCTCCGCGCGCGGTGGCCGGCGGCACCGAGGACCCCTTCTTCCGGCGGCCCCTCTGGCTCCAGACCCGCTGTGCCGGACGGATTCTGTGGGCCTACGACGAGGAACACGTCGACGCCCTCGCCGCCTACGTGGGCGCCCGGCTGCGGGAGCGTCACGCCTCGCCCGCGCTGGGGATGTTCGCCCGGCTGCCCGCCTGGATGAAGTCCGCCCGCCACCGCGACGAGGTGCTGGCGGGCCTGTCGGCCCTCCGTGCCCTCGCCCGGCGCTCGTCCCCGGCCGACCGCTCCGACACGGCCCACGAACGCGGCGACCGCCCCCGCCGCCACGGCAGTGTGCTCTTCCGCGGCGGCCCGTACTGACGGCCGTCACCACCCCGGCTCACCGCAGCAGCCGGACCACCGTCCCCGTGCCCGCGGCGCGGCCGTGGTGGCGGAAGGCGAAGGGCCGGCCGTTCTCGAGGGCCACGGGGTGTTCGAGCGTCACCGTCACCGCGGCCGTGTGCAGCGGCCGCAGCGTGTCCAGGTCGCCGGGCAAGGTCACCGTGCCCCGCACGACCGCCGCGTGGAGGTGGAAGGCGAGGGTGTCGCCGGTCGACAGCTCCGTACCGCCCTGTTCCCCGGACAGCGGCGCGAGGTCCGCGACGAAGGCGGTGTGCGCCGCGATCGAGCCCGGTGCGGCGAGCACGTGTCCCCGCTCGACCGTGCCTGCCGTGCCGGGCAGCAGCAGTGCGACGTTCATGCCCGCGGTCGCCTCCGGGACCCGTGATCGCGGGAATGCCTCGATGCCGGTGACGCGGCTGGTCGGGCAGTCCCCGAAACCGACGATCTCCACCTCGTCGCCCGCCCGGACCCGGCCGCGCTCGATCCGGCCGGTCGCCATGAGCGCCCTGCCCTGCCGGAGGGAGAAGACGTCCTCGACCACCATCAGGAACGGCTTCTGAACGCCGGTCATGTGCGCGCCGCCGCCAGCACCGCCGTGACGACCCGCGGCACCGACTCCGGGTGCAGTCCCAGGAACAGGTTCGGCTCGACCAGCTCCAGTTCCATCACCACCGGCCGCCCGTCCGCCCCGTCCACCAGGTCGACGCGCGCGTACAGCAGCCGGGACGGATCCGGGACGGCGGCCAGGGCGCGTTCGGCGACCGCGAGTTCGGCGGTGGTCGGATGCCAGACCTCCAGCCCCGGGTGCGGCACCTTCCGGGCGTCGTACGGCGTACCGGGCGCCAGCACGGCGCCCTTGCGGCCGGCGTGCAGCAGCCGCCCGCCGAAGTACTGCAGCGCCCGCTCGCCGCTGACGTCGACGGCCCGCATGTACGGCTGCACCATGGCGGTCAGCCCCTCCGCGTGCATCCGCGCCAACTGTCGTACGGCGGTGTCCCATTCGTCCGGGGTGTAGCGGGCGGCGAACCGGGCGCCGGCGCCGGAGGCGGGCTTGACGACGTACTCGTGGTCGTCGGGCAGGTCGGCCGGGTCGCCGGGGGCCAGGTACGTGGTGGGCACCGTCGGCACCCCGGCCGCCGCCAGCTCCCCCAGGTACCGCTTGTCCGCGTTCCAGCGCACCACGTCCGCCGGGTTGGCCAGCCGCGTCACCTGCTCGCATCTCGCCGCCCAGGCCAGGAACTCCTCGGCCCGCCAGCTGTAGTCCCAGGTGGAGCGGATCAGCGCGAGTTCGAAGGACCCCCACTCGACCGCCGGATCGTCCCATACGACCACCTCCGCGTCCGCGCCCGCCTCCCGCAGCGCGTGTTCCAGCACCGGCAGGTCGCGGTCGTCGGCCACCTCGGGGCCGGGGCGGCAGGTGACGAGGGCTATGCGAGGTGACACGGCGGCTTTCCTCCCTCACGACGGCTGGTCCGCGCGCAGGCTAACAACGCACCGCGGACCTGGCGGAGGCGGTGGCCTGATAGGAACGGGATGTCGACCCGACAGCCAGGCCCGACAGCCAGTCCCGACAGTTAAGGAGTACGCCGCGTGTCCTCCCTCTTTCCCGCGCTCGCCGACGGCGCGGCCGGTGCGCGTCCCGCTCTCCGGTTCGGCTCCCGTTCCCTGACGTACGCGCGGCTCGCCGCCGCGGCCGGTGCCGTGGCCGAACGCGTGCGGCACACCGGGCGGGTCGCCGTGTGGGCGACGCTCGCGCTGGAGACGGCCGTCGGCGTGGTGGGCGCGCTGCTCGCCGGGGTGCCGGTGGTGCCGCTCAACCCGAAGTCGGGTGAGAAGGAGCTGGCGCACATCCTGGGCGACAGCGCGCCCGGCGCGGTGCTGGCGGCGCCCGGCGACGAGCTTCCGGCCGCGCTCGGCGGGCTGGAGCGGATCGACGTCGACGTGACCGGTGCCGGCGGTCTCCCGCGGGAGAGCGTCGGCGACGAGGCCCCCGCGCTGATCGTCTACACCTCCGGCACCACCGGCCCCCCGAAGGGCGCCGTCGTCCCGCGCCGCGCGATCGCCGCCACCCTGGACGCGCTGGCGGACGCCTGGCGGTGGACGGGCGACGACGTGCTGGTGCACGGGCTGCCGCTGTTCCATGTGCACGGGCTGGTGCTGGGCGTCCTGGGCCCGCTGCGGCGCGGCGGGTCGGTGCGGCATCTGGGCAGGTTCGACACCGCGGGCGTGGCGCGGGAGCTGAACGCCGGCGCGACCATGCTGTTCGGGGTGCCGACGATGTACCACCGGATCGCGGAGGCGCTGCCCGCCGAGCCCGAGCTGGTGAAGGCGCTGAGCGGGGCCCGGCTGCTGGTGTCCGGTTCGGCCGCGCTGCCGGTGCACGACCACGAGCGGATCGCGGCGGCGACCGGACGGCGGGTGATCGAGCGGTACGGCATGACGGAGACCCTGATGAACACCAGTGTCCGCGCCGACGGCGAGGCCCGCGCCGGGACCGTCGGGGTGCCGCTGCCGGGGGTGGAGCTGCGGCTGGTGGAGGACGACGGGTCGGTGATCACGGCGTTCGACGGGGAGAGCGTCGGCGAGATCCAGGTGCGCGGCGCGAACCTGTTCACCGAGTATCTGAACCGGCCGGACGCCACCGCCGCCGCGTTCACCGCCGACGGCTGGTTCCGCACCGGGGACATGGCGGTGCGGGACGCGGACGGTCATGTGCGGATCGTCGGCCGCAAGGCCACCGACCTGATCAAGAGCGGCGGTTACAAGATCGGCGCCGGGGAGATCGAGAACGCGCTGCTGGAGCATCCGGGGGTGCGGGAGGCCGCCGTCACCGGGGAGCCCGACCCGGACCTCGGTGAGCGGATCGTGGCGTGGATCGTGCCGGCGGACCCGGACCGGCCGCCCGCGCTGGAGGAGCTGGCCGGTCATGTGGCACGGCGGCTCGCCCCGCACAAGCGGCCCCGAGTGGTGCACCACCTCGACGTGCTGCCCCGCAACGACATGGGGAAGATCATGAAGCGGGCGCTGGGCCGTGGCTGAGCGTCGCCCGAGCGCCCGCGAGGCCATCGCCCTCGTCACCGACGACTTCCGCGAACTGCCGCCGCCCGCACGGCAGTCCTCGCCCGACGGCCCCCTCACCTGGCAGGGCTACGACGCCTCCCACGCCCGCGCCGCCGAGCGCACCGGCGAGGACGAGTCCGTGGTGTGCGGCACCGCGTCGGTGGAGGGCACCCGGGCGGTGCTGATCGCCTTCGAGTTCGGCTTCCTCGGCGGTTCGCTGGGCGAGCGCACCGGCGACCGGCTGGAGGCGGCGTACGCCTACGCCCGGAAGCACCGGCTGCCGGTGGTGCCGCTGATCGCCACCGGCGGCAGCCGGATGCAGGAGGGCATGCTCGCGCTGACCCAGCTCCAGCGGGTGGCCCGGCAGTCGGTGCTGACCCGGGAGGCGGGGCTGCCGCAGATCGCGGTGCTGCGTGATCCGACGACCGGCGGCGGCTGGGCGACGCTGGGCGCGGGTGCGGACGTGGTGCTGGCGCTGCCGGGCGCCCAGGTCGGCTTCGCGGGCTCGCGGGTGCGTCCGGCGGACGCGGATCCGGCGGCGTACACGGCCGAGGCGCAGGTCGCGGCGGGCGCCGCCGACGCGGTCGTACCGCCCGAGGAGCTGCGGTCGACGCTGGGCCGCTGGCTGCGGCTGCTGACGGCGCCGTCGGCCGAGCCCGCGCCGCCGCCGCTCCCGCTGGGTGCGGGCGATCTGCCCGCGACGGGCTGGGAGGCGGTGCTGCGCGCCCGGGCGGCCGGGCGGCCGCGCGCCGACCGCTATCTGGACGCCTACTTCACCGACCGGGCGGCGATCGGCGGCGACCGCTGCGGCGGCACCGACGACGGCATGCTCTGCGGGTTCGGCACGCACGGGGGCCGGACCGTCGCCTACGCCGCGCAGACCGGGACGGCGACCCGGCCGGCCGGCTACCGCACCGCCGTCCGGCTGATCCGGCTCGCGGACCGGCTGGGCGTGCCGGTGCTGACGCTGGTCGACACGCCGGGCGCCGCCAATGACGCGGAGGCGGAGCGGCAGGGCGCCGGGGCGGCGATCGCGGAGCTGTTCGGCGCGGTGGCGGCGGCCAGGACGCCGGTGACGACGCTGGTGATCGGCGAGGGCGGTTCGGGCGGCGCGCTGGCGCTGGCGGCGCCCGGCAACACCTGGGCCACTCCGGACAGTTACTTCTCCGTCATCGCGCCGGAGCTGGCGGCGGCGATCCTGAAGCGGTCGCCGCGGGAGGTGGAGGCGACGGCGGACCAACTCCTCATCCGGCCGCAGGACTTGGAGCGGCTGGGGATCGCCCGGGTCCGAACAGGCGAGCAGTTGTTCCCTGGAACAGGTGATCGTCGCTCCTGAGATCGCATGAGTCCGGTGCGACCGCCGATACTTACGGTGCGCGAGCGACGGGCTGCAGACCGTGGCGACACGAACGCGCAACCTCCCCCGCACATCGCAAGGAAAGAGCACGATCATGAACCTTCTCACCGACATCCTCGCCGGCCTCGTCCACTTCGTCGGCTGGCTGGTCTGACGGTCCGGGAGAGAACGACAGGCGGCGCCGCCTCCCCGTCCCAGGGAGGCGGCGCCGTCCGCGTGCCGTCGGCCGCCGGCCGTCAGCGCACGTTCACGGCCCGGACGATCTCCTGGACCACCGAGCCGCCCCGGTCGTCGCGGGCGGAGGCGCGCAGCGAGACCGACTCGGTGCCCCTGGGCACGTGCAGCGTGCCGCGCCAGGCGGCCGGGCCGTCCCCGGCGAGCGTCACCTTCCGCCAGGACCTCCCCTCGTCGTAGGAGACGTCGAGGCTGCCGCCGCCGAGCCTCCCGGTGCCCTCGGCGCCCACCACATACTGCGCGGACAGCCCGATCGGCAGCCGTCCGTCGCGCACCCGGCCGGCGAGGTCGGTGTCGATGTCGAAGGCGAGGTTGATCAGCGGCAGGAAGGTGCGCCGGTCCTCGGGCGTCGCGGCCGAGCGGAAGGTCCACTCGGCGTGCCCCTCGGACGCCGGGTCCCAGCGGGCCGGGTCGAGCGCGGTGTCGGTGACCACCTTGTAGGTGCGCTCCTCGGCGGGCGCGTCCCAGACGTACGCGCCGGAGCTCTTGCGCCGGTCGACCAGCTCCCCGTCCAGATACACCTCGGTCTGCTGGGACATGCCGGTCCCCTCGCTCCACACGTCGCCGAAGCCGGTGTGGTCGGGCCCGGAGTCGCCCCAGCCGGGGGTGTTGAACTGGAGCTGGTTGCCGGTGCGCGTCTGGCCCCAGCCGAGGCCGGTGCCGAGCCAGGGGTGCCAGACCGGCTTGAACCAGTTCAGGGTGGTGCGGGTGCCGGCGCGGTGGCGGACGAGTCCGCCGCGCTGCTCCAGCTCCGCGCCGGCCCCGAGATCCACCGACTCGTGCCACAGCTGGCCGGGGCCGTCGGAGACGAGGTCCGTGCGCTCGGCCGGGAAGTCGACGCGCTCCTTGAAGCCGACACCGATGGGGAAGGTGTCGGTGATCGAATAGCGGAACTCACCGCCGGAGACCCGCCGCGGGGCGTGGAACCTGGCCTGGACCGTGGCCAGTTCGTCCGGCGCGTAGGTCAGGTCGCGGTCCGGTACGGCACCCGGGTAGCCCTTCGACAGGTCGTAGACGTACGGCGTGTTCCGGGTGCCGGTCATGTCGGCCTTGCCGGCGTCCCGCAGCCGCTGTGCGTCGGCCGCGTTCACCGTGGCTATCTGGAGCGGGCGGTCGCCGTTGTCGTCGGAGCCCCACCAGAGGTTGAGCCGGCCGGGCCGGTCGTCGGTGACGAACAGCGCCCGCACCCCGGCGTCCTGGGCGGCCTGGGCGAGCGCGGCCGGTTCGGTGCCGTCGGTCAGCTCCACCAGCACCGCACGGCCCGCGAGATCGCCGGTGAGCGGGCCGTCCCCGACGTCGGTCAGCCGCAGCCGGGTGCGGCCCTCGATCAGCGTGCCGCCCGGCTGGACCACGGCCTCGCCGACGCCGCGGACCTCCAGCAGCGGCTTGCCGAGCCGCCACACCGTCCGGTACTCGAAGGTCCCCTCGGTGACCTTCCGGGTCGGCGCGGCGAAGACGCTGTCGTAGGCGATCGGCACCATCACCGCGCCGAACAGGTCGGCTCCGTGCGCGCTGCGGTCGTACTCCATGAGCAGCTGCCGGGTCTCGGTGCGCCGGTCGACGTGGGCGTCGATCTCCCGCAGGGTGCGCCCGTCGAGGGTGACCTCGCGATCCCGGTCGAGGACGATCTCCGGCGCGGCGAGGAAGCCGAGGCCGAGCGAGTCGGCGCCGTGGCTGCCGCGCACGTCGAGGAAGGACGTCAGGCTGTAGGTGCCGGGCGTCAGCCGCAGCTTCAGTGTGCCCGAGTCGCCGACGTACGCCGGCTGGGGGTCGACGCGCTCGGCGAGCCGCTGCACGACGAGATCGGCGGCGGTGGCGGCGCCCGCACGGTCCTTGACGTGCACCGTGAGCGTGTACCGCTCCTCCTCCTTGACCAGCCCGAACGCGGTGTGCGCGACCGGGACGCCGGCGACGGCGGCCACGATCCGCCCGCTGGTGTTCCCGACCGGCGCCTGTGCCCCGTCGCCGGTCACGGTGGTGGACGCGGTGCCGTGCGCGGGCACGGTGAGCGTGGTGTCGGCGAGCGTGGCGACTCCCGCGCCGCCCTCGACGGACAGGCTCAACTCCACGGCGCTGTCGCTGGAGTTGCGGTAGGTCACGGTCCGGGTGACCGGCTTGTTCGCCTCGTACGGCCAGCTGTAATAGCCGAGGTCCGCGCTGCCGGTCGCGGTCACCCGGGCCCCGACGGCGTCCGGCACGCTGACCCGGCCCGCGCCCAGCGTGTACGCGGAGGCCTCCAGCGGCGTGGACGTCGACATCAGCGCGTCCTTCAGCTGAGGTCCGGTCCAGTCGGGGTGCCGCTCGGCGAGCAGCGCGGCCACGCCCGCGACGTGCGGGGTCGCCATGGACGTGCCGCTCATCGAGGTGTACGCGCCCTCGCCCTCGGCGAGCCGGGAGCGGGCGGCGAGGATGCCGACGCCGGGGGCGGCGAGGTCGGGCTTGAGCGCGTTGTCGCCGTAGCGGGGTCCGGCGCTGGTGAAGTAGGCGGCCTCGTCCGCGGAGTCGACCGCGCCGACGGTCAGGGCCGCGTCGGCGGCGCCGGGCGAGCCGATGGAGGAGGGCGCGCCGGTGTTGCCGGCCGCGACGACGAAGAGCGCGCCGGTCTCCCGCGAGAGGGCGTCGACGGCCCTGGCCATCGGGTCGGTGCCGTCGCTGGGTTCGGTGGAGCCGAGGCTCATGGAGACGATGTCGGCGCCGACCTCCCGGGCCGCCCACTCCATACCGGCGATGATCTGCGACTCGCTGCCCGAGCCCTGGTCGCTGAGGACCTTGCCGACCGCGAGGGCGGCGCCGGGCGCGACCCCCCGCTCCCGGCCGTCGGAGGCGGCGCCGCTGCCGCCGACGGTGGAGGCGACATGGGTGCCGTGGCCGTTGCGGTCGGCGACCTCCTCGCCCTCGATGAAGCTGCGGCTCGCCGAGATCCGCTCCGCGAGGTCGGGGTGGCCGGCGTCGACGCCGGTGTCGAGGACGGCGACGGTGACGCCCTTGCCGGTGAGGCCGGCCTCCCACGCCCGCGGCGTGCCGATCTGGGCGTTGCTTTCGGCCATGTCGGCGGTGACCCGCCCGTCCAGCCAGACCCCGTCGACTCCGGCGTCCCGCGCGGTGAACGTTCGCCAGAACGTCCGCCCCTTGTCCGCCTCGACGGCGGCCCCGCGCACGGAGGGGAGCGCGCGGGTCCGCTCGGCGCCACGCGGCGTGACGGTCCGGGCGCCCTTGTCGTACGTGACGATCAGCGGCAGCTCACCGGTCCTGTCGTCGGCGAGCCCTTGCCGCAGCAACGCGTCCACGTCGAAGAGCCGTTCGTCGAGCGTGCCCGCCCGCAGATACGGCAGCGCCTCGTCCGGTACGACGGTCAGGGCGCCGTTCGCCTGCTGTGTGCGCACCGCGCCGGTGGCGCCCTCGGGCCGCTCCACGGCGACCGTGCGCCGCCCGCCGCCCAGGTCGGTGACGGTGACCCGGTCGCCGGTGACGAGGGTGACGGTCCGGGCGGCGCTCGCCGTCCTGGTGACCGCCGGGGCCGTGACCGCCGGGGCCGTGGCCGCCGCGCCCGCCGGCCCGGCCGGCAGCAGCGGAAGCACGAGCCCCGCCGACAGGAGGATCGCCCCGCGTCTGACTGGTCCTCTGATCATTCCAAGCCTCTCTCGGTCGAGTGCTGGGACGAGTCTCAGGGGGCTTGTGTTGCGGGGGTGTTGACCGGACGTGGCGGGTTCACGCTGTGGCGGGTTTCCGCCAGTGCGGCGCACCGGGCCCGCCGGAACGCGCGACAGCGGCGAGCCGCGGCCGTAACAATGGAGTCGGTCGAGGTCACATGGGACACGGGGGAGTGAACGGCGCATGGACGGCCTGGTGGAGTTCAAGACCGAGGACGGCGCGCTGATCGTCGTGGAGGCCGCCGACGACGAGTCCGGCGCCCGGCTGGTCTCGCGCGGCGACGGCCCCGCGCAGGCGGCCCGCACCTTCGAGGGCGCGCTCGGCGGGGTGCGCGCGGCGGCGGAGTCGGCGCTGCGGGTCTTCCGGGACGGCACCCTCCAACCGGACTCGGTGGAGCTGGAGTTCGGGGTGAAGCTCACCGCGGAGGCCGGGGCGGTGATCGCCAAGGGCGCCGCGGAGGGCCATCTGATCGTCAAGCTGTCCTGGTCCCCGGGTCAGGCCGCCGACCGCGCATGAGCAAGGCCGCCTGGCACGCCCGGATCGAGTGCGGGAAAGAAGTCGGCGCCGGCTTCCTGGTCTCCGCCCGCCGGGTGCTCACCTGCGCCCACGTGGTGCGGTTCGCCGACGGGGCGCCGATCACCGTGACCTTCCCGGGCAGCCGGGAGCTGGGCCCCCTCACGGCCGCCGTCGCCGTGCACGGCGGCTGGCGGGGCGGCGCCGCCGACCCCGGCGACCTCGCCGTGCTGGAACTGGACCGCGAAGTGCCGCTCGACCCGGCCGTCTTCGCCCCGCCGGGCGCCGAGCGCGACGGCGGCCAACTGGTGGCGTACGGCTTCCCCAAGGGCTACGACGAGGGCATGCTCGCCGTCTACCGGGCGCTGCCCGGCCCGCTGATCTCCGACGAGTGGACCCAGCTGGAGGCCCTGACCGCGCACGGGCAGCCGCTCGCCGCCGGGTTCAGCGGGGCGGCGGTGACCCGGCCGGACGGCACCGTGGTCGGCATGGTCTCGGCGGTCGCCGGCGGCCCGGACGTCCGGGTGGGCCGGATGCTGCCCACCGAGGTGATGGCCCGCTACTGGAGCGAGCTGGGCGAACTGGTGCCCACCCCCGGCCATCACGCCGACGCCCGCCGGCGGCTGTACGCGCTGCTGCGGCGGGCGGAGGCCGCCGGGCTGCCGTGCGACCCGAACCGGCTGTACGTGGACGCGGTGGGACCCTTCGGACCGCCGCTGCCGCGGGGCGGGTTCGCCTCGCTGTCCGCGGCGGCGGCCTATGTGCAGTGGGAGGTCACCGAACCGGAGGCGGTGAACCGGCTCGCCGACCGGCTGGCGGGACTGCTCGACGCGGGGCCGGGGGGGGGGGCGGGCCGCGCGGGGGGGGGCGCGCGGGGGGCGGGGGGGGGGGGGAGCGAGCACACCCCCCCCGGGGCGGCCCCCGGGGCCCGGCG